>NZ_JAFGYL010000002.1:438332-449681 GCF_017491835.1 Pseudomonas sp. 67(2021)
CGGATTGGACCGAAATTTTCCGCACAACCAATGCCCGATGTGGGAGCGAGCCTGCTCGCGAAGAGGTCCTGTCAGGCACTGATGCATCTGAATGAGACACCGCATTCGCGAGCAGGCTCACTCCCACAAATGGAATTCGGTTTGGACCGAAATCTCCGGCACGATCAAGGCTCCCTGTGGGAGCGAGCCTGCTCGCGAAGAGGTCCTGTCAGGCACTGATGCATCTGAATGACACCCCGCATTCGCGAGCAGGCTCGCTCCCACAAATGGAATTCGGATTGGACCGAAATTTTCCGCACAACCAATGCCCATGTGGGAGCGAGCTTGCTCGCGAAGAGGTCCTGTCAGGCACTGATGCATCTGAATGACACACCGCATTCGCGAGCAGGCTCGCTCCCACAAATGGAATTCGGTTTGGACGGAAATCTCCGCCACGAACAAGGCCCGATGTGGGAGCGAGCTTGCTCGCGAAGAGGTCCTGTCAGGCACTGATGCATCTGAATGACACCCCGCATTCGCGAGCAGGCTCACTCCCACAAATGGAATTCGGATTGGACCTGAGTCTCCGCCACGAACAAGGCCCATGTGGGAGCGAGCTTGCTCGCGAAGGGGTCCTGTCAGGCACTGATGCATCTGAATGACACACCGTATTCGCGAGCAGGCTCGCTCCCACAAGTGGATTGCGAACTATTCAGAGAGAGTGTGTGTTTGAACCAATCTAGAGCTGTCGGCCCTTGACCTTCAGGTGCCGCGCATACCAGGGGCGCTGTGGCACTTTGCGGAACAGTTCGGTCATGTTGTCTTCGTCGCCAAAAGTGATACGCAGCGCCAGTTTCATGGTTTCCGGGTCCATCTCCACCGAGCGCCCGACCTGCAGGCCGGGCACGGTGCTGCAGCCGTGGGTGTCGGGGCCGAGCCAGGGGTCGGCGACTTCCACCCAGCGTCCCGGCGCAAACCACGGCACGCCGTTGACTTCCAGACGGCTCACTTCGCCCGGATGAAAACGTTCATGGGCGCGGAACCAGTCTTCCAGGCGATCATCGATCCAGCCGTGAAAGCGCCAGAACACCGGGTTCACGTGGGAGGAAAACGGATCACCGAGAAAGTCGTTTTCCGGCGCATACCAGCGCGCGGCGAAATCCGCCTGATCGCGCGCCATCGGCACCGGAATGTCGTTGGACGGATCGCGCGCCACCGAAGCCCAGCGCATGTGCAGCCAGTCGTGCAGGCCCAGTTCCACTTCGGAACCGAACTGGCCAAGGGTCAATTTCGACAAATAACGCGGGTCGCGGTACTGCGATTCCCAGACCAGGAAATTGCTCTGGAAAGTCTCCGCCGCCTTGATGTCGCTGACCCACTTGGTGTACTCGTCATCGCCCTCGGCCAGCCAGGTTGGCGGCAGTGAATTACCGTCGTGATTGTCGAAATAACGCGCGAAGCCCTGTCGGTCGCGTTCCAGCTCAGGCTGCGGCTGCGGGAACGACGGCCAGGAAGGCAAATCCTGCATCGACCGAGCGATGCCGAGCATGTGCCGGTGCATAAAGAAAAAGTCCACGCCCGAGCCATTGCGATCCTTGCTTGGCCCACGAGCGTCGCGCTCCTTGTCACGCGGCCCGGGCTGCCAGCCGATGCCGCGTAGCGCTTCGCGTTTTTTCTCCGAGAGCTTGTGCCACTTGTCGCGAGTGGCGTGCCAGAGCTGATGGAACAAACGATGTTCGGGCGCCACCAGCCAGGCCAACAGTTGCGGATTAAGCCCGGTGCGTTCACGGGCCTCGGGAAAACGCCGCTTGATAGCGATGAACTGATTGTCCAGCTCGGGCCACGCCAACGGCCGGTCCAGACGCAGCACTTGCCCGGTGAACGTGGCGCTGCCGGCATTGCCGAACGCCGCCCAGACCTCATCCAGTTTGACTTTGAATTCATACACCGGCGGCGCCAGCGGCGCATCGGTGCGCAGCAGGCGCCAATACATCTCGGCGCCGTTGCCCGGTGCCAGATCGCCGATCACTTGATAACGCGCAGGCCCCTCGGCACGCAGATTGGTCCCGGTGTCGAGATAACCACGCAGGCCGCGCCCACGATGGGCAATGTCGAGAAACAGCTCCAGGCCTTGCGCTGGCAAACCATCAAGCCCCGCTGCCGCACCGGTAAAGCGAATGTCCCAGACCCCGCGCAAATTGTCCGCCAGCTGCTGCCCGGCGGTGTCCGCCAGATCGACCGTGGCTTCGCCCGGGGTGATCGGAAACTCCTCGCGGGTCAGTTCACGATGTGCATAAAAAGCGGCAGGCAGCGCGGCGCCCGTAAGTGCCATGCCCGCCATGAACCAGCGTCGAGAGATCGTCATTGCCCTACCTGTGTCAGCCATGAAGCAGGCTTTATCCAAGCTAGAACGTTTGCTCGGCGGGGAAATTTACGCTGCCGGCAAAACATCCATGCGCCGCTGCCGGGCATTTGTAACGCGCGCCTAAATTAGCCCTGCAGCCACTCGTTCTTCCCAGATAGCAAAGGCCCCTGCGCCTGTACCTCGACGGCGAACTGAATGAGATGGCAATGACAAAACCGCGTTGGAAAAAGGCTCTATTCATCGGCCTGCCGCTGGCCCTGGCGATCAGTGCCGGCGCAGGATTTCTGGCCTGGGATTACCTGAACAACCCCGGCTACCCGGTGAAAGTGATGAAACAGGCGAGCGAGTTGCAGGATCGCCTGCTGTCGTTCGACAGCCACATCACCGTGCCGCTGAGTTTCGGCAGCCACGACCACGAAGCCGACAAGGATGGCTCGGGCCAGTTCGACCTCATCAAGGCCAATCGCGGACGCTTGTCCGGTGCGGCGCTGACGGTATTCGGCTGGCCGGAAATGTGGAACGGCCCGAACGCCCCGCACCGTCCCACCGAGGGTTTTGTCGAAGAAGCGCGCAATCAGCAGGAGGTGCGCTACAAGATCATTTCCGGGATCGTCCGCGACTTCCCCAATCAGGCCGGCATCGCCTACACGCCAGATGATTTCCGCCGCCTGCACGGCGAAGGCAAGTTTGCGATTTTCATCAGCATGCTCAACGCCTACCCGCTGGGCAATGACCTGAGCAAACTCGACCTGTGGGCCGGGCGCGGCATGCGCATGTTCGGTTTCAGTTACATCGGCAACAACAGCTGGGCCGACTCGTCGCGGCCGCTACCGTTTTTCAATGATTCGCCCGATGCCCTCAATGGTCTGTCGGATATCGGCAAACAAGCGGTGCAGCGCTTGAACGATCTGGGCGTGATCATCGACGTGTCGCAGATGTCGACCAAGGCCCTCGAGCAAGTCGCCGAACTGAGCCGCACACCGCTGGTGGCCTCGCACTCGGCGCCAAGGGCGGCAGTGGATATCCCGCGCAACCTCAGCGATAAAGAGCTGCAACTGATCAAGAACAGTGGCGGCGTGGTGCAAGTGGTCGCCTTCTCGCAGTACCTGAAACCGCTGACCCAGGGCACGCAGGACAAACTCAATGGGTTGCGTGCGCGCTTCGATCTGCCGCCACTGCCCAACCTCGCCATGGCGCTGATGCCCGGCGATCCGATCATCACCGCCTGGTCGGAGCAGAAGCTCGGCCAGTACGCCAGCGGCCTCTACGCGATCCTCGAAGAAGAACCGAAAGCCACCCTCAAGGACTTCGGCGACGCCATCGATTACACAGTGCGCAAGATCGGTATCGACCACGTCGGCATCGCCTCGGACTTCAACGACGGCGGCGGCATCAAGGGCTGGGAAAACGTCGGCGAGATTCGCAACGTCACCGCCGAACTGCTGCAGCGCGGCTACTCCGAAGCGGATATCGCCAAGCTCTGGGGCGGCAACTTCATGCGCGTCTGGGATCAGGTGCAAAAAGCCGCGAAACCGGCGCTGGCGGCACGCCAGGAGGTGGCCCGGCCATGACCGATCGTCGCACTTTTCTCAAGCAGGCCGGCCTGCTCGCCGCCGCCCTGCCCCTGGGCGCCAGCCTGACTGCACCGGCGGCCATCGCTGCCGCGCCGACTGCGTCGCGGGACAAATGGGCGCAGTTGCGTCAGTTGTTCGATCAGGATCCCCAAGCCATCCACTTCGCCAATTTCCTCGTCACCTCGCACCCCAAACCGGTGCGCGAAGCGATCGAACGCCATCGCGCGGCGCTGGATCTGAATCCGGGTCTGGCGATGGACTGGGATCTGGGCGTCACCGAGAAGCGCGAAGAAAATGTGCGCCACTGGGCCGGCCAGTACCTGCAAGCCAAACCGGCGCAGATCGCCCTGACCGGCAGCACCACCGAAGGCCTGGCGATGATCTACGGCAGTGTGCAGGTGCGCGCGGATCAGGAAATTCTCACCACGGTTCACGAGCACTACTCGACGCGCAACATTCTCGATTTCCGCAGCCGGCGTGACGGCACGCGCGTGCGCAAACTCACCCTGTTCGAAAACCCGCAGAGCATTTCTCTGGATCAGGTGCTCGACACGATCAATCGCAATATCCGCCCCGAGACCCGCGTGCTGGGCATGACCTGGGTGCATTCGGGCAGCGGCGTGAAGCTGCCGATCAGCGAGATTTCGCGGCTGGTCGATGAGCACAACCGTCAGCGCGAGGACCAGGATCGACTGATCTACGTGGTTGATGGCGTGCACGGTTTTGGCGTCGACGACTTGAGTTTCCCGCAGATGAACTGCGACTTTTTCATCGCCGGCACGCACAAGTGGATGTTCGGCCCGCGCGGCACCGGCATCGTCTGCAGCCGCACCGAAGAACTGAAATACGTCAGCCCCAGCGTGCCGACCTTCTCCGAGGCCACGGCCTTCTCGACCATCATGACCCCGGGCGGCTACCACGCCTTCGAGCATCGCTGGGCGCTGGACGAAGCCTTCAAGTTGCACCTGCAGCTGGGCAAAGCCGAGGTGCAGACGCGCATTCATCAGCTCAACAGCTACCTCAAGCAACGCTTGCAGGAGCACCGCAACATCGAATTGGTCACCCCGCTCGCCTCGCAGTTCTCCGCCGGTTTCACCTTCTTCCGGATCAAGGGCCAGGACAGCGATGAAGTAGCTGCCTGGCTGATGCAGAACCGGGTGATCTGCGACGCGGTCAGCCGCGATGTCGGGCCGGTGATTCGCACCGCGCCGGGCTTGCTCAACAGTGAAGCCGAAGTGGATCGCTTCATGGACATCCTCGGCAAAAAGCTGCTTGCCTGATCCTCGACTGCCGTTTTCCTTTCAAAGAGACGACCCATGAAAAAGCCTCACGCGTCACTCCTCTCCAAAGCCCTGCCCGCACTGGCGCTAAGCGCCCTCTGCGCTGCGCTGTTGCCCGGCAGCGCGCTGGCAGCGACCGCGCCTGCTGCGGGCAAAGTGTTCAAGGATTGCAAGGACTGCCCGGAAATGGTCGTGCTGCCGACCGGCAGCTACACCATGGGCACGCCGGATGATGAAGTCGGCCGCCAACCCGACGAAGGCCCGCTGCACACTGTGACGTTCAGCAAACCGTTCGCTATCAGCCGCTCGCAGGTGCTGGTGGGCGAATGGGACGCCTATGTCCGCGAGACCGGCAACAAGCCCTACGACTTCGATGATCGCCCGGGCCGCCGTTGCACCGCCGGCAAGCCGGAATTCAAACAGACGCCCCGCGATCCGGCGGTGTGCATGAACGTCGCCGAAGCCCAGGGCTACATCGACTGGCTGTCGAAAAAGACCGGGCACGCCTATCGCCTGCAAAGCGAATCGATCCGCGAATACGCCGCGCGTGGCGGCAGCACCGGGCCTTTCCCCTTCCCGTTCGATGAGGGCAAGGATTACCAGATTTCCAAGCACGCCAACACCTACGGCGCGGCCGACGGCTACAACTTCACCTCGCCGGCCGGCACCTTCCCGGCCAATGCGTTTGGCGTGTTCGACGCCCACGGCAACGTCTACGAATGGACCGCCGACTGCTACCACCCGGACTACTCCGGCGTGCCCGCCGACGGTCGCCCATGGACCCAGGAAAATTGCGAACGCCAGGTCATGCGCGGCAACGATTGGGGCGAGGCGCCGATCTTCTCGCGCTCGGGCAACCGCAACAGCAGCTGGCCGACCAGCAAGGGCGACTGGCTGGGCTTTCGCGTAGTACGCGACCTCTGACACTGCCCTCGACGAGCGCAGCCACGCCTGCGCTCGGTTAAAGAAACTCCGCGACCATTCGTTTTCCTTAAGTACCGGCACTCCCTCCGCATCGAAGCAGGAATCCTCCATGACCAAGCCTACGCGTGGGGCGATCAACGAATTGTTCGCCCTGCTCAAGCCCTTCCGCCTGATCGTCTCGGCGTCCATCGTGCTCGGCATGCTCGGCGGCCTGAGCGTCACTGTGCTGCTGGCGACCATCAACAACGCCCTGCATTCCGATGACGGCCTGACCCGCACCGTGGTGATGATCTTCGCCGGCCTCTGTGCCCTGGCCCTGCTGACCACGATCCTGTCGGACATCGGCACCAACTACGTCGGCCAGCACATCATCGCCAAACTGCGCAAAGAGCTGGGGGAGAAAGTCCTGTCGGCGCCGATCGACCAGATCGAACGCTATCGCAGCCATCGCCTGATTCCGGTGCTGACCCACGACGTCGACACCATCAGCGACTTCGCCTTCGCCTTCGCGCCCCTGGCGATTTCGATGACCGTGACCCTTGGCTGTCTCGGCTACCTGGCCATGCTGTCGTGGCCGATGTTCCTGATGATGCTGGTGGCCATCGCCATCGGCACCACCATCCAGGCGATTGCGCGGGCCAAGGGCATGCGCGGTTTCTACGCCGCCCGCGATTCCGAAGACGAACTGCAAAAGCATTACAACGCGATCGCCGAAGGCGCCAAGGAACTACGCATTCACCGCCCGCGCCGCCAGCGCATGTTCGTCGCCGGCATCCAGAAAACCGCCGAGAAAATCTGCGACACCCAGATCAGATCGATCAACACCTTCGTCATCGCCAAGTCGTTTGGCTCGATGCTGTTCTTCGTCGTCATCGGCATGGCCCTGGCCCTGCAATCGCTGTGGCCGAGTGCCGACAAAGCGGTGATGAGCGGTTTCGTTCTGGTGCTGCTGTACATGAAGGGGCCGCTGGAGCACCTGATCAGCACCCTGCCGATCATCAGCCGCGCGCAGATTGCCTTCCGCCGCATCGCCGAACTCAGCGAACAGTTCTCCTCCCCGGAGCCGCACCTGTTGCTGCAGGATCAGGGCAGCAAGCCAGCCGCCGTCAACAGCCTGGAACTGCGCAACGTGCGCTACGCCTTCCCGCCCGTCGAAGGCAGCGAACCGTTCCGCCTCGGGCCGGTGAACCTGCGTATCGAACAGGGCGACATTGTGTTTATCGTCGGTGAGAACGGCTGCGGCAAAACCACGCTGATCAAATTGCTCCTGGGCCTGTACGCGCCGACCGAGGGCGAAATTCGCGTTAACGACAAGCCGATCACTGCGGTCAACCGCGACGATTACCGGCAGAACTTCACGACGATCTTCGCCGACTACTACCTGTTCGATGATCTGATTCAGGGCGATCGTGAAGTGCCGCAGGATGCCACCCGCTACCTCGAACGTCTGGAGATCGCGCACAAGGTCAGCGTGCGCGACGGCGCTTTCAGCACCACCGACCTGTCCACCGGTCAGCGCAAACGCCTGGCACTGGTCAACGCCTGGCTCGAAGAGCGGCCGGTGCTGGTGTTCGATGAATGGGCGGCGGATCAGGACCCGACCTTCCGGCGGATCTTCTATACAGAGCTGCTGCCCGACCTCAAGCGTCTGGGCAAGACCATCATCGTGATTTCCCACGACGACCGTTACTTCGACGTCGCCGATCAACTGGTGCGCATGGAGGCCGGCAAGGTCAGAAGCGAACTGCAAACCGCTTGATCGAGGCAGCCGCGACCGGGCCGGAGAAAAAACTTTTCCGGTTTGCCGCGGCTTCCTCGTCTTAATGAGATGAATAAGAACCATTAACAACTATACCTGCCAAGGTCTTAACCTCATGTCCGCATCCCGTTTCATGCTTCGCCCTCTGACTCGAGCCCTGCTGATGCACGGCGCGACCCGCACACGCCTGGCCGGTAGCGGCCTGGGTCTGGCACTGACCCTCGCGGCAGCGCCGTATGTCCAGGCCCAGGAATGGACCCTGAACATTCCGGCCCAACCGCTGGCCCAGGCCCTGCAAACCCTCGGTCAGCAGACCAGCCTGCAAATCGTCTACAGCCCGGAAAGCCTGCAAGGCCTGCGCTCCAGCGCCCTCAACGGCCGCTATCAGGATGACGAGTCGCTCAAGGCCATGCTCAGCGGCACCGGCATTCGCTATCAGCGTGACGGCAACACCGTCACCGTGCTCGGCCCGGCCACCGGCGGCAGCGCGATGGAACTGGCCCCGACCAACGTCAACGCCAACCGCCTCGGCGCCACCACCGAAGGCAGCAACTCCTACACCACCGGCGGCGTGACCATCGGCAAGGGCGTGCACTCGCTCAAGGAAACGCCGCAGTCGGTCACGGTGATGACCCGCAAGATGCTCGACGACCAGAACCTCAACACCATCGAACAGGTGATGGAGAAGACCCCGGGCATCACCGTCTACGACTCGCCAATGGGCGGCAAATATTTCTACTCGCGCGGTTTCCGCATGACCGGCCAGTACCAGTACGACGGCGTGCCGCTGGACATCGGCAGCAGCTACGTGCAGGCGGACAGCTTCAACAGCGACATGGCCATCTATGACCGCGTGGAAATCCTTCGCGGCGCGGCCGGCATGATGAAGGGCGCGGGCGGCACCGCCGGCGGCGTCAACTTCGTGCGCAAGCGCGGCCAGGACACCCCGCACACGCAACTGTCGCTGTCGGCCGGGACCTGGGACAACTATCGCGGCCAGGTCGACACCGGCGGCCCGCTGAACGACGCCGGCACCGTGCGTGGCCGCGCCGTGGTGACCCAGCAGACCCGTCAGTATTTCTACGATGTGGCTGAACGCCGTGATCAGATCTACTACGGCGCCCTGGACTTCGACCTCAGCCCCGACACCACCCTCGGTCTGGGCATGGCCTATGAAGACGTCGACGCCACCCCGTGCTGGGGCGGCCTGCCGCGCTACGCCGACGGCTCCGACCTGCACCTGAAACGCTCCACCTGCCTGAACACCTCGTGGAACAACCAGCGCAGCAAACGCGCCACCTACTTCGCCGACGTCAAACACCAGTTCAACGACGACTGGTCGCTGAAAGTTGCCGGTGTCTACTCGCGCAACACCCAGGACATGGAATATTCCTTCCCGAGCGGCACAGTGCCGTTGGGCGCCACAGCCACCAATACGCTGATGCTCGGCAGTACCTATGACTACGATCAGCGCGACTACGGTTTCGATGCTTACGTCGACGGCAAATTCGACGCTTTCGGCCAGCAGCACGAACTGATCGTCGGCGCCAACGCCAGCCGTTCGCACAAGGACGACTTCTATGCGGTGGCCGCGTTGCCACAGCGCCAGAACGTGTTCAACCCGAACCACAACATCCCGCAGCCGGATGAAAGCTACTACCTGGCCAACGCCTCCCGTGGCGGCCCGGTGGACATGCACATCAAGCAATACGGCGCTTACTCGATCGCCCGCCTCAAACTCGCCGACCCGATGACCCTGGTACTCGGCAGCCGGGTCAGCTGGTACAAATCCGACACCGATTCGGTGCAGTACTTCCGTGGCGAAGGCACCGAGGTCAACACCCAGTCCACCGAAACCGGCCAGGTCACGCCGTTCGCCGGCCTGCTCTACGACCTCAACGACAACCTGACCGCCTACGCCAGCTACACCGACATCTTCACCCCGCAAGGCTCGTACAAAACCATCGACGGCAGCACGCTCAAGCCGCTGATTGGCCAGAGCTACGAATTGGGGATCAAGGGTGAGTGGTACGACGGTCGCTTGAACACCACGTTCAACCTGTTCCGCACCATCCAGAAAGACGCGGCCCAGGATGACCTGCGGTGCGAAGACAGCTCCTGCCAGATCAACTCCGGCAAGGTCCGCGCCCAGGGCTTTGAAGCTGAAGTCAGCGGTGAAGTGATCGACCGCCTGCAATTGCTGGCCGGTTATACCTACACCCAGACCAAAGTACTGGAAGACGCCGATGCTACTCAGGATGGCGCGGTCTACAACTCCTACGTGCCGCGTCACCTGTTGCGCGTCTGGGGTGATTACGCCCTGAGCGGACCGCTGGATCGTGTGACGATTGGTGCGGGTGTCAATGCACAGACGGGCACCTACCGCGTTTCGCCTCTGGGCGGGGACAATGTCGACGGCGCGGGTTATGCGGTCTGGAACGGTCGCATTGGTTATCGGATCGATGACACCTGGTCGGTGGCGTTGAACGGCAATAACCTGTTCGACAAGCGTTATTACGCGACCATTGGTACCGAGGGGTTCGGTAACTTCTATGGGGATCCGCGCAATTTTGTGATGTCGGTGAAGGCTGATTTCTGATTTTTTGATTTGAGCTGTGAGAGAGCCCCGCATTGTGAGATGTGGGGCTTTTTTGTTTTTTGGGATTGGGGGCATATCCATTGCTGCGGGTGTTGCCGCTGGCGGTTTCGCTCTTACAGCGAGTCCCTTTTTCAAACGCCAAAAAGGAACCAAAAGGCTTTGCCCCGGCGTACGGCCCGCTCGCTTGGGCTCGGGGTACCTTCGTTACGGAACCGATCCTGGCGCAGCGTCTACGGTTTGCTTCGCTGCACCTCCAATCGCTGTGTACGACTGCGTCGTACGGTCGCTGCGCTCCCACGCCCGGATCGATCCCGTAACGAAGCCTGCCGAAGGGGCAAAAGATCAAGAGCCGGATCAAAAGCCAAAGCCAGATCAAAAGATCGCAGCCTTCGGCGGCTCCTACAGTTGGATCGCGTGAATTCGATAGGAATTGGTTGCCTCGCAGATCGCCATCGCGAGCAGGCTCGCTCCCACAAAAGCAAAAGCAAGGCAGCGCAGCTGCCCGCGGCGAAGCCGCCCCACTCAACAATGAGCGCAAGCTCGAGTGCTTTTGATCTTGATCCACCGGCGACGTCGGAAGGCTGAGTGGAGGGATTGATCCGGGGGTGGGAGCGCAGCGACCGTCTGGCGCAGCCAGACACAGCGGAAGGAGGTGCAGCGAAGCAAACCGTAGCCGCTGCGCCCGGATCAGTCCCGCAGCGAAGGAACCCGAGCCTGCGAGGGCCGAACGCAGAAGCTAGCGTTTTTTGCTTACTTTTTTAGGCGCTTGTAAAAAAGTAAGTCGCCGTCAGGCGAAACCGCCAGCAGCCGCTACCAAAGCAACGGATATTCACCCAATCTCAAGAGCCCGCGCAAGCGCCCCACCCACC
>NZ_JAFGYL010000030.1:0-41432 GCF_017491835.1 Pseudomonas sp. 67(2021)
ACGTTGAGCAGCCAGTGGCGCAGCGCATGCCGCATTACCTGCAAGTGCAGAAAGCGCCGCAGTGGGCAGTGTTGAGTGATCGCAGCGACGCTTCTACACAAATGGTCAGCGAGCCTGAGCTAGCCTCGGCGCCAACCACCGAACGTCTGGTTTTTTGAAATATCTTCAGGAGTACAACATGTCCAAATCGGCGACAGGATTTCTCATCCTCGCTTTACTGAGTGGCGTTACCCACCTGGCGCTGTTCGAGGAGACGGAAGTCACCTTGCCTCTGGTTGGCTGTGGCGTGTTTGCGGTGCTGTTTGTGCTGGCGCTGATTGCAGGGCGCAAAATCAAGTTCGATCCGGTTCTGCGTTAAGCCGAACCAGTTCCAATAACGAAGAGACCGCGATAGCAAGGTCCACAGAGTTGTCGATCTGATGAATGGGGCTGTCGCTGGATCTTCGGTCTTTGAACAACGCATTGCGAGCCAGCCTCGCATCAATTTGCTCAGGGGTCTCCCGACCACGGCTGAGCAAGCGCTTGCGCAGGACCTCATCGTTGACTGTCAGCAGAATCGGCACCAGCGTTGGATACTTTTCCATTGCTTGACGCAGGTTCGCTCTCGACCCGTTGACCAGTACGTGCCGGCCCGCTTGCAACCATTCATCCATTTTCCTTGGAATGCCGTAGGAGAGGCCGTTGGCTTGCCAGGCCAAGGAGAAAGCGCCGGCGTGCTGTCGCCGCTCGAACTCTTCAAGCGTCACGCCAATTGCATCTTCGCCGACGGACTCCGCCGAGCGGGTAATCACCCGACGCATTACTTCACAGTTCAACGCCCGCAGTGGCTCACGCGATGCATCGATCAGGCTGTCCTTGCCCGAACCGGACGGCCCCATCAGGTAAAAAAGCTTGCCATCCATCCTGTAAACGCCCTCCGACGGGTCCTGCCTCTAGTAAATCGGCAAATTGCCACTATCCTGTACACATAGGGATCAAGAATAGCGAGCCGCATAGCATGCACGTTCTGAGGTCTTCGGACATCAACAGATGTGTATGCGAAAACGGGCAGCGATACGGAAGGATTGGAAAGTTTTCCAACCAGTCCGCATTTCTGACAACTGGTGCTGGCATTACGCCTTTACCCGGCTCAATATTTGTCACAGAATTGACGCCAATGATCTGGCAATTTTGAGGCATGATGCCGGCCTCTTAACAATTCAGGTTGAACCAATTGGTCCGGATGCTTGTCCTACCACACATCCTGCGGCCAATCCCGAGAACCGCTCCCCTGAACTAACCGGTTAAATATATGCGCCCATTGAAACAGGCAATTTATTCCAGCCGTACGGCTGACAAGTTTGTCGTACGTCTGCCAGACGGAATGCGTGAACGCATTGCCGAGGTGGCTCGCAATCATCATCGCAGCATGAACTCCGAGATCATTGCGCGCCTTGAGCAGAGTCTTATTCAGGAAGGCGCACTGGGCGAAGAGCTGAGCATGCGCCTGGACAGCCCGGAGCTGTCGCTGCACGAGCGCGAGCTGTTGCAACGCTTCCGTCAGCTGTCGCACCGTCAGCAGAACGCCCTGGTGTCGCTGATCGCACACGACGCAGAAATGGCCGCTGACGCGTCCTGAGTTATACCGAGCATATTGAAGCCAGCATGATTGCTGGCTTTTTTTTGCCCGCAATATGACAGATGGCCGCTTGGCAATTGAGTGTGGCGAGGGGATTTATCCCCGCTGGGCTGCATGACAGCCCCAAAAACAATGGGACTGCTGCGCAGTCCAGCGGGGATAAATCCCCTCGCCACGGTTACTTGTACTTGCGCTCATATCTGTTTGGCAGGCACAAAAAAGCCCGTCGATTTGACGGGCTTTTCATTGCACAAGGTCAGAGCAGGAAGATTGTCGCCAACCCGAGGAAGATGAAGAAGCCACCGCTGTCGGTCATCGCCGTGATCATCACACTGGCGCCCATCGCCGGATCGCGCCCCATCTTCGCCAGCGTCATCGGGATCAACACGCCCATCAACGCCGCCAGCAACAGATTGAGCGTCATCGCTGCCGTCATCACCACGCCAAGCGACCAACTGCCGTAGAGCATGTACGCGACTACACCGATCACCCCGCCCCAGACCAGGCCGTTGATCAAACCGACCGCCAGCTCTTTGCGCATCAAGCGCGAGGTGTTGCCGGTGCTGACCTGATCCAGCGCCATGGCGCGCACGATCATCGTGATGGTCTGGTTACCGGAGTTGCCACCGATACCCGCCACGATCGGCATCAGCGCCGCCAGTGCCACCAGCTTCTCGATCGAACCTTCGAACAGACCGATCACCCGCGATGCGACAAATGCAGTGATCAGGTTCACCGCCAGCCACGCCCAACGGTTACGCAGGGATTTCCATACCGAGGCGAAGATATCTTCCTCTTCGCGCAGACCGGCCATGTTGAGGACTTCGCTTTCGCTTTCCTCACGGATCAGGTCGACCATTTCATCGATGGTCAGACGGCCGATCAGTTTGCCGTTCTTGTCGACCACCGGCGCCGAGATCAAGTCGTAACGCTCGAATGCCTGAGCGGCGTCGTAGGCGTCTTCGTCCGGGTGGAAACTCACCGGATCGCTGGCCATCACTTCGGCCACCTGCTTCTCCGGATCGTTGACCAGCAGACGCTTGATCGGCAGCACGCCCTTGAGCACGCCGTCGTAATCGACCACGAACAGTTTGTCGGTGTGACCGGGAAGCTCTTTGAGGCGACGCAGGTAACGCAGAACCACTTCAAGGCTGACGTCCTCACGGATCGTCACCATCTCGAAGTCCATCAACGCACCGACCTGATCCTCGTCATAGGAGAGGGCCGAGCGCACGCGTTCGCGCTGCTGGTTATCCAGACTCTCCATCAGCTCATGGACAACGTCGCGCGGCAGCTCGGAGGCCAGGTCAGCGAGTTCGTCGGCGTCCATGTCCTTGGCCGCAGCCAGGAGCTCGTGATCGTCCATGTCGGCGATCAGCGTCTCACGGACGGAATCGGATACTTCAAGAAGAATGTCGCCGTCGCGGTCGGCCTTGACCAGTTGCCAGAGCGTCAGACGATCGTCCAGCGGCAAGGCTTCGAGAATGTAGGCGACGTCGGCGGAGTGCAGGTCATCGAGCTTGCGTTGCAGCTCGACGAGGTTTTGCCGGTGAACCAGGTTTTCCACGCGGTCGTGATGCGGACCTTCCTGGCGATGAGTCAGGTCTTCAACGACACGTTGGCGCTGCAGCAACTCGACGACCTGAGCCAGGCGGTCCTGCAGGCTTTCCTGTGTTTTCTTTACTTCGATTTCGGACATAGGCGAACTCCACTCCCAGCAGCGGGGCACGCCGGAAGGATCAATCAGTCAATTCATGATTGGTGAAACGGTTTACTGAACAACTACTGGGTAAGTCCATGGAGGTTTTCCATAAGCCCCGGCGGGGCTGACGGGCGCAATGATACACGCCTGACGGTTTAAAACGTTGAAAAAATCACGGCTGAAACAAGCGCTTGCGAAACAAACCTGAGCACCTGCCTGACCCGTGCAAATGCGACGACTCATCTTGAAAAGAAAACACACCGGCAATGCAAAAAGCAGCGACTACCCTTGAGCATAGATCGTCAAGGAGGACATCGAATGCCAGCAAAACCAGCGCTTCTTCTACTGACCGCCCTGCTCCACTTCACGCCTGCCAACGCCACCACACTTCATCGTTGCCAGGCCGCTGACGGCAGCGTCACGTTTACGTCGATGAGCTGCGCAACTGGCGAGCAACTCTCAATTCAGGAGGTCCACCCGTATTCACCCGGCTGGGTCGCAATCATGCCGGAGTTCAATCACGAAGCAGTCACCGGCATGAAAGACAGCGGGCGCGAACCAGGCATCGTCGGCGGCACCGAACACAAATGTGGAAACCTGATCGATAACAGGCAGCGGCGCGAAGCGATCATCAATCGGCGAGTGATTGCTGGCATGAGCCAGCGGGACGTCGAAAGCGCACTGGGCAAGCCCGACAAGATCAACACGCGCACGTCGACAACGAGCTATCGTTACGACCTCAAGCGAGGCCGCAGTGCTCAAATTGATTTTGATGAAAGAGGCTGCGTGAAGGGAAAAGCCAAATCCCGGACAGCAAAAAGCCCGCGTTAAACGCGGGCTTCTTGGTATATGGTGCACTCGACAGGATTCGAACCTGTGACCGCTCGGTTCGTAGCCGAGTACTCTATCCAGCTGAGCTACGAGTGCATTTTGTGTTTTTAAACCAGACCACAACTGGCTGAAGCCGAGTTACTCACCTTACAGCAAATAACTCTTAAATGGTGCACTCGACAGGATTCGAACCTGTGACCGCTCGGTTCGTAGCCGAGTACTCTATCCAGCTGAGCTACGAGTGCATTTGTTGCCGCGCATTATAGGCCGTCTAATCTCTATGTCAAACACTTTTTCTAGTAATTTCAACAACTTACAGAAGAAGCCAGATTACGACGTACTAAGCAAATAATGGCGGAGAACGGGGGATTCGAACCCCCGACACCCTTTTGAGGTGTACTCCCTTAGCAGGGGAGCGCCTTCGGCCACTCGGCCAGCTCTCCGCAACACGGGGCGTATATTAACCAGCTTCTTCCCCGTTTGCAAACATAAAAATCGATAAAAATTAATGGCTTGGTTCTTCGTCCTTCTCTTTCTTTATACGCAGGTAAATTTCCTCACGGTGCACCGCAACCTCTTTCGGAGCGTTGACGCCGATACGCACCTGGTTTCCTTTGACGCCGAGCACGGTCACGGTGATTTCGCCGTCACCGATAATCAGGCTTTCCGCGCACCGACGAGTCAGAATCAGCATACCTTTCTCCTTACGCCATTCATTTCAGGGACAACAGTCTGCAAAAAAAAGACACCCGACCTACAACCGCAGCGATCGTAGCCCTACATGCCTGAGTATTGACCAGCGCGAGCAAAAGAACAGTTCCGGGGCTCGCGCCATTCAAAAATAAAGGGCGCGGTCAGACCGCGCCCTTCACAGAAGCGGATTACTCGCCCTGACGGGCCGGAGCATCCAGTTCGAAAGCCGTGTGCAGCGCGCGCACGGCCAGTTCCAGGTACTTCTCTTCGATCACTACGGACACCTTGATTTCCGAGGTCGAGATCATCTGGATGTTGATGCTTTCTTTCGCCAGGGATTCGAACATGCGACTGGCCACGCCTGCGTGGGAACGCATGCCGACGCCGACGATCGAGACCTTGGCGATCTTGGTGTCGCCAACGACTTCACGGGCACCGATCTCGCGAGCGGTGTTTTCCAGCACGGTCTGTGCGGCCTGGTAGTCGTTGCGGTGCACGGTGAAGGTGAAGTCGGTAGTGTTATCGTGCGCGACGTTCTGCACGATCATGTCGACTTCGATGTTCGCGGCACTGATCGGGCCGAGAATCTTGAACGCCACGCCCGGGGTGTCTGGCACGCCACGGATGGTCAGCTTGGCTTCATCGCGGTTGAAAGCGATGCCGGAAATGATCGGCTGTTCCATGGTTTCCTCTTCATCAATAGTAATGAGGGTGCCCGGACCCTCCTTGAAGCTGTGCAGTACGCGCAGCGGAACGTTGTACTTGCCGGCGAATTCCACCGCACGGATCTGCAGCACCTTGGAACCGAGGCTGGCCATTTCCAGCATCTCTTCGAAGGTGATCTTGTCCAGACGCTGAGCGACCGGCACCACACGCGGATCGGTGGTGTAGACACCGTCAACGTCGGTGTAGATCTGGCATTCATCCGCCTTCAAGGCCGCCGCCAGTGCCACGCCGGTGGTATCGGAACCGCCGCGACCGAGGGTGGTGATGTTGCCGTGCTCGTCGACGCCCTGGAAACCGGCGACAACCACCACACGGCCAGCCTTCAGATCACCGCGAATCTTCTGGTCATCAATCTGCAAGATACGCGCTTTATTGTGCGCACTGTCAGTCAGGATCCGCACCTGATTGCCGGTGTACGACACCGCCGGCACACCGCGCTTGATCAGCGCCATGGCCAACAGGGCAATCGTCACCTGCTCACCGGTGGATACGATCACGTCCAGCTCGCGCGGAACCGGTTGTGCCTCGCCACTGATTTGCTTGGCCAGATCGATCAGACGGTTGGTTTCGCCGCTCATTGCAGACAGCACAACCACCAGGTCATCGCCGGCATCGCGGAATTTCTTAACCTTGTCGGCGACCTGCTCGATTCTCTCGACAGTGCCGACCGAGGTGCCTCCAAATTTCTGTACGATCAAAGCCATTTCAAAGCCGCCTCTGCCCATGAAGGGCGCCCAATAATCTTTCGAACAGTCGCCGGGCCCGCCACTAGACTGCGGGCCCGGCGAGCCGTCTTATAAAGCCTGCTCGACGAATGGAACGGTCAGCGCCAGCGCGCCATCCAGCGCAGCGGCATCGACACCGCCGCCCTGCGCCATGTCCGGACGACCACCGCCCTTCCCGCCCACTGCCGCAGCAGCCTGTTTCATCAAATCACCGGCTTTGAGTTGGCCAGTCAGGTCCTTGGTTACGCCTGCAACCAGTACGACCTTTTCCTCATGGACACCGCCGAGCAGGATCACTGCGCGGCCGAGTTTGTTTTTCAGCTGATCGACCAGCGCCAGCAGCGCCTTGCCATCCTGACCGTCCAGACGGGCGGCCAGCACCTTCACATCCTTGACGTCCACCGCCGAGGCCGACAGATCGTCGCCCGCAGCGCTGGCTGCCTTGGCCTGCAACTGCTCGAGTTGTTTCTCCAGCAGACGGTTGCGCTCCAGTACCGCCGAGAGCTTGTCGATCAGGTTGTCGCGGCTGCCCTTGACCAGGCTGGCCGCTTCCTTGAGTTGTTCTTCCGCCGCGTTCAAGTAGGCCAGCGCCGCAGCACCGGTGACTGCCTCGATACGACGCACGCCCGATGCCACACCGCCTTCGCTGATGATTTTCAGCAGGCCGATGTCGCCGGTACGGTTGGCGTGGATACCGCCGCACAGTTCGACCGAGAAGTCGCCCATGCTCAGCACGCGCACGCTGTCGCCGTACTTCTCGCCGAACAGCGCCATGGCGCCTTTGTTCTTCGCGGTTTCGATGTCGGTTTCTTCGGTTTCAACGGCGGAGTTCTTGCGAATCTCGGCGTTGACGATATCTTCCAGCTGCTTGATCTGTTCTGGCTTGATCGCTTCGAAGTGGCTGAAGTCGAAACGCAGACGCTGACTGTCGACCAACGAACCTTTCTGCTGCACATGCTCGCCCAGCACCTGACGCAGCGCGGCGTGCAGCAAGTGAGTAGCCGAGTGGTTCAGCGCGGTGGCGTGACGTACTTCGGCGTCGACGTGGGTTTCCACCGGTGCGCCGATGGTCAGACTGCCCGAGGCCAGCACACCGTGGTGCAGGAATGCGCCGCCGGTCTTGGTGGTGTCGCGCACGTCGAAGCGGCTGCTGCCGGCCTGAATGAAACCGCAGTCGCCGATCTGGCCACCGGATTCGGCGTAGAACGGCGTCTGGTTGAGCACGATCACGCCTTCCTGACCTTCGCTCAGCACGTCGACCGACTGGCCATCCTTATAGATGGCAACGATTTTCGCCGAGCCGCTGGTGGCGGCGTAACCGGTGAACTCGGTGGCCACGTCGACCTTGACCAGGGTGTTGTAGTCCAGACCGAACGAGCTGGCCGAACGCGCGCGAACACGCTGCGCTTCCATCTCGCGCTCGAAGCCGGCTTCGTCGACGGTCAGGCCGCGTTCGCGGGCGATGTCGGCGGTCAGGTCCATCGGGAAACCGTAGGTGTCGTAGAGTTTGAACACCACGTCGCCTGGCACCACGGTGCCTTTGAGCTCGGCCAGATCCTGCTCGAGGATTTTCAGGCCGTGCTCCAGGGTCTTGGAGAACTGCTCTTCTTCAGCCTTGAGCACGCGCTCGATGTTGCTTTGCTGCTTCTGCAGTTCCGGGAAGGCTTCGCCCATCTCGGCAACCAGCGCCGCGACGATCTTGTAGAAGAAGCTGCCGGTGGCGCCGAGCTTGTTGCCGTGACGGCAGGCGCGACGGATGATCCGGCGCAGCACGTAACCGCGACCTTCGTTGGACGGCAGCACGCCATCGGCAATCAGGAAACCGCAGGAACGGATGTGGTCGGAGACGACTTTGAGCGACGACTGATCGCCGTTTTCGCAGCCGATCGCTTCAGCCGAAGCCTTGAGCAGGTTCTTGAACAGGTCGATGTCGTAGTTGGAGTTGACGTGCTGCATCACCGCACTGATCCGCTCCAGGCCCATGCCGGTGTCCACCGACGGCGCAGGCAACGGATGCAACACGCCATCGGCGGTGCGGTTGAACTGCATGAACACGTTGTTCCAGATTTCGATGTAGCGGTCGCCATCTTCTTCCGGCGAGCCCGGTGGGCCGCCCCAGATGTGCTCGCCGTGATCGTAGAAAATCTCGGTGCACGGGCCGCACGGGCCGGTATCGCCCATGGTCCAGAAGTTGTCGGAAGCGTACGGCGCGCCCTTGTTGTCGCCGATGCGGATCATGCGCTCGGCGGGCACACCGATTTTCTGTGTCCAGATGTCATACGCTTCGTCGTCGGTGGCGTAGACAGTGACCCAGAGCTTTTCCTTCGGCAGCTTGAGCACGCCAGTCAGGAAGGTCCAGGCAAAGGTGATCGCGTCGTGCTTGAAGTAGTCGCCGAAGCTGAAGTTACCGAGCATTTCGAAGAACGTGTGGTGACGCGCGGTATAACCGACGTTTTCCAGGTCACTGTTCTTGCCGCCGGCGCGCACGCATTTCTGGCTGCTGGTGGCACGGGTGTACGCACGTTTTTCCTGGCCCAGGAAGCAGTCCTTGAACTGGTTCATCCCCGCGTTGGTGAACAGCAGGGTTGGGTCGTTGCCCGGAATCAAAGAGCTGGAGGCTACACGGGTGTGGCCTTGCTCTTCGAAGAAGCGAAGGAAGGCTTCACGGATTTCTGCGCTTTTCATTAGGTTCTTCCACGGAGGCTGCGGCCAAAGGCCTGTTCGAAACGTCGTGAGACGAAGCGACGGCAAAGGGCCGCATTATATCGGCCCTGCGCGCGGGGTACAGCGTGTTTATACGATAGAAACGGTCAATTGGACGGCTGACGCTGTCACTTGCGTGAAAACTCGACGAATGTCGCGATCACTTGTTCGATTTGCGCGCGGCTGACGTCCATGTGCGTGACCATGCGCAAGCGCGCAGCGGCGCTGAGCCTGATCCCGCGTTCGCCGGCAAAGTCCTTGAGTGCTGCGGCCTTGTCACCCATCTGCACATAAACCATATTGGTTTGCACGGGCTCGACGACGAAACCGGCCTCACGCAGACCCTCGGCGAGCAACTGCGCGTTGGCATGGTCATCCGCCAGCCGTTCGACGTGATGATCCAGCGCGTACAAGCCAGCCGCCGCGAGCAACCCGGCCTGACGCATGCCGCCACCGACCATTTTTCGCAAACGCCGCGCCTTGCCGATCAGTTGCTCGGAGCCGCACAGCACCGAGCCGACCGGCGCGCCGAGGCCTTTGGACAGGCACACCGACACCG
Organism: Pseudomonas sp. 67(2021); assembly: GCF_017491835.1. Classification (NCBI taxonomy): domain Bacteria; kingdom Pseudomonadati; phylum Pseudomonadota; class Gammaproteobacteria; order Pseudomonadales; family Pseudomonadaceae; genus Pseudomonas; species Pseudomonas sp. 67(2021). The sequence goes on from NZ_JAFGYL010000030.1 coordinate 9,558, forward strand.
AATCGAAATGCTGGGTGATCTCGCGGGCATCGACGCCGAGCTTGACCGCCGCGTTGTACAACCGCGCGCCGTCCAGGTGCAATTCCAGGCCGTGTTCCTGCGTAAAGCGTCGCGCGCGCGCCAGATACTCCAGCGGCAAGACTTTGCCCTGCATGGTGTTTTCCAGCGCCAGCAAACGCGTGCGGGCGAAATGGAAATCGTCCGGTTTGATCGCGGCGGCGACCTGATCCAGATCCAGCGAACCGTCGCTCTGCAGCTCCAGCGGCTGCGGCTGAATCGAACCGAGCACCGCCGCCCCGCCACCTTCGTACTTATAGGTGTGCGCCTGCTGACCGACAATGTATTCGTCGCCACGCTCGCAGTGCGCCATCAGGCCGAGCAGGTTGCTCATGGTTCCGGTCGGCACGAACAGCGCAGCAGCAAAGCCCAGGCGTTGGGCCAGTTCGGCCTCGAGGTGATTGACCGTCGGATCTTCGCCGTACACATCGTCACCGGTATCGGCTGCGGTCATCGCCTCGAGCATGGCGGGAGTCGGTTGGGTGACGGTGTCGCTGCGAAGATCGATAACGCTCATGAACCTGGCCTCTGGTCAGATGGGGAAATCCCTTTGTGAAGTGGGATTACTGCGGTCATCGCGCAGATTAATCAACCCTTCACCGAGTAAAAATCCCATTCTTCCTCGAGAAGACAAAGCCCATGTGGGAGCGAGCCTGCTCGCGAAAGAGCAGTAACAGGCAGCATATTCGTTGAATGTGAAGCCGCTTTCGCGAGCAAGCTCGCTCCCACAGGTTCTGTGCAGGACCGAAAAATATGTGTTACAAACTGCGCGCTGCCCGAGATTGGGCGGCACAAACGTTCTCAGGGCGGGGTGCAATTCCCCACCGGCGGTAATTGCGCGCAATGCGCATAGCCCGCGAGCGCTTGGCGTTGCACTCGACTTGAGTCGGGTGCGTCGGCAAGGTCAGCAGACCCGGTGTGATCCCGGGGCCGACGGTCATAGTCCGGATGAAGAGAGAACGGGATCGGCGCCAAAGGGCCGTCCGCGTGCATCCGTGCCTGCGTTCGCACCCTTGCATCCCTTTCGATTCATAACGCCCTGTTTTTCACACAAACAGGAGTCAGAACATGCAACCCACCGCTATCGACAGCAAAAGCAAACACCCACAGGGCGAGCGCGTCGCGTTCATCCAGGCCTGCTGGCACAAGGAAATCGTCGACCAGAGCCGCAAAGGCTTCGTCGCTGAAATGCTGGTGCAGGGTTATCAGGAATCGGACATCGATTTCTTTGAAGTCGGCGGCGCCTTTGAAATGCCGCTGCACGCCAAGCTGCTGGCCAAGTCCGGCCGTTACGCCGGCATCGTCGCCGCCGCCCTGGTGGTGGACGGCGGCATTTACCGGCACGAGTTCGTTGCGCAATCGGTGGTCAGCGGCCTGATGCAGGTGCAGCTGGAAACCGAAGTGCCGGTGTTCTCGGTGTCGCTGACCCCGCATCACTTCCATTCGGGCGAAGAGCACCAGAAGTTCTTCTTCGAGCACTTTGTGCACAAGGGTCAGGAAGCAGCGCGGACTTGCGCCGATACGTTGCAGAAGATTCGCGCGTTGCGTCGAACCGAGCCGCGTGCTGTAGCGGTCTGACTGCACCAGGCCGGGTGGGGACTCAAGCCCCACCCGGATTCAAATGTGGGAGCGAGCCTGCTCGCGAATGCGGTGTGTCAGCCACCATCATTTTTGGCTGGCAGTCAGCATTCGCGAGCAGGCTCGCTCCCACAGGGATTTGCTCCAGCCGCCAGATTGCGTCAGGCGAGGTTTTCGTCGGTGCTCGGGACGATCAGGATGCCGGCGCGCAGGCCGTTCTTGACCTTGGGGTTGGGGAAGATGATCCGCGCGCCCTGCTCTTCGATCACCCAGCGGGTATTGGCCAGATCCTCGGCCAGCACATAACCCGGTTCCAGCTCGGAAAAGTTCTCGATGTCCGCTGGCAGATTCAGGCGGAACGCATCGCTGTGCTTGATGATTTCCCGCGCCACGCTGAACAGTTGCAAGCCGTCCAGCCCTTCTTCTGTCTCCGGCTCGGTGCCTTCGATGATCTGCTTCAGACGGGTTTCCAGCAGTGAAACGTTAACGCCGTCGTTCTGCCCGAACGGCCGCGCCTTGCCCAGTTCCAAGGTAAAAGCTTCAGCGTCGAGCTTGTCGTAGGTGTACGAACTGAAGACGATGGATGGTTTGTTCTGCAACAGCACTGCTTCCATGCCGGCGGCGCGCAGGCGCGCCAGTTCGCGACGGGAATGCTGGCGCCCTTCCTTCCACGGGTACAAGGCGAACTGTTCGATCTTCGACCCACGAATCGCCGTGTGCAGGTCGTAGTGCAGACGCTCGCGCTCGGGCTTGCTGAAGAAACTCGCCGCCAGCCGTTCCAGCTCACAGGCGCGCAACGCTTCCGAGCCGCTGCTTTGTTCGTGGCGGCCGTTGAACAGCCGATTGACATCCTGCTCGACGAAACGCTCGCCCTTGCGAATCGCTTCCGGGTTGCCGAACAGGAACAGAATGCGTGCGCGCGGCTTGAGATCGCCGCGTGCGATGTCGTGCAGCAGCCGATCAAGCAACTCGATCGGTGCCGTTTCGTTGCCATGGATGCCTGCCGACAGCAGCAGGTCCAGGCCATTGTCGCGCGCTTCCGGGGGCCGCACTTCCAGCGCCCCTTCGCTCAACCAGCGCATGCGCACGCCTTCGACAGTCAGTTGAGTCTTCTCCGCCGGTTCACGGCCGGCGAGGGTCAGTTCAAGCAGTTTGCCGAGGGCGAGCATAGAGCGGTTTCCTTAGTGGTCGTGGTTGCAATCCGGGCCGTGTACGTGATCCTCGTCAGCGCCGAGGTCAGCCGGTTCCATTTCCAGTTGCAGACTTACCAGATTAGTCGCCAATGGGCGCAGCAGCAGGTTGGCGTACTCGTCGTCACCTTCCTCGACGTCGACGCCGATCAGCAGCTGGCCACGGCCGTCCTGCTGGATCCACAGCTCTTTGCCTTGCCACATCACCGCGACGCGGGTGCACGAGGTTTGCAATTGCGTGCCGTCGGTGTCTTCAAGGATCAGCTGCAGGGAATCGCTCATGTTTTTACTCTCTTGGGTGACACGCCGCGCGCCGCGTTCAGGCAGCGCGCCGGCGATCAATTGATCTGGAAGGGATAAACCGCGCCCAGTTTAAGGATTTGCGTCAGTTCATCCAGTGCCGTCCGGCATTCAAGCAGCAACTGCGGGTCCGCCAGATCGGTTTCGCTCAGGCGGTCGCGGTAGTGCTTTTCAACCCATGCGGTCAACGAACCGTATAACGGGGCCGTCATGATAACGCCTGGGTTGACCGCCGCCAGTTCGGTTTCATTCAGCGCCACACGCAGACGCAGACACGCCGGGCCACCGCCGTTCTGCATGCTTTGCTTGAGATCGAAGACCTTCACTTCGCGGATCAGCCCGCCGGAACTGGTCAGGCTTTGCAGATAAGCCCAGACGCGTTCGTTGGCCTGGCATTCCTGCGGCACGATCAGCAGCATCGAGCCATCGGCACGCGAGAGCAACTGGCTGTTGAACAGGTAGGAACGCACCGCGTCATCCACAGTGACCGCCGAACGCGGCACGCAAACAGACTGGAAGTTACCGCCGACCTTGGCCAGTTTGCCTTGCAGCTCGGCAAGCATCTTGTCGGTCTCGAGGAACGCGTCCTCGTGATAGAACAGCACTTCACCATTGCCCACGGCGATCACGTCGTTGTGGAACACGCCCTGATCGATGACGTTGGGATTCTGCTGCGCGTAGACCACGCCTTCGTCACGCAGACCGTGCAGACGCGCGACGGCTTGCGAGGCTTCGAGGGTCTGGCGTGCAGGGTATTTCTGCGGCGCCGGGAAACGGTTGTCGAACGCACTGCGGCCGAACACGAAAAACTCGACGCCCGCCTCGCCGTACTCACGGCAGAAACGCGTGTGGTTGGCCGCGCCTTCGTCGCCGAACTGCGCCACTGCCGGCAAAGCGGCGTGATGGGCGAAGTGCTGTTGATTGGCGAACATCGCGCCGAGCACGCGGCTGGTGGTCGGGTGTTCGATGCTGCGGTGGTATTTGCAATTGAGGTTGGCGGCGGTGAAGTGCACGCGGCCGTCAGCGGTGTCGGCACTCGGGCTGACCGTGGCGGCGTTGGCCACCCACATGCTCGACGCCGAGCAACTGGCGACCAGCAGCGGCATCGCTTCCTTGGCGGCGCGCTCGATCACCTGCGCGTCAGTGCCACTGAAGCCCAGACGACGCAGCGCGGCCACGTCGGGACGCTCCTGCGGGGCCAGCACGCCTTGCTGAAAGCCCATGTCCATCAGCGCTTTCATCTTCGCCAGACCTTGCAGCGCCGCTTCCTTCGGATTCGAGGATTGCTGACTGTTGCTCTGCGAGGCGACGTTGCCGTAGGACAGACCACCGTAGTTATGGGTCGGCCCCACTAGACCGTCAAAATTGACTTCATAGGATTTCATCAGCGAGGCTCCACGAGAATCTGTTGTTATAGGCTTCAGTAACTATTCTTTAAGACCGAGGTGCGGCCTTCGCGAGCAGGCTCGCTCCCACACTGGAATGCATTTCCCTGTGGGAGCGAGCCTGCTCGCGAATGGGCGCTACGCCATTTTCACGCCGGGTGTCAGGGCAGCAGGCAGCACCAGGCTCGGGGTTTCCAGCGACGCCACCGGGTATGCGCAGTAATCCGCTGCGTAGTAGGCGCTGGCGCGGTGGTTGCCCGAGGCGCCGACACCGCCGAATGGCGCGCTGCTCGCGGCGCCGGTCAGCTGTTTGTTCCAGTTGACGATGCCGGCGCGGCTTTCCAGCCAGAACTGCTGGTAACGCGCTTCGGAATCGGAGAGCAAACCGGCGGCCAGTCCATAAGCGGTGTTGTTGGCTTCACTGATCGCCGCGCCGAAATCGGCATAGCGGATCACTTGCAGCAACGGCCCGAACAGTTCTTCGTCCGGACGCTCGGCCACGGCCGTCACATCGACGATGCCCGGGGTCAGCAAGGCCGACTGCGCTTGTGGCTGAGTCATTTCCAGCAGCGCCACCGCGCCGTTGGCCAGCAGTTGTTCCTGCGCATCCATCAGCGCTTTGGCCGCGCCGAGGGAAATCACCGAGCCCATGAACGGTGCCGGTTGCTGATCGAAGGCACCGACTTCAATGGTCGAACTGACTTCAACCAGTCGCTTGAGCAGGCTGTCGCCCCACGCACCTTGCGGCACCAGCAGACGCCGGGCGCAGGTGCAGCGCTGGCCGGCGGAAATGAACGCCGACTGAATGATGGTGTACACCGCCGCGTCCAGATCAGCGACCTGATCGACCACCAGCGGGTTGTTGCCGCCCATCTCCAGAGCAAGGATCTTGTCCGGACGCCCGGCGAATTGCTGATGCAGGTGATTGCCGGTGCGGCTCGAACCGGTGAAGAACAGGCCGTCGATACCCGGGTTCGCCGCCAGAGCGATACCGGTTTCCCGCGCGCCTTGCAGCAGGTTCAACACGCCTGCCGGAAGACCGGCTTCGATCCAGCACTTGACCGTCAGCTCGGCGACTTTCGGCGTCAGTTCGCTGGGTTTGAACAGCACGCTGTTACCGGCCAGCAGCGCCGGGACGATATGACCGTTAGGCAGGTGACCCGGGAAGTTGTAAGGACCAAACACCGCAACCACGCCGTGGGGCTTGTGGCGCAACACGGCGGTGGCGTCGCCCAATGGGCCGCTCTTCTCGCCGGTGCGCTCGCGGTAGCTCTGCACCGAAATGGCGATCTTGTTGACCATGCTGGTGACTTCGGTCGCAGCTTCCCATAGCGGTTTGCCGGTTTCTTCGCCGATGGTGCGAGCCAGTTCGTCAGCGTGGTTTTTCAACGCAGCGGCGAAAGCTTCGAGGACGCTGATGCGCTCCTCGAGGGTGCGACGAGCCCAATGAGGAAATGCCTGGCGAGCAGCCTGAACCGCCGATTCGACCTGCGCGGCAGTGGCGCCCTCGCCCGCCCACAGCACTTGCTGGGTCACCGGGTTCAAAGATTGAAAGGCTTCGCCCTGACCGGCCAGCCACTCACCTGCGATGTATAGCGAATTCATTATTTCGACTCCCGTGCAGCGGACAGCGCCACGGCGCGAACCTGATCGCCGGCGCTGAGTTGAAGACGTTTCGCGGTCTGCGGATCGACCACCAGGGTGCCCGCAGCCAGACGCGCTGGGGCAGCCGTGATGCGGCAATCTTCGCGTTTGCGGTTGTGGATGATGAACGGCGTGGCGTCATCGCCCGGCGTGCCGACGGCCAGCACCAGCGCTTCGCTGTCACGCACCGCGCGGATCTTGCTGGTTTCGCATTCGATGGCCGGGCCGGCGTCGAAGATGTCGACGTAACCCTGGTAGCTGAAGCCTTCGCTCTTGAGCATCGCCAGTGCCGGCTCGGTGTCCGGGTGCACCTGGCCGATGACGTTGCGCGCGTCCGGCGAGAGGAAGCAGGTGTACAGCGGGAATTTCGGCATCAGTTCGGCGATGAATGCCTTGTTGCCGACGCCGGTCAGGTAATCGGCCTGGCTGAATTCCATCTTGAAGAAGTGCCGACCGAGGCTTTCCCAGAACGGCGAGCGCCCGGCGTCGTCGGACACACCGCGCATTTCGGCGATGATCTTGTTGCCGAACAGCTCCGGGAACTCAGCGATGAACAGCATGCGCGCCTTGGACAGCATCCGGCCGTTGAGGCCGTTGCGGTAATCGGCGTGCAGGAACAGCGAGCACAGCTCGGAATTGCCGGTCAGGTCGTTGGCCAGAAACAGCGTCGGGATTTCGCGGTAGATGTTCAGCTCTTGCGAAGCGCTGACCGTCAGACCGACGCGGAAGTTGTACCAGGGCTCACGCAGGCCTACCGCACCGGCGATGGCGGAAATCCCCACCACGCGGCCGTCATCGTCTTCGAGCACGAACAGATAGTCGGCATCGCCACGCCCGGCTTCGCCGCGAAAGGTCTTCTCGGCCCAGCCGACCCGGTGGGTCAGGCGCTCTTCGTTGGCCGGCAAGGTAGTCAGGCCGGTGCCGGTGCTGCGGGCCAGGTCGATCAGCGCGGATAAATCGCTGCTGCGTACGGGACGAACAATCATGCTATCTCCTCAAACGGGCCGCTCGCGCCACCCGTGAAACTCGCTAAGGCGTTAAACCGCCACCAGGCGCACGCTGGCACCTTCACCGACGCCCAGGGCTTCGGCTGCTTCCATATCCAGCGTCACCGGTTTGCCCGGCGCGTAATCCAGCTCCAGCAACACCGCGCGGTAATCCTGCAACTGTGCGTTGGCCACCAGGTACTGACGCCCGGCGCCTTTGACCGGCTCGCCGATTTTCACCGGCACCACGCGGCTCTGGGCGATCGAACGGATCCCGGAAACCCGCGCATGCAGGGTCGGGCCGCCGTCGAAGATGTCGATGTAGTGATCAGTCTCGAAGCCTTCGCGCATCAGGATGTCGAAGGTGATCTGCGCCCGTGGGTGCACCTGGCCCATCGCCTCTTGGGCGGAATCCGGCAGCAGCGGCACGTAGATCGGGTAATGCGGCATCAGCTCGGCGAGGAAGGTGCGGCTTTTCAGCCCGCACAGGCGCTCGGCCTCGGCGTAGTTGAGGTCGAAGAAGTTACGCCCGATCGCATCCCAGAACGGCGAATCGCCATTCTCGTCGCTGTAACCGACGATCTCGGTCACCACCGAATCGGCAAAACGCTCCGGGTGGCTGGCGACGAACAGCAGACGGCCACGGGAATTGAGCTCGGCCCACGGCGATCCGACCAGCTCGCGCTGCACGTAGAAACTGGTCAGCAGGCTGTTGCCGGTCAGGTCGTGGCACTGCGAGAGCACGTGGATCTTGTTGTGGATCTTCAGCTCGCGGGAGGCGTGGACGAAGGTCTCGTTACGGAAGCTGTAGAACGGCTCCGAGTAACCGGCGGAAGCAACGATGGCCGAGCAACCGACCAGTTTGCCGGTGCTCGAGTCTTCGAGGACGAAGAAGTAGCTCTCTTCACCGTTGAAGCTCACTTCGGCGGCGAACGATGCTTCGCTCGCGGCGATCTTGTCGCTCAGACGTTCCACGTCATCCGGCAAGGAAGTGACACCAATCGGGCTGTCCGCAGCCAGACGCTGTACCTCGCCCAGATCAGCCATTTGCGCGGGGCGCATCACCAGCATGGTGTCACTCCTTTCTCTTCAATATTCACAGAAAAAACCGGGCCCACATAAAGATCGATGCAGGATTGGGACTTGTGGCGAGGGGATTTATCCCCGCTGGGGGGCGAAGCACCCCCAAAAATCTAGGGCCGCTGCGCAGCCCATCGGGAATAAATCCCCTCACCACAGGTTCAATCCAACAGGTGAATGTGCCCGGTATCAAAAATTGGTTCGGCGCCGGAAAAACTCCAGGCGCCGAAAGGTCCATCAGGCTTGCGTCAACTTCGCTGCGGCACGTTCGAAGCGGTCGAGACCGGCGTCGATATCGGCGTCTTCCACCACCAGACTCGGGGCGAAACGGATCACGTCCGGACCAGCCTGGAGAATCATCAGGCCTTCCTGTTCGGCGGCGTTGAAGATGTCCTTGGCCTTGCCTTTCCAGGCGTCGCTCAGCACGCAACCGATCAGCAGACCGAGACCGCGCACCTGAGTGAACAGGCCGTATTTCTCGCCGATCTGTTGCAGGCGGGTCTTGAACTTGTCGTGCTTGGCGTTCACGCCATTCAACACTTCAGGGGTGTTGACCACGTCGATCACCGCTTCGGCAACGGCGCAGGCCAGCGGGTTGCCGCCGTAAGTGGTGCCGTGGGTGCCGACAACCAGATGTTTGGCCAGCGCTTCGGTGGTCATCATCGCCGCGATCGGGAAACCACCGCCCAGGCTCTTGGCGCTGGTAAGGATGTCAGGGGGCACGCCGTAATGCTGGTAGGCGAACAGCTTGCCGCTGCGGCCCATGCCGGTCTGCACTTCGTCGAACACCAGCAGCGCGTTGTTCGCGTCGCACAGTTCGCGGGCACCTTGCAGATAAGCCAGCTCGGCCGGCAGCACGCCGCCTTCGCCCTGGATCGGCTCGAGCACGACCGCGCAGGTCTTCTCGGACACCGCGGCTTTCAGCGCGGCCAAATCGTTGTAGGGAACGTGGGTGATGCCAGTGATTTTCGGGCCGAAGCCGTCGGAGTACTTCGACTGGCCACCGACGTTGACGGTGAACAGGGTACGGCCGTGGAAGCTGTTCAGCGCGGCGATGATTTCGTATTTCTCGGTGCCGAAACGGTCGAATGCGACGCGACGGGCCAGCTTGAACGCGGCCTCGTTGGCTTCGGCGCCGGAGTTGCAGAAGAACACGCGCTCGGCAAACGTGGCGTCGATCAGCTTGTGCGCCAGACGCAGGGCCGGTTCGTTGGTGAACACGTTGGACACGTGCCACAGCTTGTTCGCCTGTTCGGTCAAGGCACCGACCAGCGCCGGATGCGCGTGGCCCAAGACGTTGACGGCAATCCCGCCAGCGAAGTCGATCAGCTCGCGGCCGGCCTGATCCCAGACCCGGGAACCGGCGCCACGCACCGGAATGAAAGCGGCAGGCGCGTAGTTGGGAACCATTACCTGGTCGAAATCGGCGCGTTGTACCGCAGCGTGCTCAACGGACATCGGAGTCTCCTGAAGAGGAACACCCGCCTGGAACTGGCGAGCGATGAGGGGATTGTAAGGACAGTTGGGTGCCCGGCCTTGTCGCCAAGCGACAACTTCTTATAGCGCAAACCCCGGATTTTCCCGGGTTTACGGCAATGCGACATATAGCGTCGCAAAGGCGCAGTTTACCGGGCGCGGCCGATTTGCGGCAGGCCGCGCAGGATACCAAGTCAGCCCCCACGGCAGAGACATAAATATCTACCGCACGGGGGGCGCTTGCTGCTGATTTGCTGAGGGTTCCTCCCAACGCCAAGGAATGGCCATGCATTTGTCTGAAGCACCCCCATCGGCAATCCCGGATGACGCAACTGACGCGCACCATGCGGACGAGCATTATCAACCACTGAAAAACGCGATTCCCGCCTGGCTGGGCGACACTTCAGCCACTCGGCGAGAAGCACTGAAAAGCAGCCTCCCGCAACAGCCGGCCGCGCTCAAGAACGCGCCAGCCGAACAGCACGCGCTGATGAAAAGCCTTGGGGCGGCGCATATCAGCGCCCAGAGCCGGGTCGATAAAAGCCTGGAGCACTTGCAGGACGCTGCGGCCTTCGCCGAGCCCCTGCTCAAGGCCGAGCTGAAAAGCTGCTTCGATCTGGAACTGGATGTCAGAAACACCTACGTGCGCCTGTACATTCCCGCCACCACCCCGTGGTTTCCGATCCGCACCGGCGCCCGCGCCTGGTCCGTGTCACTGCTCGAGGCTGCGCTGCATAACTTCGAAGACAGGGAAACCGAAGACAACGCCTTCGAAGCCGAGTCGACATTCACCAGCGCCCCCTCGGCCACAGGGCAGTTTGAAACCCTGCCCGAGATCAAGGCGAAACTGAGCATTTCCGCTTTCACCAAACTGTGCCGTCGACTGGATATCGGCGCCCAATACAAAGCCAGTCTGGAAGACAATCTGGGCTATTCCGATCCGATGGTCGCTTCGGTCTTGCGCGGCAAAATCGACGCCAGCCAGAAGGCCGCGATGAAGTCTGCCCTGCAATGGGCGCGGATGAACCGCGATGTCTCGGAAAACGCGTTACGCACGATCGAGGCCATGCTCGACGGCGTGAAAGGCCTGCATGTGCATGGCGCCCCGCTGCTGTGTCATGACATGACGATGCTTTGCGCACCGCTGACCGGCATCGTGGTATTCGCCCCGGACCTGTACATGACGCGCAATGCCGCGCGCGTCGTTGCCTACGTCCCGGATGACCCCGAACATCCGTTCAAGGAGTACGCCTCGCCATTGGAAATGGTCGTGGAACTGACGCGCCAGTTGCGCTCCAGGGACTATCAGCAATTCTTCAGCCGCTTCGTCAACCACGACCAGCGCGGTTTCTTCTTCAGCACTCTCAACAGCCGGCTGAGTGAAATCCGCTGGCATCCGCACGAACCCGGCGACCCGCTGCCGGCGTGGCGCGAAGCCCCGGTGGAGCGGCCCGATCTGCAGACTGCGCTAACGCCGTTTTACGACGATGTCTGGCAACACCTGTACCAGGCAAAGCTGAACAAGATTTTCAATGACGCCCGAACCATTGCCGTACCGACTGCCCTGGTTGATCAAAGGGCGCGCTGGGCATTCTGGGATTCGCTGGTCAACATCCTCTCTTCCATCGCCCAGACCGCCGCGATGATCGTCGCGCCCTTCGTGCCGGTGCTCGGTGAAGCGATGATGGCGTACATGGCCTATCAGATGCTCGATGAAGTATTCGAAGGCATTGTCGAGTGGGCGCAGGGACGCACGACCGAAGCGGTCGAACACTTGATGGGGACCGTGGAATCGATGATCCAGTTGGGCATGTTCGCCGTCGGCGGTGCGATTGGCGCGGCCGAGTTTCGCAAGGTATTGCCCAAGGAAATCGTGGCGTTCATCGACCGCTTCAAACCGGTACAACTGGCCAATGGTGACACCCGCTATTGGCAACCGGATCTCGAACGCTACAAACATCCGCAGCGCCCGACTGCCGATTCGCAACCCGATGCGCTGGGTCTGCATACCCATGAAGACAAGCGCCTGCTGCCCCTGGAGGACGCACATTTTGCAGTCAGGGAAAGTCAGGTGCCGGGGCAGTACCGCATCGAACATCCGAGTCGCCCCGACGCATACCAGCCGGTGCTGCGCCACAACGGCGAAGGCGCCTGGCACACTGAACTGGAGCAACCGCTGGAATGGGATGGCGCAACCGCGCTGCGCCGTATCGGCCCTGCGGTCGAAAGCTTGTCCGCGAGCGAGCGCGAAACCGTCCTGCAGATCAGCGGAACCAGCGAAGACGCGTTGCGCAAAATGCATGTCGAGCAGGAAAAGGTCCCGCCGCTGCTGGCCGACAGCATTCAGCGCTTCAAGCTTGATCAGCAGTTGCAACGTTTCATCGACCAGTTCGACAGCGATGACGCTGAAGTTTTTTCGCGCGCCGACCCGACCATGCAGCTGCAGGTGCTCAGCGAATACGGTCGCTGGCCAAGCGACAAATGCCTGCGTCTGCTCGATCGCCAAGGCGAGCAACTGTGGCAATCGTCTGCCGACACAACCCTGCCCGTGACCGAACTGCGCCAGGGCGAACTGATCGGTGGCGACGTGCTCAAAACCCTGCTCCAAACCCTCGACGAGACGCAGATCAAAGCCTTGCTGGACGAGCCCTTCGCCGGACCGACGCCGTCCATCGAGGTCCGCAGCCAGAACCTGCGCAAGCAAGTGGCGGACCTCGCCAGACGCAACACAAGCGCGCTGTTCGAGTCGCGTTATCAAGCCCTCCAGCACCTCGACGACCCGCTGGCGGCACGACTCAAGACCCACCCTCCGCAATTGCCGGCCAGCATTACCCGCGAACTGCTCGATACCGCGACCGGCAGCGAACTGTTGCAAATCAGCGAAGGACAGTTGCCCCCGCGCCAACAGACGCTCATGCAGATGGCCAGTGACGAGGTGCGCGTTGCCCGCGCATATGAGGGCCTTGAGCTGGCCTCGGTGAGCAACCCCGACTCTGACTCTCTGGCGCTGCACAGCCTCAAACTGCTGCCGGGCTGGAGTGGTGATGTGCGCATCGAAATCCGTGATGGGCGCTACGGGGGCACATTACTGGACACCATCGGCCGTGACGATGCGCCTGCACACAAGGTGCTGGTTCGCCGCGACGATGGCCAATATCAACCTTATGACGATCGTGGGCAGCAGCTGCACTCATTCACTGATTTCTATTCCAGCCTGTTGTACGCATTGCCCGACAGCGAGCGCCAGAGCCTGGACCTGCGCATCGGTCAGAGTCAGGCGCTGAAGGCGGCCATTCGTGAAGGTACGCTCGAGCGCCACGAGTGGCGTCAGGTGATTGCCGATACGCCGTCCCGAGCGCCGGCTGTCGACACCCTGCGCCTGCTCGGTACCGACGGTTACGCCCATGCTCCGCGTCCGCCACGCCCCGCTTACCAGCCGCACACCCTCGAAGAAGACATCCGCGTGCTCTATCCACGCATGTCGAACCATGAGATGCGCTTTCTCGCCGAAAGTATGCGCAGGAGTCCCGCAGGCCCGCGCGCAGAGATGCTTCGCTTGCAAAATGACTACTTGCAATTGCAGAACGAGCTGCATGTCTGGGCCAACAATCCGCCCGCCGTACACCCGGAAACCGGCACGGCGCTGACGCCGCTGGAGAAGCGCGCCGAACTCCAGAATCGCAGGCTGCTCAGGGAGCAATTGCTCAAAGCCTGGAGGCGGGAGCACGTCACGGGTATCAATCAACAGGGCTTCGCCGCCGGATACGCTTTGCGCCTTACACCGGCGGTGATGGGCGACTTGCCGGTGTTGTCAGCGGACTTCAGCCATATCACTTCGCTCGCCATTGATGGCAGCCCGATGACCACATCTGTCGACAGCTTTCTGCAGTCCTTCAGTCAGTTGCAGAATATTGATGCGCGCAACCTCAATCTGCCCAGCCTGCCGCAAGCACTGACTTCAATGCCCTCGCTGCGCGAACTGCGTTTACGCGATTGCCGAGTGAGCCTGACAACGGTCACAGAGTCGGTGCTGGCTTCCTTGCCCCAACTTACCCTGCTCGATCTGCAAGGCAATGCGCTGGGCTTGCCGCCGGACCTGCACGCGATGCCTTCGTTGCGCTACGTCAATCTGTCGGACACCGGCATTCATACGGTGCCCGACGATCTGCTGGATCATCCGCGATTGATCTCGGCGCAATTCGATCGCAACCGCATCACGCGGATACCGGAAAAGTTCTTCAACCTGGCCAGCTCCCTCAGCGACGGTTACACCTTTGCAGACAACCCGTTGACCGCGGCCTCTCGCGAACGGGTCAAAGTGTTTTACGAGCACACCGGCAAGCACTTCGGGGTCCGGCCTGTGCAGGAGGATCTGCAGCGCACCATCGCCTTGTTCCCTTCCCTTGACACCGAAGGCGCGACACGGGTTTTGTACCGATTGCCCGGGCCATTGGCCGAGTGCGGAGCACAGTTGTCACGCTGGGAAAATGAGCTCGGCGTTGTGAATCTCGAACTCAGCCAATGGATCAACCAGGCCGCCGTGACTGCCGCCGAATCGGGAGAACGTCTGCCGCTCGAGACGCAGACCCGCGAACTGGATGCCAGGCGAGACTTTGCGCAACAGATCGAACAATTCTGGCGCAGCCCGCCCACGTACCCGCGCCTTGAAGAACTCAGGGCAACGGCGGCCTTCAGTGGCGATATGCCGATACTCAGCACCGGTCTGGAGCGCGTTACCCGGTTGAACCTCGTTGGCAACGCCAATGTCACCGCCGCCCTGCGCTTCGTGGAGTGCTTGCCCAACCTTGCCAAGCTGAAAATGAGCGGCTTCGAACTGGAACCGCTGGCGCTTGGCGAAGCAAAACTGCCTCGGCTGACCGATCTGGAGCTGAAGAATTGTGGCGTGGTCATGACCCCGGAAAACCAGGCTGCGCTGCTGTCACTCACCGCTCTGGACACGCTGGACCTGAGCAACAATCCGCTGGGAACGTTCCCCGACCTGAACCTGTTGCCGGAATTGTTCCATCTCGACCTGTCCAACTGCGGGTTGACCGACGTTCCCGAAGGACTGAGCAGCCATCCGGGGTTACGAATCGCAGCCCTCTCGGGCAACCGCATCACGCAATTGCCGGAGGCGCTGTTCGACCTCCCCGCCGAGCGCAGTGACGGCATTGACCTTGCCGACAATCCGCTATCGGCAGCAACGCGCGATCAGATCAAAAACTACTTCCGCATCCATCGAAACGACTTTGACGTCCTGGCGCCCGAGCCGGATGTCAGCCTCGCCCGGCAACTGTTTCCCGGTTTGAACAAGCAGGAGGCCAGCGAGATGATCTACGACTTGCCCGGCAATCTGGGCGACAGCCGCAAACAGCTCCTTCGCTGGAAAGCGGAGCAGCAACAGATGCGCGATGACCTGACCCGCTGGGCCTCGGCAATTCCGTCCGCGCACCCGGTCACAGGCCAGGCCTTGAGCGTAAGCGAGCATCTGGCGCAACGATCCGCACGCTCGGACTTCAAGCTATTGCTGGAGGATTTCTGGAGCGAAAGATCGATGGGAAGCGGCAAGCGCAGCGCATTGTTTGCGGCAGACCTGAAGTTTCTCGGCGAAATGCCGCGCCTGAGTGTCAACTTCGATCACGTGACCAGCCTCAAGCTCACCGGCAACGTGACGACCGCCGGACTGGAGCCGTTCGCTGCCTTGTTCCCGAATCTTCAGACGCTGAAATTGAAAGCCTTCACGCTCTATGACATACCCTCATTCGTCGGCCGCCTGCAGTATCTCAAAGAGCTCAAACTGAATGACTGCGCGCTGACACTGTCACCTGCCGGGCAGCAACTACTCGGCACCCTGCCCGAGTTGCGGCTGCTCGATCTGAGCCACAACCCACTGTCAAACGCGCCCGATCTGACCACCCTGCCCAAGGTCACCAACTTTTTACTTGGCCATACCGATCTGACCAGCGTGCCGAAGGGCATCGCCGAGCATCCGCTGCTGCGAGAGCTCTCGCTTGCCAACAACCAGATTACCGAGCTGCCGGACGCTATCTTCAGCCTGAAGCCCGATAAGGCCGACGGCATCTATCTGAACGACAACCCTCTGTCGATAAATGCCCGCGAACGCGTCAAGTTCTACTACGCAGCACACGGGCGCAACTTCCGGATCAAGCCGCCATCGGCTGACATTGCCATGGCGCAGAGACTGTTCCCGCGACTTGGGGAAAACGCTGCGATCAACATGATTTATCGCCTGCCCGGGACATTACAGACCGGCACGGCGCAACTGATCAGGTGGGAGGGCGAAATCGCCCGCATGATTGGCGATCTCAACGCATGGCGTGAGCGTCTGCCAGTCAACAATCCATCGACAGAACGGCCATGGACTGCGCAGGAAAAAGCCGCAGAACTCGCCGAGAGACAAAAATTCAGCGAAAGCCTCGAACAACTGTGGCGCGGCAGGCGCACCGACAATTCAGCACTACGGTTCAACACCTTCAATGCCAATGCGGCATTTACCGGTGAGTTACCGCAATTGGCTGCCGACTTCAGTCACATCTCCCATCTCAGTCTGCAGGGCAATCCGGCACTGAAGGTTTCCGACGGTTTTCTCACCAGCTTCAGCGGATTGCAGGGCCTGGAACTGCAGGATTTTTCCCTGGGCCAGATGCCGCAAGCGCTGCAAAGCCTGCCGTCGCTGGAAACGTTGATGCTGAGCAAGTGCCAGATCACACTGGATCCTGCCGGACAAGCGGCCTTGTCCACGCTGACCCGCTTGAAATCTCTGGACTTGTACAGCAATCCGCTGCAGGTCTCGCCGGATGTGTCGGCACTGCAGAACCTGACGTTCATCGATCTGACCAGCACCGGAATCGATAGCGTTCCTGCCGGGCTGGAACAGCTGCCGCAGCTGGAAGTTGCATTGCTGAGCGACAACAACATCATCGAAGTGCCGACCGAGCTGACGCGTTATTCCGGTCGCGGCATGGAACTGGGTGCCAACCCGTTGTCGGTTGCTTCCAGAGAACGTGTCAAAGCCGCTTTCCAGGCCAAAGCCGACAATTTCGGTGTCTGGGTCCAACAGGACGACATCGATCTGGCGCAAAGCCTTTACCCGTCGCTGTCCGGCTTCGATGCCAACGATCTGGTCTACAAGCTGGCGGGTACGCTGGCCGATGGACGTCTTGAGCTGATGCGCCGCAAAACCGGCCTCACCAGCCTGCTCGAACGCCTGGATAGCTGGGCAAACGAGATCCCCAACGATCCTGACACGCAAATGCCACTGGCGAACGACGCGGCAGCCAGGGAAACACGCAATCGCCAACATTTCAGGCGAGATCTGGAAACCGACCTGCGCCGGGCGCCCACGTTCATCATGGACCCAAGAGTTACCTGCGACATTTCGTTCACCGGCGAGCTGCCGGCGCTGGCCGCAAGCTTCGACCATATCGAAGAGTTGCGACTGACAAGCGGAGCGTCCGCGCCGCCCAGGGTCGATCAATTGTTGGCGCTTTTTCCCAAACTCAAAAGCATCACCATCCGCAAATATCCGTTGCGCGAGGTTCCCCCCAGAATCTTCGGAATGGACAGATTGCACAGCCTGTATCTGCCTGGCTGTGAAATCACGCTGACTGCGCAGACCGCAGAAGCCTTCAGAATGCTGAGAAACCTGAGATCCGTGGACCTGAGCGACAATCCGCTCAACATGGCTCCGGATCTGAGTCATTTCCCGCAGATGACCGATGTGCGTCTGGGCAATTGCGCCTTGAGCAAGGTGCCTGATGGACTGTTCGAACTGCCTCGATTGATGTACGCGGACTTGTCCGGGAACGCGATTACCGAGTTGCCGGTCGGGTTTCCTTTACAGCCCGGCGAGGTGCTGACCGAATATGCCTTCGGCGACAACCCGCTGACCGCAGAAAGCCAGCAGCGCCTGCAGCGTTATGAGGCGGCGTATCAACTGCGCCTGGCGGAGCGACAGGCGAGCAACGACACCGTGTATCAGTCGTTTGAGGACTTCCATGATTTTTCCAGCAGCATCGACACCGATTGAACTCGGCCCGCGCTCAGCCACGCTCCGGCGGCACTGACGACAATTCGAACGGGCTGCTGCTGCGTCGCTGGTTGCGATCTTCCCGCGGCGTGGCACCGAAGAAATTGCGATAGGCGCTGGAGAAGTGCGGCCCCGAGGAGAAGCCACACGACAGGCCGATCTGGATGATCGACTTGCTGGTCTGCATCAACATCTGCCGGGCCTTGTTCAGGCGCAGTTCCAGGTAGTACTGGCTCGGCACGCGGTTGAGGTATTGCTTGAAGATCCGCTCCAGTTGCCGACGGGATACGCACACATGCTGGGCGATTTCGTCGGTGGTCAGCGGCTCTTCGATGTTGGCTTCCATCAGCAACACCGCCTGGGTGAGCTTCGGATGGCTGGAGCCGAGGCGATTCTGCAACGGGATGCGCTGACGCTCACCGCCCTCGCGGATGCGCTCAACGACCAGTTCTTCCGACACCGCACCGGCCAGTTCCGCACCGTGATCGCGGGCCAGCACCGCCAGCAACAGGTCGAGCACCGACATGCCACCGCAGGCGGTCAGGCGGTCGCGGTCCCAGTCGAACAGATGGCTGGTGGCGATGACTTTCGGGAAGCGCTCAGCGAAATCGTCCTGCCAGCGCCAGTGCACGGCGGCGCGATAACCGTCGAGCAAACCGAGCTGGGCCAGCGGATAGACACCGGCCGACAGACCACCGATCACGCAACCGGCACGCACCAGTTGCTTGAGCGCACTGCTCAGCGCCGGCGCCAGGTTGGTCGGCGGCTCGTCGGCGAGCAGGAACAGTTTCTGGAAATTCTCGAGCTTGCCGGCCCAGGGTTCGCCTGGCAATTGCCAGGCACCTTCGCTCTGCGGCTCGGCCTGCAAGAACGACAGTTCGTAAACCACGTCCGGGTGCACCCGCTGCGCAACACGCAAGGCCTCCTCCGCCAGCGCCAGCGTCAACGCTTTAGTGCTGGGCCAAATCAGGAAACCAATTCGATGGGCAGTCATGGGCGGGCAATCCGAAACGAACAACGGTGATGAAGGCATGGGCCAATGCTAGCCCGGAAATGAACACAAATCCTGAAACCGGTGAAGATCAGAATGTGGGAGCGAGCCTGCTCGCGAAGGCGGTGTACCAGTCAACATAATTGCTGGCTGTTCTACCGCTTTCGCGAGCAGGCTCGCTCCCACAGGGGATCTGAGCCAGCCAGAAGATCGCGAAGCATGACCTAATCTGGTGCACAACGGCAGCCCTGATTTATTTCAGGCTGCCCGACAGGAACTGCTGCAAGCGTTCCGACTGCGGGTTGACCAGCACTTCGCGCGGGTTGCCGCTTTCTTCGACGACGCCTTTGTGCAGGAACACCAACTGGTTCGACACTTCACGGGCGAAGCCCATTTCGTGGGTCACCACGACCATGGTGCGGCCTTCCTGCGCCAGCGCCTGCATGACTTTCAGCACGTCGCCGACCAGTTCAGGATCGAGGGCCGAGGTCGGTTCGTCGAACAGCATCACTTCCGGTTCCATCGCCAGCGCCCGGGCGATCGCCACGCGCTGCTGCTCGCCGCCGGACATGTGCCCCGGGAACGCGTCTTTGCGATGGGCCACGCCAACCTTGTTCAGGTAGTACTCGGCTTTTTCCCGCGCTTCGTACTTGGGTACGCCGAGCACGTGCACCGGTGCTTCCATGATGTTTTCAATCGCGGTCATGTGCGACCACAGGTTGAAATGCTGGAACACCATCGACAGGCGCGAACGCATGCGTTGCAGCTGCTTCGGATCAGCGGCTTTCAGCGCGCCGTCCTTGTTCGCCACCAGTTTCAGCTCTTCGTTGTTGAGCAGGATCTTGCCGGCGTGCGGCTGCTCGAGCAGGTTGATGCAACGCAGGAAAGTACTTTTGCCGGAGCCACTGGAGCCGATGATGCTGATCACATCGCCGGCGGCGGCTTTCAGGGACACGCCCTTGAGCACTTCGTGACTGCCATAGCGTTTATGCAGGTCTTGGACTTCAAGTTTGTACATGCGGTCGGTTCTCACAAAAACAGTCAGTCAGTCGTTGAGCAAGCGCCCGTGACGCAGCGCTTCGCGCCCCGCCACCTTGGCCAGCCAGAAACCGGGTTGGGCATAGCGCAGCCGTTCAATGGCAAACAGCACCCCGGACGTACCAGCACATACCGTGCTGACCCGATCGGACACAGGGTCGATCACTTGAAAAATCTCATCGCCCGCCTCGACCCATTCGCCGGGCCTGCGGGAAAAACTCACCACACCGGGGTGCGGCGCGAACAACAATTCGGTGCCTTCGAACGGCATGCCTTCGCACGGTTCGAAGGCCGGGTCCGGCCACTCGCCGGTGATCAGGCCTTGCTCGGCAAGGAACGCCAGAATGCCTTCGGCATAAGCCTCGGCTTCGACGCGGCCGGTGTCGGCCTGTCCGCCCAGCTCGATCGTCGTCGCCAGACACGCCAGCGGAATCTGCGCCTCGGGGAACTGCCGCGACAGGCGCAGCCAAGGCAACGAGCAGGCTTCGTCAAACGAGCTGCCGCCGGAATCTTCCGCGAGCAAACCAACCTTGACGTTCAGGTGCGCCGACAGCGAACGCCACTGCGGCCAGTGCTGCGGCAGCGCGTACATGTGCAGCGCGGCTTCGGCATCGCAGTGCAGATCCAGCACCACATCGGCGGTGCAGGCGTGGCTGAGCAGCACACGCTGCATGCCCTGCAACTGGCTGCCCGCTTCAGGCAATCCGGCCAAGTGGTCGGCCATTGCCTGGCGGATCAGGCGCACATTGGCGTGCGGATCATCACCGAGCTTGTCGCCCAGTGCCGCCGCCACCGGCGCGCTGAGCTCGACGAAATCACGGTTGAAATTCTTGCCGCTGCCCGCCTCGAAACGGCCCTGGAAATTGCCTTGCAGCAATTGCCCGAGACCGATCGGATTGGCCACCGGCACCAGCTCGATCACGCCGTTGAGCAAGCCTTGGGCTTCGAGTTCGCCGAGGCGCTTTTTCAGCTCCCAGGCGGTGCGCATGCCCGGCAGTTCATCGGCGTGCAGGCTGGCCTGGATGTAGGCCTTGCGCTCGCCGCTGCCGAAACGGAAAACCGAAACCTTGCGCTCGCTGCCCAGGTGGCTCCACGGCAATACGTGGTCGATGCGTTGCATATCAGTGCTTCCGTGGCGCGAGGTAGCTCAACCAGCGACGCTCGGCCAGCTTGAACAGCTTGACCAGAATGAAGGTCAGGCACAGGTAGAACACGCCAGCGGTGATGTACGCCTCGAACGGCAGATAGAACTGCGCATTGACGGTACGTGCCGCGCCAGTGATGTCGATCAGGGTCACGATCGACGCCAGACTGGTGGTCTGCAGCATCATGATCACTTCATTGCTGTACTGCGGCAGCGCGCGACGCAGGGCCGACGGCAGCAGAATGCGCTTGTACAGTTTGAAGCGCGACATGCCCATGGCCTTGGCCGCTTCGATCTCACCGTTCGGCGTGGCTTTCAGGCTGCCGGCGATGATTTCCGCGGTGTAGGCGCTGGTGTTCACGGCAAAAGCCAGGCAGGCGCAGAACGTTGCACTGGACAGCCACGGCCACAGGAAGCTTTCGCGTACTGCTTCGAACTGGGCCAGACCGTAGTAGATCAGGAACAGCTGCACCAGCATCGGCGTGCCGCGAATCACGTAGGTGTACAGCCACGCGGCGCCGTTGACGAACGGGTTTTTCGAGACGCGCATCAGCCCCAGCGGCAACGCCGCGAGCAAACCGAAGAACAGCGACAGCGCGAGCAGTTTGAGGGTGGTCAGCAGGCCGCCGAAGTACAGCGGCAGTGCCTCCCAGATGACGTTGTAGTCGAAGATCATAGATCAGCCGCCCTTACGCCTACCGAGTAGCGCTTCTCAAGGTGACGCAATGCCAGCAACGAGACACTGGTGATCACCAGATACATCGCCGCCACTGCGAGGAAGAAGGTGAAAGGCTCGCGCGTGGCATCCGCCGCCTGCTTGGCCTTGAACATCATGTCTTGCAGACCGACCACGGAAATCAGCGCGGTGGCCTTGGTCAGTACCAGCCAGTTGTTGGTGAAGCCGGGAATCGCCAGACGAATCATCTGCGGCACCATCACCCGGAAGAACACCTGAAAACTGCTCATGCCGTACGCCATGCCCGCTTCGGCCTGGCCTTTGGGGATCGCCATGAACGCACCACGGAAGGTCTCCGAGAGGTACGCACCGAAGATGAAACCGAGGGTACCGATACCGGCGGCCAGCGGGTTCAGGTCGATGTAGTCGTCATAGCCGAGCATCGGCGCGACGCGGTTGAGCAAGTCCTGACCGCCGTAGAAGATCAGCAGGATCAGCACCAGATCGGGAATGCCGCGGATCACTGTCGAATACAGGTCGCCCAGCCACGCCAGCCAGCGCACCGGTGACAGGCGCAACGCGACACCGATCAGCCCGAGAACGATGGCCAGAGCCATGGACGACAAGGCGAGCTGAAGCGTCAGCCATGCGCCATCGAGGATGACAGCCCCGTAGCCTTTCAACATGATTCAGGTCCTCGAAAGTTGGGATGAAAAAATGGCGCAAACCGCAGAGATTCTGTTGCTTGCGCCATTTCGGACTTGTCGCAGAGACGTCTTACTTGCCGTAGATGTCGAAGGCGAAGTACTTGTCCTGGATTGCTTTGTATTTGCCGTTTTCGCGGATGGCCGCGATGGCAGTGTTGATCTTGTCTTTCAGGGCGTCGCCCTTGCGCACTGCGATACCTACGCCGTCGCCGAAGTATTTGACGTCGGTGAAGGCCGGGCCAACGAATGCGAAGCCTTTGCCGGCGTCGGTTTTCAGGAAACCATCGTCCAGCAGGGTGGCGTCAGCCACGGTACCGTCGAGGCGACCGGCAGCCACGTCGAGGTAGATTTCGTTCTGCGAGCCGTACGGCTTGATCTCGGCGCCCAATGGAGCCAGAACTTCGCGGGCGAAACGCTCGTGGATCGAGCCACGCTGTACGCCGATGTTCTTGCCTTTCAGCTCAGCCAGACCTTCGCTGACCTGAGTACCGGCCTTCATGACCAGACGCGCCGGGGTGTTGTAGTACTTGTTGGTGAAGTCGACCGACTTCTTGCGATCTTCGGTGATCGACATCGACGACAGGATGGCGTCGATCTTGCGCACTTTGAGAGCCGGGATCAGACCGTCGAACTCTTGCTCGACCCACACGCACTTGACCTTCATTTCTTCGCAAAGCGCGTTGCCGATGTCGTAGTCGAAACCGACGATGCTGCCGTCCGGTGCTTTCGAAGCGAATGGAGGGTAAGCCGCTTCGATGCCGATCTTCACAGGTTTTTCGTCAGCGACGGCATTCAGCGACAGCACGGACAGTGCCAGGGCGCCAAGCAGCACAAGTTTCTTCATCTTGGGACTCCATCGGTAAAGGGCAAAAACGGCAGAGTGAGCGACAGCCCAATATGCGAATGGGTGAATCGGAAATCGGTTGCGCATCGGCGGAAATTTCCCGTTGAAACCGCAGGCGATTTCAACGTCAGCCACGATGAGCGAGTGATCGGCATTCTAACGACAGGCCCGAAGCCGATATTTCTTCAATGCGACAACTAATTACAGATGCACCGAGAAAGCGGTTTGAGCTCATTGACAGCCCTGCAATTTCATGCAAGAGCGAAAGACAGTGAACCGATACATATTGCAAGTTGCGGGCCCATTATTCGCAAACCCTTCTAATCCGGCAAGCGCAGCGTTATGTCTTATTTTTCAGCGGGGCTTTGGAGGCTCTAAAACGGCGCACCGCGTTTCCCTTCGCCCCGGTTTGGCGCGGGCGGTTACACATTGGGTTGTGGCGGGTAACAGCGGGAAAGGTCTGACGGTGCAGATCGATAATTATTGGTTGAGTCGCTGATCGTTCCCACGCTCCGCGTGGGAACGATCAAAAACCTGTGGGAGCTGGCTTGCCAGCGATGAGGCCAAATCCTACCCGCACAAAACCTGCAGACACAAAAAAGCCCTGTCCGGCGAAAACCGAACAGGGCTTTTCAGCACATCAAACCGCTACTTAAGCAACATTCATGGTCTTGTGCGTATCAATCAAATGCTGCACCACACCCGGATCCGCCAGGGTCGAGATATCGCCCAGCCCATCGTATTCCGCCGTGGCGATCTTGCGCAGGATGCGGCGCATGATCTTGCCCGAACGGGTCTTCGGCAGCCCCGGCGCCCACTGGATCACGTCCGGCGAAGCGATCGGGCCGATCTCCTTGCGCACCCAGTTCTTCAGCTCCAGACGCAACTGCTCGGTCGGCTCCTCGCCGTTCTTCAAGGTCACATAGACATAGATGCCCTGCCCCTTGATGTCATGCGGCACGCCCACCACCGCAGCTTCGGCCACCTTCGGATGCGCGACCATCGCGCTCTCGATCTCGGCGGTGCCCATGCGGTGCCCGGACACGTTGAGCACGTCGTCCACGCGCCCGGTGATCCAGTAGTAACCATCGGCATCGCGACGCGCGCCGTCACCGGTGAAGTACATGCCACGGAAGGTCTTGAAGTAGGTATCGACGAAACGATCGTGATCGCCGTACAGCGTACGCGCCTGGCCTGGCCACGAATCGAGAATCACCAGATTGCCCTCGGCCTCGCCCTCGATGATGTTGCCGAGGTTGTCGACCAGCGCCGGCACCACACCGAAGAACGGACGCGCCGCCGAACCCGGCTTCAGCGCGTGGGCACCCGGCAGCGGGCTCATCATGTTGCCGCCGGTTTCGGTCTGCCACCAGGTATCGACGATCGGGCAACGCGACTTGCCGACATTCTTGTAGTACCAGTCCCAGGCTTCCGGGTTGATCGGCTCACCGACCGAACCGAGCAGGCGCAGGCTGCTGCCATCGGCGCCTTCAACCGCCGCCTGACCCGAGGCCATCATCGCGCGGATCGCGGTCGGCGCGGTGTAGAGGATGTTGACCTTGTGCTTGTCGATGATCTTCGCCACCCGGGTGATGTCCGGGTAGTTCGGCACACCTTCGAACAGCACGGTGGTCGCGCCGTTGGCCAGCGGGCCGTAGACGATGTAACTGTGGCCGGTAACCCAGCCGACGTCGGCGGTGCACCAGTAGATTTCGCCTGGACGGTAGTCGAACACGCGTTCGTGGGTCATCGCCGCATACAGCAGATAACCGCCGGTGGTGTGCTGCACGCCCTTCGGCTTGCCGGTGGAGCCGGAGGTATAAAGGATGAACAATGCTTCTTCGGCGCCCATCTCTTTCGGCGCGCAAACGGTGCCCGCGACCTTCATCAGGTCTTCGTACCATATGTCGCGATGCTGGTTCCACTTGATGTCGCCACCGGTACGCTTGCACACGATGACTTTCTGGATGCTGCTGGTTTCCGGGTTGGTCAGCGCGTCGTCGACGTTGGCCTTGAGGGAAATCTTCTTGCCGGCGCGAATACCCTCGTCAGCGGTGATCACCACTTTCGAACGGCAATCGATGATGCGACCGGCCAGGGCTTCCGGCGAGAAACCGCCGAACACCACCGAGTGAATCGCGCCGATCCGGGTGCAGGCCAGCATGGCGACCACGGCTTCGGGAATCATCGGCATGTAAATGGTCACCACGTCGCCACGGTGCACGTCCTGACCGCGCAGGGCGTTGGCCAGTTTGCACACTTGCTCGTGCAGTTCGCGGTAGGTGATGTTGCGGCTTTCGGAAGGATCGTCGCCTTCCCAGATGATCGCGACTTGGTCGCCGCGCTCGGCCAGATGGCGGTCGAGGCAGTTGTAGGAAACGTTCAGGGTGCCGTCGGCAAACCACTTGATGTCGACATGGTGATCATCGAACGACGTCTGCTTCACCGTGGTGAAAGGCTTGATCCAGTCCAGACGCTTGGCTTGCTCGCGCCAGAAGCCGTCAGGGTTGACCACCGACTGCTGGTACATGGCTTTGTAGGTCGCCTCGTCAGTCAGCGTGTTTGCCAGAACCTCGGGACGAACGGGATACAGAGAAGCCGCACTCATCTTTCCTACCTCGGTGTAATAGTTGTTTTTGTATGACCCCGTTGTAGCCGGGTGGGCCCCATAGAACCATTCGACGATGGTTGTAGGAGCTGCCGAAGGCTGCGATCTTTTGATCTTCAAAGCAAGATCAAAAGATCGCAGCCTCGTTGCACTCGACAGCTCCTACAGCGGCCGCGCGAGGGATTGTTACCAAATATGCCAAAAGTGTTTATCAAAACCCGCTCTGTTTACCCCGGCCCCACCGCCCTAAAATTCACCTCGCCAACAAGGCAACCGCGATTAACAACGTTACAGCCCCCACGAAGGCCGTTAATCCAGCTCTCCAAGTAACGCATCAAATACTCAAGCTCCACACGCAACCCTAAAAAGGTTGCGTGACCCCACTCGACCTCAAAAAGGTGAATTAGAAATGAAAGCTTTATTGGTTCTGGCCCTCAGCAGTCTGTGCGCAACCGCCATGGCAGATGAGGTCCCGACTGATGTCGCACAGCAACAACCGGTCATCGAGGAATACACTTACTCCACGCATCTGGACATCGCCAAAGTTGTATCGATGAGCGACGTTCCGAATGTCTGCGAAGTAGTACCGGCAAAAATGGAATACGACGACTCCAAAGGCCAACGCCACATCCTGCGCTACAGCATCATGGGCAACGGCTGCACGAACTGAATCAGACTGCACCGAATCGGATCGTTCAGCGCTACATTGAGGGTCGATTCCAGCCCGACTTCGGTCGGGCTCAGTTGTGTCTGGAGCCGTGAAAAACGCTTGCAAAACACTAGATATAGTGAAAAACCCACTTTTCTGGCTATTTTTTAAACAAAAAAACACCTGCCAAAAAATTAACGAAAAAAAATCTGCCGGGGTCGACTCCGCGCAAAGCCCTGTAATCCCTCGGTCGGATCGAAATCCACCCCCTCCTCGGCCTCGCCATGAGCCGATTCGCCGCACCACGCCGGTAAAAATTTCCCTATAATGCCGCCCTATACGGGTCAGCAATATTCCCTTACAGGGAGCAAAAGCCATTCTGAAGCCCCGCAACAGTGCCAGACGCTGATTGCGACCATCAGAGGCTCTCGGAACCCGTCAAAATTTCTGTTTATTTGCCTGCGTGCATCGCTGCAAAAAACGACATCCAACGCGGCTTGTTTGGCCGTGTGAAAAACCAACCCATCAGGTTTCACACGGGCACAAGCCCTCACGCAGGAGACGACACGTCATGCTGAGCTGGGACGAATTCGATAAAGAAGACAGTGAAGTCGCAACCGTGAAAGGCGCCAACGCCGGCCACGCAAGCGAAGCCAACATGGACCGCCTCGACAACGCCGGCGGCGCCGCAGCGCTGGAAGCCCGCGCCGTCACCGCCGACGACTCGGCCGCCGTGGCCCGCGCCAAGGCTGCACTGAACTCTCTCGACGTCGCCGAAGGCCTCGCCGAACTCGAAGGCGCCTCCGCCCGTGTCGCCGTTGACGAAAAGCGCATGATCAACTGCCGCGCCGACCTCAACCAACTCGTACCTTTCAAGTACGACTGGGCCTGGCAGAAGTATCTGGACGGTTGCGCAAACCACTGGATGCCGCAAGAAGTCAACATGACCGCCGACATCGCCCTCTGGAAAAACCCGGAAGGCCTAACCGACGACGAGCGCCGCATCGTCATGCGCAACCTCGGCTTCTTCTCCACCGCCGACTCCCTGGTTGCCAACAACCTGGTCCTGGCCGTGTACCGCCTGATCACCAACCCGGAATGCCGCCAGTACATCCTGCGCCAGGCTTTCGAAGAAGCGATCCACACCCACGCCTACCAGTACTGCATCGAATCGCTGGCCATGGATGAAGGCGAAATCTTCAACATGTATCACGAGATCCCATCGGTCGCGAAGAAAGCAGCCTGGGGCCTGAAGTACACCCGCTCGATCTCCGATCCGAAGTTCGAAACCGGCACCCCGGAAACCGACAAAGAGTTGCTGCGCAACCTGATCGCCTACTACTGCGTTCTGGAAGGCATCTTCTTCTACTGCGGCTTCACCCAAATCCTCTCCATGGGCCGCCGCAACAAAATGACCGGCGTCGCCGAGCAGTTCCAATACATCCTGCGCGACGAATCCATGCACCTGAACTTCGGCATCGACGTGATCAACCAGATCAAAATCGAAAACCCGCATTTGTGGGATGCTGAGATGAAGGAAGAAGCGACCCAGATGATTCTGCAGGGTACCCAGCTGGAGATCGAATACGCACGCGACACCATGCCTCGCGGCGTACTGGGCATGAACGCGGCGATGATGGAGGATTATCTGAAGTTCATCGCTAACCGTCGTTTGAGCCAGATTGGTTTGAAGGAAGAGTACCCAGGGACGACTAACCCGTTCCCCTGGATGAGCGAGATTATGGATTTGAAGAAAGAGAAGAATTTCTTTGAGACTCGGGTTATTGAGTATCAGACTGGTGGGGCGTTGAGCTGGGATTGATGTAATAGACTAAAAAAATCCGCCGGAAGGCGGATTTTTTATGCCCACCAAAAATCTAATACATATAATTCAAAGACCTTATATTCATAACTTTCTCTATCCCTGTTTCCCTCAAAGCCTGAGTAAGGGCGCGATGAAGCAATGATAGACTAGGAACATCATAAGTAGCCCTACCATATGCCCTCTGACTCCTGTATTTCATGAGCAACGTACTCCTAGAAACATTAAAAGGAAAAGAATGACTACGATTAAAGCCGTGACTCGACAAAAGCTTACTTCTAGCTCTTACTGCCCGGTGCACTGCTGAAAGCAGCCAACCATCAAGCATTTTTAACTGATCAACGTCCGAAACAAGCGGATAATAACTCATCAACCCCTTAAAATAAATACGCCTGGTACGACCATTAAGATAATTTAGAATCTGCTCTGAAGTTAACCCTCCATATAAATATCTTCGAATTTCAGCCATCGCACTGAGCAACGCCTTATCTCGATTGTTCGCCGGTATTATTAACGCCCTGAGCGGTCGCGCTTTGAGTGGCTGCAGCAAGTGCTTTGACAATATATAGGCAATTTGAGCCTTAAGCTTAGCGACAGAACTTTCTTTTATAGAAACACTTCCAAGCGACAATGAATAACCGAGAAAATCAATTTTTTCCTTAGATGACATCTCCGCGGGCAAACCTTTTCTTTTCAAAAGATTTATTCCTGCGGACTTAGCAGTATTAATTTTAATATTTGCGACTCTAGAGAATTCGTCAAAACACTCGAACGCTTCGCAAATTTTCGCATAATCCTGGGACCAAACGATCGTATCATCAGCATAACGCGCAAACTTCACGCCGCAGCGCTCTAGCTTTTTGTCCAGCGCCCAACACACTAAATTTGCAAGGAATAACGAAATTGACGTTCCTTGTGGGATCCCCACTCCCCCATGCGAACGCAGGAATGCCTTAATTACTTGGAGGTCATCTGCACTGACCATAAACCCGTTGCACTTAAGTTGCTCGAGCAAATACTCATGATTAATTGATCCAAAAAAATCAGAAAAATCAAATTCCGCCACAAATACTCTTGACAAGGAGTTCAAATCAACAGCGATATCCTGAATTGCAAAATGGACGTTGCGGTCGTCTCTGTACGCATATGAATAGGAGCTAAATCGATGCTTATTTTTCTGTAGAAGTCCCGAGTAAAAAAGTCTCGACATCGCGGCATCAGGAACCTGGTAAACAGAAATCTTCCGCTTCCCACCACCACTCTTGTCTATTTCCTGCGTAAATGGAGAATTAGGCTCGTAAGTATTTTCACGTATTTTCTTCGCAATCGACTTCGCTATACTTGACGCTTTCCTGCGAACATAAAATGGATTATGAAGATTGCCTTCCCTCCAAGCCTCAGGCACTTTAACGTTTTTTGGGGGAGTGTCTTTCAGACGACTCTTCTTTCGAGAATGTTCTAAATGAAGAGTATTGTGATATTGCTGATAGCGATCAATTAACTTTTTCGCTTCGAGCTTTATAGCTTCTTTAATTCTTAGTTCTAAGTCCATTTTCACCTATCCCATAACAAAAAACCCAAGCTTTCGCCTGGGTTTTCCACGGAGCCGACCTAGTAAAAATAATTATCCAACCTCTTCCACAGAGCTGTGGATAAACTCTGCGGCCATAAGGGCTAGGCCCTATCTGGCGGTTCCGTTCTCTCCCTTGGAAAGTGGCCGAATAGTAGCACCGCAAAATCTCCTCGTCGATACTACTTTCTGATTACGGGATGCCTCAAATGCACGTGATAAATAGTTTATTGACGATAGAGGTAAAAAAAATCTAACCTCTCAGTTGGTGCCTAAGAAACACCACACACAGCGGATCGTCCGCACCCGACAGTAGCGGCTTTTTTGTGCCTACGGTTTCCCCGTGCGCATCAAAAAACTCTGTTATGCCGGGAGTGGGCGAATACAAGACCCGAAAGGGGAATATGTCCGGCCCTCTGTGTGGGGTTTCTTAGCTCCCGGCACCCAGCCTTAAGAAAGCTGACATCACACAGAGGTAAAGGATATGCCTAAAAATGTCTCCTTCGGTACAAAGGTAATTGGCTTCTACCGCGCCGCCGTCTGCAAGCTTCCAGTTCTGGAGGCTTACCATGTCTGAGGCCCACACCCCCGCACTATTCACCCGCCACAACCTCTCTCTCCACGCTCTCCTCCTTGAAAACCAACCATGGTTCTGCGCCCGCGATCTCGGCCGTTTGATGGGTGTCCATCTGAGCGAACGCATGGTCAACAAACTGGACAAGGATCAGCGTCGCGTTTTGTGGATCGAGTATTTTCGGCAACCCGAAAAGCAACTGATGCTCAGCGAATCCGGTGTGTACGCTCTATTGGTGTATCACTACGTGCCCGGGAATCGGTTGTTGCGTGAGTGGCTGACTCATCACGTTGTGCCAGCCCTGCGCGATGCAGAGCACTCGGGACATTCAGATCGACCGATGCTGAGTTTGTTGGATTGGCCGGAGATGTCGTTGAGTTTGTTGCATTGGCAGGATGAAGGTTGGATTCGGCTGCGGGACATGCCTTATCTGTTGAGCGATCAGACACCACGAAAAGCGATAGCGACGAAACCTTGGTGGCGAAGGCTCGCTCAGGCGTTTCAGCCGTCGAAGCATTCGATGGGGTGAGCGATGCGTTTGTAGGATCACATGCGAGATCCGTCGCTATTTTTTGTAGGAATTTTCGTAGACAGTAGTAATGGCCACTCAGTATCGTCCGAGGGTTTTCAACCCTCGGCGATTTTATGAGCGACAAGAAAAAAGACACTGACTGGACTGTTGCTGAGATTGAGGCAGCGGTTGACACCTATCTCAGAATGCTTGATTTAGAGCTAGCGGGTCACAAATTCAACAAGGCACATGAGAATCGCGAACTACGCGCATCAGCCTTGTCGACTCGTACAAAAGGTTCTGTCGAATTCCGAATGCAGAACATTTCCAAAGTCCTGATGACGATGGATCGGAAACCCATTAAGGGTTACAAACCCGCAAAAAACGTTGGTTCGAATGTTGAGCAGTTAATTCGAACAGCTCTCACAAGTCGCGGCTTCCAGCCGGGAGACCCTGCTATTCCGACAGCCGACGAAGAAACACTAGAGCGTCGCGCTGCTGCAATTCAGAAGAAGCACATAAAAGAGCCGCCGAAAGGCATAAAGAAACCAAAGAAAGCGTCGAGTACTCGCACGGTTTACGTTCGCGATCCCGAGGTTAGAGCCTGGGTTCGAAATGAAGCTGAGGGGCATTGCGAAGGCTGTGGCGACCCGGCTCCGTTTCAAATGCATGATCTGCCGTTTCTAGAAGTCCATCATGTCAAACCACTTGCAGATAAGGGTTCGGATCAGGTCTCGAACGCTGTAGCACTTTGTCCGAATTGCCATCGTCGTTGTCACCATTCGAATGATCGCGTGGCGTTTACAGCTTCGCTTTATCAAAGGGTAAAAAGGCTGATTCCAGAAAAATAAAACTCTGTGACTTGGAGAGTTTTTGCTGCTGAGTGGGTGTCTGGATTCGGTATTGAGTTGATACCTCCAATTCGCCAGCAGGCTGCCTCCCACAGATTCCGCATCATCCTGAAAACAATCAGTGCAACCCGCGCCGCCTCCCGC
>NZ_JAFGYL010000031.1:0-34116 GCF_017491835.1 Pseudomonas sp. 67(2021)
CGTGCCACGCCTTTGCGAGTGATCTCGTCACGGACCTTCTTGTCCATCGCCAGGCGCATGGTTTCGTACACGTCGCGCTGACCATCGCTGAGTTCGACCCAGTGGATGATCTCGGTTTTCGGCGGCAACTCGGTGGCGACCTGATCCTTCTTGCGCCGCAGCAAAAACGGCTTGATGCGCGCGGTCAGGTGCTGCATGCGCTGCACATTGCCTTGCTTTTCGATCGGCGTGCGGTAATCGCGGTTGAAGGATTTGCTGTCGCCGAGCCAGCCGGGCATGAGGAAATGGAACTGCGACCACAGCTCACCGAGGTGGTTTTCCAGCGGCGTACCGCTCAGACACAAGCGCTGACGGGCCTGCAAGTCACGGGCGGCCTGGGCGGCTTTGCTCAGCGGGTTCTTGATGTTCTGCGCCTCGTCGAGAATCAGCACGCTCCACGACTGCGGCTGCAAGATTTCCAGATCCCTGGGCAGCAATGCGTAAGTGGTCAGCACCAAGTCGTATGCGCCCAGATTGGCAAAGTCCTTTTGCCGCCCGGTGCCGTGCAGCGCCAGGACTTTCAACTGCGGCGTGAAGCGCTCGGCTTCGTCGAGCCAGTTGGGAATCAGGCTGGTGGGCATCACCGCCAGTGCCGGACAGTCCAGACGCCCGGCGTGTTTCTCCGTGAGCAGATGCGCCAGGGTCTGCAGGGTTTTACCCAGGCCCATGTCATCGCCCAGAATGCCGCCGACCTCCAGCTCGCGCAGGGTCTGCATCCAGTTCAGGCCTTCGAGCTGATACGGACGCAGCTGCGCGTTGAGGCCGTCCGGCGCAGCAACCTGGGCGTGACTGGAATTCTGCAGACGCTTGGCAAAAGTGCGCAGACGTTCTCCGCCCTGCCAATCCAGCGGCACGCCATCGAGCATACTCAGGCGCGCGGCGTCTGGAGCGGTCAAGCGCAGCGCATCACCCTGATGGCCGCCCAGGTACAACTCGCCCAGCGTCGCCATCAGCGGTTTGACCCGACTCAGCGGCAACGCGACTTTGGCGCCCGCCGGTTCGCCAAAACCGCTGGGCTTGAGCTCGATCAGGAGTTTTTCATCATCGCTGCGCTGCGCCAGATTGACCGGGTCGAGCAAGCGCGGCTGGGTTCGCAACAGGTGCAGAAGGATCGGCAGCAAGCTGTAACGTTCGCCGTTGACGACGATACCCAACTGCAGATCAAACCACTGATGCGTGGCCTCTTCTTCGACCTCGGCGTACCACTGTTCAACCGGTTGTACATCGAAATGGAAACCGGGACTGATCTCGATTTTCCAGTCTGCGGCGCGCAGTGTGGCCAGCCCTTCGTGCATGAACCCGAGCCAGGCGGAATCATCCGGCAAGGTAAACATCTCGCCAGGACGATCCATTGCACTCTTGCGCGTGGCTTTCTTGAAGCCATGTTTTTGCAGGTTCTGGCGCAGCTTCTTTTCCAGCGCCGGTTGACGCTTAATGCGCTGGGTTTCGCTGCCGTTGAGGATCATCACTTCCGGGTTGCGATCCACCGCCGGATGACCGTTGTAGGTAAACAGCAGAGCGGCGCGGTGCTCCAGCACATATTCCCAGCGCGAGCGTTCTCGGCCGCTGACCAGGGTCAGTTGCGGCTGCGGCAGCACGTCATCGATGATCCGTTCGGTGAGTTTGTGCGGTGGCGCAATTTGGGTCGCCGCGCTCATGCGATGGCTGAACTGCATGGCCTGACGCGCCGGAATATCTGGCGCCTGGGTCAAATGACAGGCGAGTTTTTCTTCCAGCTCAGTGAACAGCGGGCCAACCTGGCGCTGCTCGCGATCAAGATAATAAAGCGGCTCCAGCGCCAGCACGGTTTCCTGCGCGGCTTCGGCACTGCTCCATTGCGCGCGGAATCCGCCATCGGCCTGCTCAGCCCAAGAGAACTGACCCACGCGTTTCGCCCCCGGTGTCAGCGCTCGCAGGTCTTCGAAGTCGAGGAACAGCCGCGAGGTGCGCAGGAGCATTTCCAGCAGTTCGGCGCCACTGCTGCCTTCCAGCGGATAGCCGCTGTAATAGGCGTGATGGGAATGCATGGCGACCAACAGCCGGGCGATGCGCAGATCCAGCTCGGACAGGTAGCCGGGCTGGCGCATGAGCATTTCCGCGAGCGAGTACATCGGTTTGACTTCGCGTAACTCGCCGCTCTTGAGCTGGTAGACCTTGAAAATATCCAGCAGCCACTTGCCGTTCGCAGACGTCGGCTTGAGCTTGTAAAACAGACGCGTACCTGCGGTTTGCGCACTTTCTTCAGCGGGCTTGGCCGGCACGGGAATTGTCGAAAGCCAATGCTCCAGCGCTCGTCCCAACGGGGTCTGCGCGTCACTTCCAGACGCATCCTCGCCAGTGCCCAGCAGGTGATAGAGCACCGCTGCGCTGTGCTTGCAGTCGATTGCAACAGGACAGCTGCACAGGCAACGCAGGTTTACCGACCCCAGCCGATCTTCGGACAGGTAAATGCTTTGCGCATACGTCTGGGGGTGAGAACCGACGCAGAACGCCTCAATCTTCCTGTCATCGATCTCGAGGATCTCGACCCGGTCATCGGCGGCATAAGCCCGGGCCTTGGCCAACGCCTTGCTACTGAATGCGTGGGTCCATGTCAGCCCTTTAAGCCGCTCGATGAAAATGCTCATGGACAGTCCTTAGCTGGCCAGCACCCGGGCCAGCGTCGATTTCACCTTGCCCATGCCATCGTGCAGGGCCTGCTCGATTTCAGCCATGGTGATGACTTCGGTGGTTTTGCCGGCTGCCGGATTCACCACCAGCGCCAGACAGGCGTAATCCAGATCCAGCTCGCGGGCCAGCGCCGCTTCCGGCATGCCGGTCATGCCGACGATGTCGCAGCCGTCACGCTCCAGTCGCACGATCTCGGCGACCGTTTCCAGACGCGGACCCTGGGTGCAGGCGTACACGCCTTGATCGCTGTATTCGCAGCCTTCGGCGGCGACCGCGGCAATCAGTTGCTGACGCAACGGCTCGCTGTAGGGAAAGCTGAAATCGATGTGGGTGACGTGTTCCAGATCATCGGCGAAATAGGTGTGCTCGCGCCCACTGGTGTAGTCGACGATCTGGTGCGGCACGCAGAAATGCCCGGTGCCCATGGCCGGATGAATCCCGCCCACTGCATTCACGGCGATGATCGCTTCGGCACCCGCCTGCTTCAGCGCCCACAGATTGGCGCGGTAGTTGACCTTGTGCGGCGGGAAACGATGCGGGTGACCGTGACGGGCGAGGAACAGCACTTCCTTGCCGGCGTACTCACCAATCTGCACCTCGGCCGAAGGCGCGCCGTACGGGGTGTCGACTGCCAGCGACTGGCGAATGATCAGGCCTTCGAGCTGAGTCAGGCCAGTGCCACCGATGATTGCGTAAACGGTCATAACGAAAAAATCCTTACTCGATCAGTTGAGCGTCTTTGAGCGCGCCGAGGGCGGTGAGCCAACGCGGGTCCTGACGATAATCGGTGCTGGCGAAGGCCTGCCCGCGCATCTTCGCGATGCGCGCGGAAGGCTTGACCTTCATACGCTGGGCGGCACTCAACGCCAGCTCGGCTGCCGCGCGGTCGTTGCACACCAGACCCATGTCGCAACCAGCACTCAGCGCGGCTTCGATGCGGCTGGCAGCGTCGCCGACCACGTGGGCGCCGGCCATCGACAGATCATCGCTGAAGATCACGCCATCGAACTGCAATTCGCCGCGCAGGATCTCCTGCAGCCAGCGTCGGGAGAAACCGGCGGGCTGCGAGTCGACTTGCGGATAAATGACGTGGGCCGGCATGACGGCGGCCAACTGCTTGCTCAAACGGGCGAAGGGCACCAGATCATTGGCGCGGATTTCGTCGAGACTGCGCTCGTCGTTCGGGATCGCCACGTGGGAGTCTGCTTCGGCCCAGCCGTGGCCCGGGAAATGTTTGCCAGTGGCGGCCATGCCGGCGCTGTTCATGCCGCGAATGAATGCACCGGCGAGCAAGGCTGCGCGCTCGGGATCGCCTTCGAAGGAACGGGTACCGACCACAGCGCTGCGCTGATAGTCCAGGTCCAATACAGGGGCGAAACTCAGATCGAGCCCGACCGCCAGCACTTCGGTGGCCATGATCCAGCCGCATTGCTTGGCGAGATACTCTGCATTCGGGTTATCGGCGATGGCGCGCATCGCTGGTAGACGGACGAAACCCTGACGCAGGCGCTGCACGCGCCCGCCCTCTTGATCCACCGCCAGCAGCAGATCCGGGCGAATCGCGCGGATCGCGGCGCTCAGTTCGCGTACCTGGCGTGGATGCTCGATGTTGCGGGCGAAAATGATCAGGCCGCCCACTTCGGGCTGACGCAACAATTGGCGATCTTCGGCCGTCAGCCAGGTACCGGCGACGTCCACCATCAACGAGCCTTGCAGGCCAGCAGTCATAGAGATTCCTTGAAAACGAAAAACCCGATCTGCTCGCATTCGCTACCGTGGGCATTGCCCGGACGGTCAGCAGAATTCATGCAGATCGGAATCAGTACGAGAGTCGGCATGGCCGGCTAGCTTAGCGGATACCAGCTGCCGCGCCCACCCGTGCGCGGTCAAACCTTGGCGGCGACCGGCATGGATTTGCTGCGCGGACGCAATTGCGCGCTGGCCATGGCTGTATCGGTGACGCCGGTTTCGGCGCGCATGCCGGCAGCGAGGAACGGCACCATCAGGCGCATCACTTGTTCGATGGAGGTATTGACGCCGAAATCGGTCTCGGCAATTGCGCGCAAGGCCTTGATCCCGGACATGCTGAACGCAGCGGCGCCAAGCATGAAGTGCACGCGCCAGAACAGTTCGATCGGCGGAATGCGTGGCGCCGCTTCATTGACCAGCAGCATGTAGCGGCGAAACACCTTGCCGTACATGTCTTCCAGATAACGCCGCAAGTGGCCCTGGCTCTGGCTGAACGCGAGGCCGAGCAAGCGCATGAAGATCGACAGATCGTTACCGCTGCGGGGCTGCACGACGAGCGCCTGCTCGACGAGAATTTCTAGCAACTCCTCGAGGGTCGGCTTGTTCTCAGGCTTGGCCTGACGGCGCTCCAGCTCTTTATCGAGGCTCACGCAGAACGGACCGAGAAAGCGCGAGAATACCGCCTGGATCAGCGCCTTTTTCGAGCCGAAGTGATAATTCACCGCAGCCAGATTGACGCCAGCCTTGCTGGTGATCAAACGCAATGAGGTTTCAGCGAATCCTTTCTCCGCGAACAACTGCTCGGCAGCATCAAGAATGCGTTCAACGGTTTCCGACTGGGCCATGGCTACTCCGCCTGACAAACACTTGTTTGAAACATACGTTTCAGCCTGTGCCTTGTCAAGCCTGCCGGTTCGTTTTGGGAATGGTCGGTCAGCTATTTAACCACACAAGGCGCCAGCATTAATAAGTGCCCTGCGCGACCGCTCGGCGGGCGGCAAAAAAACGCCCATTGCCAAGACCGCTTCACTGTATATAATCCCAGTCACTGTATAAAAAGACAGAGCGATCAATATGCTAAAGCTGACGCCACGCCAAGCCGAGATTCTGGCCTTTATCAAACGTTGCCTCGAAGACAACGGCTATCCGCCCACCCGTGCAGAAATCGCTCAGGAACTGGGTTTCAAATCGCCCAACGCGGCGGAAGAACATCTCAAGGCCCTCGCCCGCAAAGGCGCGATCGAGATGACCCCAGGCGCTTCCCGCGGCATCCGTATTCCCGGCTTCGAAGCCAAGGCCGACGACTCCACCCTGCCGATCATTGGCCGAGTGGCTGCCGGCGCGCCGATCCTCGCCCAGCAGCACATCGAAGAATCCTGCAACATCAACCCGACCTTCTTCCATCCTCGCGCCGACTACCTATTGCGTGTGCACGGCATGAGCATGAAGGATATCGGCATCTTCGACGGCGACCTGCTGGCAGTACATACCACCCGCGAAGCGCGTAACGGCCAGGTTGTGGTTGCGCGTATCGGCGACGAAGTGACGGTCAAACGCTTCAAGCGTGAAGGCAGCAAAGTCTGGCTGATCGCTGAAAATCCCGAGTTCGCCCCTATCGAAGTCGACCTGAAAGATCAGGAACTGGTGATCGAAGGCTTGAGTGTCGGCGTCATTCGCCGCTAAAGGAGGCTCCATGCAGTTCCCACACACACCTCAGCAAACACAACTGCCTTTGTTTGAAGCGTTTCTGGCGCAGCCGATAGCGCCGATCCTCAAAGACGTGGTCGAGCGTGACTGGAATGCCAAACCTGACGCCTTCAGTGAGCTATCACTGCGCGGTGCGGCCGGGAACTGCCTGAACCTGCTCGCCC
Organism: Pseudomonas sp. 67(2021); assembly: GCF_017491835.1. NCBI lineage: Bacteria > Pseudomonadati > Pseudomonadota > Gammaproteobacteria > Pseudomonadales > Pseudomonadaceae > Pseudomonas > Pseudomonas sp. 67(2021). The sequence goes on from NZ_JAFGYL010000031.1 coordinate 6,330, forward strand.
CGATCCTGCGTGAGCTCAGCGAGGATCAGGATGCTCGCTGGCTGACGCTAATCGCCCCACCCGCCAGCCTGACACAAACCTGGCTGCGCGATGCCGGCCTGAACCGCGAACGCATCCTGCTGCTGCAACCGCGTGGCACGCAGAGCGCTCAGCAACTGGCGTGCGAAGCGTTGCGACTGGGTCGCAGCCACACCGTGGTGACCTGGCTGAACCCGTTGAATGCCAATTCGAGGCAACAACTGATCAGCGCCGCGCGTACGGGCGAAGCTCAGAGCCTGAACATTCGTTTGGGTTGATTGATTGGTAATGCGCGCTGTGTGAAGCGCAGGGCTTCTCCAAGGACAGAGAAGCCGATCTGAAGCGCAAGCGACCGAGCAAAGGCCAAAGCGTGAATCAATGAAGAACCCGCGGCCCCTCTTCCTTATCAAACTCGCCTTCAACCATACGACCCGCCATCTGCACGCCAACGCTCAACATCGCTTTGGCGATTTCAACGTGCTGGCCCTGCAGGAACGCTTTGGCATCCTCGGAGAAATCCAGCGTCACCAGAGAACCTTCGTCCTCAGCCCTGCGCAGTTCGATTCGGCCGTCTGGTAACTCGACAATTTCTAGAAAGGACGTTGGCATATAGGTCTGTTCTCCACGAAAGGCAGCGATTATATAGACATCATTCGAGCTTCGCTCAGGATCTTGACCAGCAGCATGTTTCAGATTGCCACTGCGCCAAACTACCTCAGCACTCGTTCAAGCCTTCCCGGAAACGCAGGGCCAGGCCCTTGAGGTTCTGCCGCCAGCTCTCCAGCTCATCTCGACTGAGCTCTTCTGGCGCCTCTTCTTCATCAAGATTAATCGCTTGAATCAGCGGCTGCGTCACGTCGCCTTTCGGCTTGCGTGGCGCCCTCGGTGGCTGAAACAGTGCTGCGTGCGCTGCCAGCAGTTTCGCCAGCCAGGTTTCCGGATTGCCGGCCAGCTCGACCATTTCCGCCAGCTCCGGGATCGCTATCGATTCCAGCACTTCGCGCCTCAGCAACTCCTCTGCCCTCGGCGAATTGGCCTGCGGCAGACGATAAAAGCCAGCGATCTCATGACACAAGCCCAGCAGTGCGCCGTAGAGGTGAAACAGCGCCGACTCACGCCCGGCCTGGATCAGCGCCAGAGAATTCATCGCCCGCCCCTCTTCAGCACGAGCCAGAGCTTCGAGTGACAGGCCGGCGAAATAGATCTTCTGGTTGGTGCGGGTATAGAGTTCGTGGGCCATGACGGCAGCCTCCACAACGAAATAATTGCTTCACACAGGCCCGGCAGTGTCATGGATCAGCCGATGCCAGCGCAAGCACAAAACAAAAAGGCCGCATGAAACCCCGAAGGGTTCATGCGGCCTTTTTGCTGTTCAGACTAGCGCTTACTCAGCCTTGGCCTTTGCGCTGCGCTTGTCTTCAACAGTCCACTTGCCACCGTCGTAATACGCTTTCCAGCCTGTCGGCTTGCCGTCGACCTCGGTCTGTACGTATTGCTCCTTGGTCTTGCGGCTGTAGCGGATGACCGCTGGCAGACCGTCAGGATCCTTTTGCGGAGCCTCGCACAGGAAGTGGTACTTCGGATCGATCTCGTCCTTGTGCGGCAGAATCTCGATCACCAACGGAGCGCGGGTCTCGCGGTTTTTCGGGAACTGACTGGCGGCCAGGAACAGACCGGACGCACCATCGCGCAGGATATAGGTGTCGTTGACCTTTTCGCATTTCAGCTCAGGCATCTTCACCGGATCCATCTTCGGCGGCGCCGCGTCACCGCTCTTCAGCAGCTTGCGGGTGTTCTTGCACTCCGGGTTGGTGCAACCGAAGAACTTGCCGAAACGGCCGGTCTTGAGCTGCATCTCACTGCCGCACTTATCGCATTCCAGACTCGGACCTTCATAGCCCTTGATGCGATAGCTGCCTTCTTCAATTTCGTAACCGGCGCAATCCGGGTTGTTGCCGCAGATGTGCAGCTTGCGCTTTTCGTCCAGCAGGTAGGCGTCCATCGCCGTGCTGCAGATCGGGCAGCGATGCTTGCCACGCAGTACCAGCGATTCCGATTCGCCCTCGTCGTCTGCGGCGATTTCATCGCCCGGCACCAGGTTGACGGTAGCCTTGCAGCGTTCTTTCGGCGGCAGGCTGTAGCCCGAGCAGCCGAGGAACACGCCAGTCGATGCGGTACGAATCTGCATCGGACGACCGCAGGTGGTGCACGGAATGTCAGTCATGACCGGCTGGTTGGCGCGCATGCCGCTGTCCGGGTTTTCCGCTACTTCGAGCTTCTTCTTGAAGTCGCCGTAGAACTCGTCCAGCACATTTTTCCAGTCGCGCTCGCCCTGCGCCACGTCATCGAGGTTCTCTTCCATGCCGGCGGTGAAGCCGTAGTCCATGAGATTGGAGAAGCTCTCGGACAGACGCTCGGTGACGATGTCGCCCATCTTTTCCGAGTAGAAACGACGGTTGTGCAGGGTCACATAACCGCGATCCTGAATGGTCGAAATGATCGCAGCGTAGGTCGAAGGACGACCGATGCCGCGCTTTTCCATCTCCTTGACCAGACTGGCCTCGGAGTAACGCGCCGGTGGTTTGGTGAAATGCTGCGACGGATCGAGCTTGATCAGCTTCATCACATCGCCCTGGGCCATGTCCGGCAGCACGTCATCATCGCCAGGCTTGGCAATCTGCGGCATCACCCGGGTGTAACCGTCGAACTTGAGGATACGGCCCTTGGCGCGCAGCTCGAAGTCGCCAGCGCCGACGCTGACGGTGGTCGACAGGTACTGCGCCGGCAGCATCTGGCAGGCGAGGAATTGGCGCCAGATCAGCTCGTACAGACGCTCGGCATCACGCTCCATGCCCGCCAGCTTGCTTGGCGTAGTGTTGGCGTCGGACGGACGAATCGCTTCGTGAGCCTCTTGCGCGCCTTCCTTGCTGCTGTAGACGTTCGGCGTTTCCGGCAGGTACTTCTTGCCGAACTCGTCTTCGATGTAAGTGCGCGCCATCGCCACGGCGTCGGCCGAGAGATTGGTCGAGTCGGTACGCATGTAAGTGATGTAGCCGGCTTCGTACAGACGCTGGGCCATCATCATGGTTTTCTTCACGCCGAAACCAAGGCGGTTGCTCGCAGCCTGCTGCAAGGTCGACGTGATGAACGGCGCCGACGGCTTGCTGCTGGTCGGTTTGTCTTCGCGCTTGACGATGCTGTAGCTGGAGGACTTGAGCTTTTCCAACGCAGCCATGGCCTGGGCTTCGTTCAGCGGCTTGAAGGCTTCGCCTTTTTCGCGAGCCACTTCGAAACGCACGGTCGAGCCTTTGGCAGTGCCGAGATCGGCATGCACTTCCCAGTATTCTTCGGGATTGAACGCACGGATTTCGCGCTCACGCTCGACCACCAGTTTCACGGCAACCGATTGCACGCGACCGGCGGACAGACCACGGGCGATCTTGGCCCACAGCAGCGGCGAGACCATGTAGCCGACGACGCGGTCGAGGAAACGACGCGCCTGCTGGGCGTTGACACGATCAATGTCCAGCTCGCCCGGCTCGGAGAAGGCTTCCTGAATCGCCTTCTTGGTGATTTCGTTGAACACCACACGCTTGTAACGGCTGTCATCACCACCGATGGCTTCGCGCAGGTGCCAGGCAATGGCTTCCCCCTCGCGATCCAAGTCGGTTGCGAGATAGATGGTGTCAGCATCCTTGGCGAGCCGGCGCAGCTCTTCGATGACCTTCTCTTTGCCGGGAAGGATCTCGTACTGGGCTTTCCAGCCGTGCTCGGGATCGACGCCCATGCGCGAGACCAGCTGCTTGCGCGCTTTCTCTTTCGGCGAGAGCACCGGACCTTCGCCCGCAGCAGCCTTGCCGCGCTTGGCTGCTGGCTCTTTGCTGGCGCTAGCCGAACCGCTGGTGGGCAGGTCTCGGATATGGCCGATACTCGACTTCACCACGTATTGGTTACCCAGATACTTGTTGATGGTCTTGGCCTTAGCCGGGGATTCCACAATGACCAGCGATTTGCCCATGGATCAGAAAATTCCTGAATTCTAGAAGTGAAAGGCGGTTGGCGCCTGACGCGGCACCGCTATATATAGTTGATACAAGGTGAGGTCAAGCGCAGGGTTGTCTGCGCAGTCGCCTCATGCCTTGTCAAAAAGGCTCGGTTCAGCTTGCACCAAAGCAAAGCGCGGCACCTGCTCGCCGTCAACCTCGACCGACTCGACGAACATGCTCAACGGGCGCACCCAAAAGCCGTAATCGCCATACAGGGCTTGGTAAAAGACTACTTCTTCTTCGGTTTCGGAATGCCGCGCAACACTGAATACACGGTATTGCGGACCTTTGTAATGTTGGTAGAGCCCAGGTTGTATCGGCATGCTTCGGCCCTCACTGAAATCTTTTCAAAAATAAATAAAAAACCCAAAAACAAAAACCGGGGCACTGGGCCCCGGCTTCCATCGACGAGACGCTTAAACGCGTTCGAAGACGGTGGAGATGCCTTGGCCGAGACCAATGCACATAGTGGCCACCCCGAAGGTGCCGCTATTCTGCTTCATCACGTTCAACAGGGTGCCGGAAATACGTGCACCGGAGCAACCGAACGGGTGACCCAGGGCGATCGCGCCGCCGTGCAGGTTAACCTTCTCGTTCATCTTGTCGAGCACTTTCAGATCTTTCAGCACTGGCAAGGCCTGTGCAGCGAAAGCTTCGTTGAGCTCGAAGAAGTCGATATCGTTGATGCCAAGGCCTGCGCGCTTCAGGGCTTTCTGTGTTGCCGGCACTGGACCATAGCCCATGATTGCCGGATCCACACCTGCCACTGCCATCGAACGGATCACCGCCATAGGCTGGATACCCAGGTCCTGGGCACGCTGCGCCGACATCACGATCATGCAAGAAGCACCGTCAGTGATCTGCGACGAAGTACCGGCAGTCACGGTGCCGCCCTTCGGGTTGAAGGCCGGCTTGAGCGCCGCCAGACTTTCCAGGGTGGTTTCCGGACGAATGGTTTCGTCGTAGTCGTACAGTTTCAGGAAACCGTTCTCGTCGTAACCCTGCATCGGGATGATTTCGTCCTTGAACTTGCCTTCCACGGTTGCCTTGTGGGCCAACTGGTGGGAACGCACGCCAAAGGCATCCTGTTGCTCACGAGTGATGCCGTGCATCTTGCCAAGCATTTCAGCTGTCAGCCCCATCATGCCCGAGGCTTTCGCCGCGTACAGCGACATGTGCGGGTTCGGATCGACACCGTGCATCATGCTCACGTGACCCATGTGCTCGACGCCGCCGACCACGAACACGTCACCGTTGCCGGTCATGATCGCTTGCGCAGCGGTGTGCAGCGCGCTCATCGACGAACCGCACAGGCGACTGACGGTCTGGCCAGCAGAAGTGTGCGGGATCTGGGTCATCAGCGACGCCATGCGCGCGATGTTCCAGCCCTGCTCCAGGGTCTGGTTGACGCAGCCCCAGATCACGTCCTCGACTTCCGCCGGGTCGACCTTGCTGTTGCGTTCCAGCAGTTTGCTGATCAGGTGCGCCGACATGTCTTCGGCGCGGGTGTTGCGGTGCATGCCGCCCTTGGAGCGGCCCATCGGAGTACGACCGAAGTCGACAATCACGACGTCTCTAGGATTCAAGCTCATAAGTTCACTCTCACTCTAGTTGGGGGCGCTTAACCGAAGAAGCTCTGGCCGTTCTTGGCCATTTCGCGCAGCTTCGCGGTCGGGTGGTACAGCGCGCCCAAATCAGCGTACTGGTCAGCCAGGGCAACGAACTCGGCAACACCGATCGAATCGATGTAGCGCAGCGCACCGCCACGGAATGGAGGGAAACCGATACCGTAAACCAGACCCATGTCGGCTTCGGCGGCGGTTTCAACGATGCCGTCTTCCAGGCAACGCACGGTTTCCAGGCACAGCGGGATCATCATCCAGTTGATGATGTCTTCGTCAGTGACTTCGCGCTGCTCGTAAACGATCGGCTTGAGCACTTCGAGTACCGACGGATCGGCGACTTTCTTCTGCTTGCCTTTCTTGTCGGCCTCGTAGGCGTAGAAGCCCTTGCCGTTCTTCTGGCCCAGGCGTTTGGCTTCGTACAGCACGTCGATGGCCGAACGACGGTCATCCTTCATGCGATCCGGGAAACCTTCAGCCATGACGTCGCGACCGTGGTGACCGGTGTCGATGCCGACCACGTCCATCAGGTACGCAGGACCCATCGGCCAGCCGAATTTTTCCATGACTTTGTCGATACGGACGAAGTCGACACCGGCGCTGACCAACTTGGCGAAACCGCCGAAGTACGGGAACAGCACGCGGTTGACCAAAAAGCCCGGGCAGTCGTTGACGACGATCGGGTTCTTGCCCATTTTCTTCGCGTAGGCAACTGTGGTGGCGATCGCCAGTTCGCTGGACTTCTCGCCACGGATCACTTCCACCAGCGGCATCATGTGCACTGGGTTGAAGAAGTGCATGCCGACAAAGTTTTCCGGACGCTTGAGCGCCTTGGCCAGCAGGCTGATGGAAATGGTCGAGGTGTTGGACGCGAGGATAGTGTCCTCTTTGACCTTGTCTTCGACTTCAGCCAGCACCGCTTGCTTGACCTTCGGGTTCTCGACCACAGCTTCGACGACCAGATCGACGTGACCGAAGTCGCCGTACGACAGGGTCGGACGAATGCCGTTGAGCACTTCAGCCATCTTCGCAGCGGTCATGCGACCCTTGTCAACGCGGCCGACCAGCAGCTTGGCGGCTTCGGCCAGACCCTGCTCGATACCGTGCTCGTTGATGTCCTTCATCAGAATCGGCGTGCCTTTGGAGGCCGACTGATAGGCGATACCGCCACCCATGATGCCGGCGCCCAGTACGGCAGCCTGCTTCACGTCTTTGGCGATTTCGTCGTAGGCCTTGGCCTTTTTCTTCAGTTCCTGATCGTTCAGGAACAGGCCGATCAGGCTCTGCGCAGCAGAGGTCTTGGCCAGTTTGACGAAGCCTGCGGCTTCCACTTCCAGCGCTTTGTCGCGACCGAAGTTCGCGGCTTTCTGGATGGTCTTGATCGCCTCAACCGGCGCCGGGTAGTTCGGGCCGGCCTGGCCAGCCACGAAACCTTTGGCGGTTTCGAAAGCCATCATTTGCTCAATGGCGTTCAACTTGAGTTTTTCAAGTTTCGGTTGACGCTTGGCCTTGTAATCGAACTCGCCGGAGATGGCGCGCTTGATCAGCTCAAGGGCAGCTTCCTGCAGCTTCTCTGGAGCAACCACGGCGTCGACGGCGCTGACTTTCAGGGCGTCTTCAGGACGGTTTTCCTTGCCGGCGGCAATCCACTCGATGGCATTGTCGACACCGATCAGACGCGGCAGACGCACAGTACCGCCGAAGCCCGGGTAGATGCCCAGTTTGACTTCCGGCAGACCGATCTTGGCCTTGGTGGACATGACGCGATAGTCAGCCGCCAGGCACATTTCCAGACCGCCACCGAGGGCGATGCCGTTGATGGCCGCGACGGTTGGCACGTTGAGGTCTTCGAAATCGCTGAAGATCTTGTTGGCTTCGAGATTGCCAGCAACCAGCTCGGCATCCGGCAGCTTGAAGTTGTCGACAAATTCGGTGATGTCGGCGCCGACGATGAACACGTCCTTGCCGCTGCTGACGATCACGCCCTTGATCGAAGCATCTGCCTTGATGGTGTCTACGGCCTGACGCAGTTCGTTCAGGGTTAGACGGTTGAACTTGTTGACGGACTCACCCTTGAGGTCGAATTTCAATTCGACGATGCCACTTTCAAGAGCTTTAACCGTGATGGCTTTACCTTCGTAAATCATCAACTGATCTCCACGATATGGAAGCTGAACAGTACACGTCGGACGCAGGCTTATGGCTCAGAAGGACGCTTTGCTCGTCGATACTGACACCGTCCGCCTGGCACACCCGCCAACGCGATAGTCGGGATTCTGTAGGAGCAGTCTGTAAGACAAACGCTCAATTCATACGCCCGTTTGATTCGGGTACGTCACCTTCACGGAATTTCTGACAATTGTCAATCGCCCTAAATTCGGGCTGAAATGCGACTTTGCAGTCATTTCTGCACCATGATGAGCAGCAACACCCGTCTCGATGTTGAGCCATTCATAGAATCAATAGTTAGAAAAGTCGCCCTAATTTCCGCCGAGCCCTGTTCAGAAGGCTACGCTGGGGGGACTGCGAGGAAATTTGCCGGGGCGATCGAAGCGCCTGCCGCAAAAAAAGATTACCGGCCTGCCTGGCCAACCCGCCCGACGAATCATGTCGGGCTTTTTATTGCGCGTCTGCCAGACCTTCCACACCGTTGCAGTGAGAAAAGTCGCCGTTTCACGCCAGCGCTTTCAGCGTCGCGTCGATATCCTGCAGAACCGTCGCCTCGCCCTTCTCGCCCCAGTACAAGGCGATCATCTGCTTGTCCGCTTCGATCTTGAAAACATTCCCCGGCAATTTTTCGAAATAATCGAGCAGGGTCCGGTCATCGCAGACTTCTTGCCATTGATTGACCCACACGCCCGGGGTTTTCTGCCAGTAGGTCCAGCACGCCGGTTGACTGCCACGCCGCGGCCGGTGGAACTGGGCGCAGGGATTCGGCGGCTCCGGCAGCAGCCAGTGCGGCCACTCCTGCGGCGCCAGCTGCATCGCCAGGCCGATGCGTCGCGCCTCCATGCGCAGGGCCATGCGCCCGCTCTGCGTGCGCGATGGGCGCAACCATGCCAGTGGACTTAAAACTACCAGCAGGATTGACACCACCAGCCAGACCGTCATATCTGTACTCCCGATTTTTGATGAGCCCATTGTGTCACTTGCGAACCAATGCGCTTGAAACCAGCCATACTTACCAATATCGAACCCTCAGGAGGAGCACCTCATGCCCTACCACCACATACTGGTCGCCGTAGATCTGACCGAAGAGTGCGACCCTGTGATCCACCGCGCCCGCGAGCTGTCGGTGAGCAACGCTGCCAAGTTATCGCTGGTGCATATCGTTGAACCTATGGCCATGGCCTTCGGTGGCGACGTGCCGATGGACCTGTCACAACTGCAACAACAGCAGTTCGATCAGGCCAAGGAGCGTCTTGAAAAACTCAAATCGAAATATCCAGAGCTCGAAGGCGCCAATTGCCATCTGACCTACGGCCAGCCACGCCAGGAAATCCATCATTTCGCCAAGGAACAAGCGTGCGATCTGATCGTGGTCGGAAGCCATGGCCGTCATGGCTTGGCACTGCTGCTCGGCTCGACCGCGAATGACGTGCTGCACGGCGCACCTTGCGATGTACTGGCGGTGCACCTGGTCAAACGTTGATCTGTCTTGCTCTTTGTGGGAGCGAGCCTGCTCGCGAATACGTCGGCACATTCAATATGAGTGCTGCCTGACACACCGCTTTCGCGAGCAGGCTCGCTCCCACAGGTGACCTGCTCCCGCCTGTAGATCGCGTTACATATGAAAAGCCCGGCGCTCATCACTGAGCGCCGGGCTTTTTTACATCAGGAACAATCAGGCATCCAGCTCGGCCCAACGCTCCACCAACGCATCCAGCTCGGCCTGTAATTGCTCCAGCGAAGCAATCACTTTGGCCGTTTCCGCCGGCGGACGCTGGTAGAAACCGGCTTCAGCCATTTCCGCTTCAACCGCGGCGATCTGCTGCTCCTTGGCGTCGATGTCGCCCGGCAAGGCTTCCAGCTCGCGCTGCAGCTTGTAGCTCAGTTTCTTCTTGGCAACCGGAGCAGCAGCGGCAGGCGCAGCCACCGGTGCCGGCTCAGCGGTAACCACCGCCGAGTTCAGGTCAGCCTTGCCCGACTTGCTTTCAGTCACGCCCAACAGACGCGGCGAGCCGCCCTGACGGATCCAGTCCTGATAGCCGCCGACATATTCACGAACCTTGCCTTCACCTTCGAAGACCAGGGTGCTGGTCACCACGTTATCGAGGAATGCCCGGTCGTGGCTGACCATCAGCACGGTGCCGTTGAAGGTCAGCAGCACTTCTTCGAGCAGCTCGAGGGTTTCCACATCGAGGTCGTTGGTCGGTTCGTCGAGTACCAGCAGGTTCGCCGGTTTGCTGAACAGCTTCGCCAGCAACAGACGCGCACGCTCGCCACCGGACAACGCCTTGACCGGCGTCCTCGCACGCTGCGGGCTGAACAGGAAGTCGCCGAGATAGCTCAGCACGTGACGGCTCTGCCCGTCGATGTCGATGAAGTCGCGACCTTCGGCGACGTTGTCGATCACGGTTTTTTCCAGATCCAGCTGATGGCGCAACTGGTCAAAGTAGGCGACGTCAATCCGGGTGCCCTCTTCCACTTTACCGCTGGTCGGTTGCAGACCGCTGAGCATCAGTTTCAACAGGGTGGTCTTGCCGGTACCGTTGGCGCCGAGCAGACCGATACGGTCGCCGCGCTGCAGGACCATGGAGAAATCCTTGATCAGGAACGGCCCGCCCGGGTGCGCGAAGCTCACGTTCTCGAGCACCATCACCTGCTTGCCGGATTTGTCCGCGGTTTCCAGCTGGATGTTGGCCTTGCCGGTACGCTCGCGACGCTCACTGCGCTCAACGCGCAGGGCTTTGAGGGCGCGTACGCGACCTTCGTTACGAGTGCGGCGGGCCTTGATACCCTGACGGATCCACACCTCTTCCTGAGCCAGACGCTTGTCGAACAGCGCGTTGGCGGTTTCTTCAGCGGCCAGCGCGGCCTCTTTGTGCACCAGGAAACTGGCGTAGTCGCCGTTCCAGTCAATCAGCCCACCGCGATCCAGTTCGAGGATGCGCGTGGCGAGGTTTTGCAGGAAGGAACGGTCGTGCGTGATGAACAGCACGGCGCCCTGGAAATCTTTCAGCGCCTCTTCGAGCCAGGCAATCGCACCGATGTCCAGGTGGTTGGTCGGTTCGTCGAGCAGCAGCAGGTCCGGTTCGGACACCAGCGCCTGCGCCAGCAGCACGCGACGACGCCAGCCGCCGGAGAGTTCGGCGAGAGTCTTGTCGGCCGGCAGTTGCAGGCGGCTGAGGGTGCTGTCGACCAGCGTCTGCAAGCGCCAGCCGTCACGGGCTTCGAGGTCGTGCTGAACGTGCATCAGCTTGTCCAGATCGGCGTCGGTGACGATGTTCTGGCTCAGGTGATGGTATTCGGCGAGCAAGGCGCCAACACCGTCGAGGCCTTCAGCCACCACGTCGAATACCGTCCGATCGTCGGCAACCGGCAATTCTTGCGGCAATTCGCCGATTTTCAGACCGGGGGCACGCCACACCGAGCCGTCATCGGGCTTCTGGTCGCCCTTGACCAGTTTCATCATGCTGGACTTGCCAGTGCCATTGCGGCCGATGATGCACACCCGCTCACCACGGGCGATCTGCCAGGACACCTTGTCCAACAACGGCATAGCGCCGAACGCAAGGGACACATCGCTGAATTTGAGCAGGGTCATGAGCTTCTCCAAAAACCGGGCGCGCATTCTACCTGACTTGAGGCTTCAGCAGGCCGGCAATTTGTCTGTCGAAGCACTCTGCACAACATTTGTTGCGAACTTGTGCAGCGAGGCTCGCAAAGCTTTCGCCGCTTGCTGGCAAAAGGCTAAGCTACAGTCAATTCAGTGCGGATTTCGATCAGCACTTGTCATGATTTCTCTGCCCGGATGTCTCATGCGCAGTCGCCTTTTCAGTGTTTTGTCCTGCTTGTTTCTTACCGCCACTGCCGCTCAATCCGTCCAGGCGGTGGACCTGTCCACCCAACGCCAGTATTACGATGAAGCCAAGCGCGCCTTGGCCAAGGGTGATACCGGCCCGTATTTCCGTTACAGCCAGGCTCTGGCCGATTATCCGCTGGAACCGTATCTGGCCTACGACGAACTGACCGCGCGCCTGAAGACGGCGAGCAACGCCGAGATCGAAAAATTCCTCGCCGAACACGGTGATTTGCCGCAGGCCAATTGGATGAAACTGCGCTGGTTGCGCTGGCTCGCCGACCGTGGCGACTGGGCGACCTTCGTCAAGTATTACGATCCGAAGCTGAATTTCACCGAACTGGACTGCCTCAACGCGCAGTACCAGATCAGCCACGACAAGAAAGCCGAAGGATATGCCAGTGCGGAAAAACTCTGGCTGACCGGCAAATCGCAACCGGCCGCCTGTGACGCGCTGTTCGGCATCTGGGCTGCCGACGGCCAGCTTACCGAGCAGAAACGCTGGGAGCGCACCAAACTTGCCGCGCAGGCCCGCAACTATCCGCTGGCCAACAGCCTGATCAACGGCCTCACCACCCTCGCCCCGCGCGGTCGCTTGCTGGTCGACGTGGCGCAGAAACCCGAACTGCTCAACCAGCCGTCGCGCTTCACGCCGGCCGACGAGCCGATGTCAGACGTCGTCAGCCTCGGCCTGCGCCGCCTCGCTCGGCAGGATCCGGACAAGGCCATGGCTTTGCTCGACGGTTACGCCAGCAGCATGCATTTCTCTCGTGATGAGAAAGTCGCGATTGCTCGCGAGATCGGCCTGACCCTTGCGCGCCGCTTCGACAGCCGCGCGCTGGATGTCATGACCAAATACGATCCGGAGCTGCGCGACAACACCGTCTCGGAATGGCGCCTGCGCCTGCTGCTGCGTCTGGCACGCTGGAACGATGCCTACGAATTGACCAAACGTCTGCCGCAAGACCTGGCCACCACCAACCGTTGGCGCTACTGGCAGGCGCGCAGCCTGGAACTGGCCGAGCCACAAAACCCGCAAGCGCTGACCCTGTACAAGAATCTGGCGCGGGAACGAGACTTCTACGGCTTCCTCGCCGCAGACCGTTCACAATCGCCTTACTCGCTGAACAACAAACCGCTGGTGCTCAGCCAGGCGCTGATCAACAAGGTCCGCAACACCCCCGGCGTACGTCGCGCGCTGGAGTTTCATGCACGTGGGCAGATCGTCGACGGGCGTCGCGAGTGGTATCACGTCAGCCGTCATTTCAACCGCGATGAAATGGTCGCCCAGGCCAAACTGGCCTACGACCTGAAATGGTACTTCCCGGCGATTCGCACCATCAGTCAGGCGCAATACTGGGACGATCTGGACATCCGCTTCCCGATGGCGCACCGCGATACCCTCGTGCGTGAAGCCAAGGTGCGCGGCCTGCATTCGAGCTGGGTGTTCGCCATCACCCGCCAGGAAAGCGCCTTCATGGACGACGCGCGCTCCGGCGTCGGCGCCAGCGGCCTGATGCAATTGATGCCCGGCACGGCCAAGGAAACCGCGCGCAAGTTCAGCATTCCATTGGCCTCACCGCAGCAAGTGCTCGATCCGGATAAGAACATTCAGCTCGGCGCCGCTTACCTCAGCCAGGTGCACAGCCAGTTCAACGGCAACCGCGTGCTCGCCTCCGCCGCTTACAACGCCGGGCCAGGCCGCGTGCGTCAGTGGCTGCGCGGCGCTGATCACCTGAGTTTCGACGTCTGGGTGGAAAGCATCCCTTTCGACGAAACCCGTCAATACGTGCAGAACGTGTTGTCCTACTCGGTGATCTACGGGCAAAAGCTCAACTCGCCGCAACCGCTGGTGGATTGGCATGAGCGGTATTTTGATGATCAATGAGCAGGCAGCGACCGCTGGATAATGAAAAATGCCCGTATCGTGAGATACGGGCATTTTTTATGGCGGATTACTAGGTCGGTTACTGGGTCGGTTACTGGGTCGGTTCATCAGGCTGGCCATCATTAAACTGCAACGCCGCCAGCCGCGCGTACAGCGGGTTGCTGGCGATCAACTCCTGATGTGTCCCCACCGCTACCAGCTTGCCTTGATCCATCACTGCAATCCGGTCAGCGTTCTTCACCGTGGCCAGTCGGTGCGCGATGACCAACGTGGTGCGGTTTTCCATCAGCGTTGGCAGGGCCTGCTGGATCAGATGCTCGCTCTGGGCGTCGAGGGCACTGGTGGCTTCGTCCAGGAGCAGGATCGGCGCGTCTACCAGCAAGGCGCGGGCGATGGCTAGACGTTGGCGCTGACCGCCGGACAACCCGAGGCCGCCATCTCCCAGATGAGTTTGATAGCCGTCCGGCATTTGTTCGATGAAGTCGTGGGCGTGGGCAATTCGCGCAGCTTCCTTGACCTGCTCAAGCGTGGCCGTCGGGCAGCCGTAGCGAATGTTGTCCTCCACACTGCCGAAGAACAACGCAGGAGTTTGCGAGACCAGGGCGAAACAGCGGCGCAGATCCAGCGGGTCAAGGCTGGTCAGCGGCACGCCATCGAGGAGAATCCGGCCCTCGCGCGGATCGTAGAAGCGCAGTAACAAGTCGTAGACCGTGGACTTGCCCGCGCCCGACGGCCCCACCAACGCCAGGGTTTCGCCCGCCCTCACCGTCAGATTCAAGCCATCAACTGCGTAGCTTTGCGGACGCGACGGGTAGGAAAAACGCACGTCGCGCAGTTCAAGTTCTCCTTTGACTCGCGCTGGCAGAGTGACCAGTCCGGTCGACGGTGGCTGGATGATGTTTTCCGAGCGCAGCAATTCCGCGATGCGTTCAGCAGCACCCGCAGCGCGTTGCAGTTCGCCGATCACTTCGCTCAGCGTGCCGAACGCGCTGCCGACAATCAGGCTGTAGAAAACGAATGCCGCCAGCTCGCCGGCCGAGATACGCCCGGCCATTACGTCCATGCCGCCGACCCACAACATCACCGCCACCGCGCCAAGCACCAGCACGATCACCAAAGTGATCAACCACGCTCGCTGGAAAATCCGTTTGCGCGCAGTTTCGAACGCCTGCTCGACGGTCGAGGCGAAACGCTGCTCGTCCTGAACCTGGTGGTTGTAGGCTTGCACGGTTTTGATCTGGCCGAGGGTTTCCGACACATAGCTGCCAATGTCGGCGATACGGTCCTGGCTCTGGCGCGAAAGATTGCGCACGCGGCGGCCGAAAATCAGGATTGGCGCGATCACCAGCGGCAGTGCAATCACGACAATGCTGGTCAACTTCGGATTGGTGATGAACAGCAGCACTACACCACCGATGACCATCAGCAAATTGCGCAGGAACAGCGAGAGCGACGAGCCGATCACCGATTGCAGCAGCGTGGTGTCAGCGGTCAGGCGCGACTGGATTTCCGAGCTGCGGTTGTCCTCATAAAAGCCCGGATGCAGATACACCAGGTGATTGAACACCTGACGGCGAATGTCGGCGACCACGCGCTCGCCTATCCACGACACCAGATAGAAACGGGCAAAGGTGCCCAGCGCCAGCCCGAGCACCAGCAACATGAAAATGCCGATGGACTGATTGAGCAGATGCGGCGAACGGGTCATGAAACCCTGGTCTACCAACAACTTGATGCCCTGCCCCATCGACAGGGTAATGCCGGCGGTGACGATCAGCGCGAGCAAAGCGCCGAAGGCATGCCAGCGGTACGGCAGGAGAAAATGACTGGTCAGGCGCAGGGCGCGCCGGTGTCGGGAAGAAAGCATGGAGATCATGGAGTTCACGTCTGCGCAGATGGATCGGGCCAGCCTACAGACTCAGATGGGGTGGAACTCTGTAAATCACAATGAGTCAGGTTAAATATGCCCGGGATGTCCGGATGCTAGAAACGATTGGTCTAAGGTTGCGGTTGAGACGAGCGGTCATTTCTGTTTGAGTAGAGATGCCGCTCGCCGACAGACCGCAGGGATTTGTCACAGCCTGGTCACGTGGCGGTTTTAACTTAGGCACACAACCTGATGAGGAGACAGGCCATGTCCTTGCAACACAGCAGCGAAGACAAGATTGAAGTGATCCGCACCAAACCCGACCAGTCTCTGGGTTGCTCGATTATCGATGAGCAGGGCCGCGAAGTACCGATCACTGAAGACATGATCCAGGACGCTTGCCGCGAGCTGGAGAAGCGATTGGTCAAGCCTGCCGAACAAGAGTGATGTAGCCACCGTCTTCCTGACCCGGCCCTGATTGGCCGGGTTTTTTATGCCTGTAATTTAGCTGCGAATCCTGTAGGAGCTGCCGAAGGCTGCGATCTTTTAATCTTCAAAAAGCAAGATCAAGAGATCGCAGCCTCGTTTCACTCGACAGCTCCTACAGGACACGGGTTGCCCCCAGCGCCGCCACAATCTGCCGCAACCTGGGCGCATCACCTTCAATTCGCACCTTCAGCCCTTCAATCTCGCGGCGCACCGGATACTGCTTGCGCAACACGTCAAACGCCGCACGCTGCTCAGCGACATTTCCCACCAGACTGCGGCGGAAATCCGCATCATCGCGGCGCGGGTCGTACACGCCCCGGCACAACATCGCCAACGCCCACGCCGGATCGCTGTCACCGTGCAGGGAAACTTCCGACAACCAGGTTGCTGGCAGCAGATCGCTGAGCTGGATAGCTGCAGGTTGGCCGCTGAAAGCGCAGTAGGCCTGATAGATCTGCGCGGTCCCGCGTTGCTTGCCGTCGAGGCTGTAACCGGCAATATGGGGCGTGGCCAAAACGCAGAGCTCGGCCAGCGCAGGGTCGACTTCCGGTTCCTTCTCCCAGACGTCGAGCACCGCTTGCAGGTCCTCGCGCTCCAGCAGCACCTCACGTAGCGCAACGTTATCCACCACAGGGCCGCGCGCCGCGTTGATCAACCATGCACCCTGCTTGAGTTGCTGCAAACGCTGTTGATCGAACAGGTGCCAGGTTGCAGAGTCGCCGCTGCGGGTCAAAGGCGTATGCAGACTGATCACGTCGCACTGTTCGATGATCTGCTCAAGGCTGACATAATCGCCGCCCTCGGCAGCCTGACTTGGCGGGTCGCAAACCTTGACGTTCCAGCCCAGGCCCTTCAGGACCTTGATCAAGCGCCCCCCCACTTCCCCGGCGCCGACAACGCCGTAAGTACGCTGCGTCAGATCAGCCCCTTCGATTTCGGCCAGCGTCATCAGACTGCCCAGTACGTAATCGACCACGCCACGGGCATTACACCCCGGCGCGCTCGACCAGCAGATCCCGGCCTCGGTGAAGTAATCGAGATCCAGATGATCGGTGCCGATGGTGCAGGTGCCGACAAAGCGCACCTTGCTGCCATCAAGCAGCGCGCGATTGACGTTGGTCACCGAACGCACCAGCAACACATCGGCGTGCTCGACCGTCGCGCGGTCAATGGAGCGGCCCGGCACTCGGCGGATGTCGCCGAAACCGGCAAAAAAGGCATCGAGCAGCGGGATATTTTCGTCGGCAACAATCAGCATGGCGGGCTCCTTGGGCGGATCGGCAGTTTAGGTGCTGACGCGTCGATCAGCCAGCAGGGTTTGCGCTTACAAATACGCAACAGAGGATATTTCCTGACCGAGGCGTCAGCGGCGTAGAATGCGCCGCTCTGCGCATCAATACTTTCTGGACGCTTTGCCTGTGAACCCTGTAACTGACCAACCTGTCGCCGTCTCGCTGAGCCGCCCTGCGCGGATTCGCCTGGAGTTGAAAAACCTGCTCGCCCTCGCCCTGCCGATCATCATCGCGCAACTGGCGACCACGGCGATGGGCTTCGTCGATGCGGTGATGGCCGGGCGCGTCGGGCCCAAGGATCTGGCGGCGGTGGCGCTGGGCAACTCGATCTGGGTCCCGGTGTTTCTATTGATGACCGGCACCCTGCTGGCCACCACGCCAAAGGTCGCGCAGCGTTTCGG
Organism: Pseudomonas sp. 67(2021); assembly: GCF_017491835.1. NCBI lineage: Bacteria > Pseudomonadati > Pseudomonadota > Gammaproteobacteria > Pseudomonadales > Pseudomonadaceae > Pseudomonas > Pseudomonas sp. 67(2021). Next base: position 23,975 of record NZ_JAFGYL010000031.1, read on the forward strand.
CGCAGGCAAACACAGCGAGATCGGCCCGATCGTGCGTCAGGCGTTGTGGCTGGCATTGGTAGTCGGATTGATCGCCACCTCGATGCTGATCGCCGCCGAGCCGGTGCTGCATCTGATGAAAGTCGATCCCGAGTTGATCGGCCCGTGCATGCAATATCTGCACGGCATCGCCAGCGGCTTGCCGGCGGTGGCCTTCTATCACGTGCTGCGCTGCACCAGCGACGGCATCGGCCGCACCCGCCCGGCCATGGTGCTGGGCCTGTGCGGTCTGGCATTGAACATCCCGCTGAACTACATCTTCATTTATGGCCACTTCGGCGTGCCGGCCATGGGCGGCGTCGGCTGCGGCTGGGCCACGGCAATCGTGATGTGGGTGATGGCGCTGGGCCTGGCCGGCTACGAACGCTGGGCACCAGCCTATCGCTCAAGCGAACTGTTCAGCCGTTTCGACTGGCCGCAGTGGGCGGTGATCAAACGTCTGCTGTCGATTGGTTTGCCGATCGGCATCGCGGTGTTTGCCGAGTCGAGCATCTTCGCTGTGATCGCCCTGCTGATCGGCAGCCTCGGCGCGACGGTGGTGGCCGGGCATCAGATCGCGCTGAACGTCAGCTCGCTGGTGTTCATGATTCCCTATTCGCTGGGCATGGCGGTCACCGTGCGTGTCGGCCAGGCGCTGGGCCGCGAGGAACCGCGTGAGGCGCGTTTTGCCGCTGGAGTCGGCATGGGCACGGCGCTGGCCTACGCCTGCCTGTCGGCGAGCCTGATGCTGGCGCTGCGCGAGCCGATTGCGGCGATCTATACCGCTGATCCAACGGTGATTCAGATTGCGGCGATGCTGATTGTCTATTCGGCGCTATTCCAGTTTTCCGATGCAATCCAAGTGACCGCAGCAGGCGCACTCCGTGGCTATCAGGATACTCGGGTGACAATGATCCTGACCCTGTTCGCCTACTGGGGGATTGGTTTGCCGGTCGGTTATGCGCTGGGCCTGACCGATTGGCTCGGCGAGCCACGCGGTCCGAGCGGTTTGTGGCAGGGTTTGATCGTCGGTTTGAGCTGCGCAGCGTTGATGCTGTCGATTCGTCTGACACGCAGTGCGCGCAAGCGAATTCGAATCAGTCGTTCGGCGGGTTGATCGCCCAAAAAAAAGACCTGCATTTGCAGGTCTTTTTTTGCCCTGAGTCAGGACTTCTTGCGAATCCAGTACAGATAGGTGCCGGCCTCTTCGTGCTGGCTGACTAGCTCATGGTCAAGAAACACGCAGAACTTGGGGATATCGCGCTTGGTCGAGGGATCGGTGGCGATCACCTTGAGCAGGCCGCCGGGCACCAGATCGCGGATGTGCTGATGCAACATCATTACCGGTTCCGGGCAATTCAGACCGGTGGCGTCGAGGGTGCCGTCGACTGGGGTGTTGATCATTTCGCTCATGGTTTACTCCAAAAACTGGCCGGCATTGTCGCGCATTGCTTGGGATATCGTCCAACCCATGTGGGAGCGAGCCTGCTCGCGAAGGCAATCCGGCAGCCCCACCGCTTCCGCGAGCAGCCTCGCTCCCACAGGTTCAGTGATGTGTCAGCGCGATTTGGGTTTTCTGGTGTCGTGCCGGCGCAGATGGCAAGTCACTTCCTCGCGGTCGTGATACAGCTGCTTGCAGCCGATATCAACCTTGATCCCACGCGCCTTGAAACCGTCGGCAATGCGCTCGAGCAGACGTTTCACTTCGGCATAACGCTGCTTCATCGGCAGCTTCAGGTTGACCACCGCCTCGCGGCAATGTCCCTCGCCAATCCATTCTTCCAGCATCGCCGCGTTGCGCGCCGGTTTCTCGACAATGTCGCAAACCATCCAGTCCACCGGCTGCTTCGGCTTGAAGGTGAAACCGTCCGCCATCAGATGCTGGACCAGTCCGGTTTCCATCAGGCTTTCAGCCATCGGGCCGTTGTCGATGGCGGTGACCAGCATGCCACGGTTGACCAGTTGCCAGGTCCAGCCGCCCGGCGCGGCGCCAAGGTCGACGCCGGTCATGTCGCTGTGCAGGCGGTCTTCCCACTGATCACGTGGAATGAAGTGATGCCACGCTTCTTCCAGCTTCAAGGTCGACCGGCTCGGCGCCTCGCGGGGAAACTTCAGGCGCGGAATGCCCATCGGCCACATCGCCGAATTGCCGGCATCGGCCATGCCTAGAAACACCTCGCGTCCGCTTTTGAAGGTCAGCAACAAACGCGGCTTGCTGGCGTCGTCTACCAGTTTGCCAGCGGCGGTCAGCGCCTTGCGCAGCGGGCCTTCGAACTTTTTGCAGAAATTCGACAGTTCCTTGCCGTCATTGGTATCGACCACTTCCAGCCACAGACTGCCAAACACCGGAAAATCGGCCATGTGCGCGAGAATCACACTGATCCGGTCGTTTTCCGGCAGATCGATGAAAAAGCCGCGCGCCCACTGCCGCGGGAAGATCAATTCGGCGAAGCGCTGACCGCGCATCAGGCGTTCGGCGCCGTCCGCTTCAGTGCAGACAAACTCAGCGCAGGCCGTGGCGGTTTTGGCTTTGGCGTAACCGGCGACATTGAGACGGGCGGCGAGATCGGAAATCTCCGAACAGACTTCGCCTTCGAAGCCGGGCCGGCAATGCATGAATAGGGTGTTCATTCTTACTCCTGGGCAGCGGTCGATCATTCGGCCGCTGCGCGATGCTCAAGCCTTGCGTTGCCGCAATGCCTGTCACGAAAACCGGCGCATGATAGCTGAAGTCGGAACCTTGGTTCCGTCCATAGAGTCCAGTTATTAGCCAGCTACTCAAAACAGGGCTAGGTTTAATGCTCTGCCCGTCCCCTCAGTCCGTAGCCGTGCGGACTCAAAGGAGTGATCGTAATGCCGTCCCTCGATAGTCTGAAATCACTGAAAACCCTACAAATCGATGCCACGACCTACCATTATTTCAGCCTGCCGGAAGCCGCTAAAAGCCTGGGCGACCTCGACAAGCTGCCGATGTCGTTGAAGGTCCTGCTAGAAAATCTGCTGCGCTGGGAGGACGAAAAAACTGTCACCGGCGCGGACCTGAAAGCCATCGCCGCCTGGCTCAAGGAGCGCCGCTCCGATCGCGAAATCCAGTACCGCCCTGCCCGTGTATTGATGCAGGACTTTACCGGCGTCCCCGCCGTGGTCGATCTCGCCGCCATGCGTGCGGCAATGGCCAAGGCCGGCGGCGATCCGCAGCGGATCAATCCGTTGTCGCCGGTGGACCTGGTGATCGACCACTCGGTGATGGTCGACAAGTTTGCCAGCGCCAGTGCGTTTGAACAGAACGTCGACATCGAAATGCAACGCAACGGCGAGCGCTATGCCTTCCTGCGCTGGGGCCAGAGTGCGTTCGATAACTTCAGCGTGGTCCCGCCGGGTACCGGCATCTGCCACCAGGTCAACCTTGAGTACCTCGGCCGCACCGTTTGGACCAAAGACGAGGATGGCCGCACCTACGCCTTCCCCGACACCCTGGTCGGCACCGACTCCCACACCACCATGATCAACGGTCTCGGCGTGCTCGGCTGGGGCGTTGGCGGGATCGAAGCGGAAGCGGCGATGCTCGGGCAACCGGTGTCGATGCTGATTCCAGAAGTGATCGGCTTCAAACTCACCGGCAAGCTCAAGGAAGGAATCACCGCCACCGATCTGGTGCTGACCGTAACGCAGATGCTGCGCAAAAAAGGCGTGGTCGGCAAATTCGTCGAATTCTATGGCGACGGCCTCGCCGACCTGCCGTTGGCAGACCGCGCGACCATCGCCAACATGGCTCCGGAATACGGTGCGACGTGCGGTTTCTTCCCGGTCGACGATGTCACGCTGGAATACCTGCGCTTGTCCGGCCGGCCGCCGGAAGTGGTGAAGCTGGTCGAGGCCTACACCAAGGCTCAAGGCCTGTGGCGTCTGCCGGGTCAGGAGCCGGTGTTCACCGACAGCCTGGCCTTGGACATGGGCAGCGTGGAGGCAAGCCTGGCCGGACCGAAACGTCCGCAGGATCGCGTCTCCCTGCCGAACGTCGCGCAGGCCTTCAGTGATTTCATCGACCTGCAATTCAAACCCACCAGCAAGGAAGAAGGACGCCTGGAAAGCGAGGGCGGTGGCGGCGTGGCGGTGGGCAACGCCGATCTGGTGGGCGAAGCGGACTACGAATACGAGGGCAAGACCTATCGCCTGAAAAACGGTGCCGTGGTCATCGCCGCGATCACTTCCTGCACCAACACTTCCAACCCGAGCGTAATGATGGCTGCTGGACTGCTGGCGAAAAAAGCCGTCGAAAAAGGCCTGACACGCAAGCCTTGGGTCAAAAGCTCACTGGCCCCCGGCTCGAAAGTGGTCACCGACTACTACAAAGCTGCCGGGCTGACTCAGTACCTTGATCAGCTCGGGTTTTCGTTGGTCGGCTACGGTTGCACCACCTGCATCGGCAACTCCGGGCCACTGCCGGAGCCGATCGAGAAAGCCATTCAGAAAGCCGATCTGACCGTCGCGTCGGTCTTGTCCGGCAACCGCAACTTCGAAGGTCGCGTACACCCACTGGTGAAAACCAACTGGCTGGCCTCGCCTCCGCTGGTCGTCGCTTACGCACTGGCTGGCAGCGTGCGCACCGATATCAGCAGCGAACCGCTGGGCGAGGATCAGCAGGGCAATCCGGTGTACCTGCGCGATATCTGGCCGAGCAGCCGGGAAATCGCCGAAGCGGTGAATCAGGTCAATACGGCGATGTTCCACAAGGAATACGCCGAAGTGTTTGCCGGCGACGAACAATGGCAGGCCATCGAGGTGCCGCAAGCGGCCACATACGTCTGGCAGGACGATTCGACCTACATTCAGCATCCACCTTTCTTCGACGACATTTCCGGCCCTCTGCCGGAAGTGAAAGACGTCAAAGGTGCTCGGGTCTTGGCTTTGCTCGGCGATTCAGTGACTACCGACCATATCTCCCCCGCCGGCAACATCAAGATCGACAGCCCGGCCGGGCGGTATCTGCAGGAAAAAGGCGTCGAACCGCGCGACTTCAACTCTTACGGTTCCCGTCGTGGCAATCATGAAGTGATGATGCGCGGTACGTTTGCCAATATCCGTATCCGCAACGAAATGCTGGGTGGCGAGGAAGGCGGGAACACCATTTACATCCCCACCGGGGAAAAAATGGCGATCTATGACGCAGCGATGAAATATCAGGCTTCGGGGACGCCGTTGGTGGTGATTGCCGGTCAGGAGTACGGCACCGGGTCGAGCCGTGACTGGGCGGCGAAAGGCACCAATCTGCTGGGCGTCAAAGCGGTGATTGCGGAGAGTTTCGAACGTATTCACCGCTCGAATCTGGTCGGCATGGGTGTGCTGCCGTTGCAGTTCAAGCTTGATCAAAACCGCAAGAGTCTCAATCTGACCGGCAAAGAGTCGTTCGAGATTCTGGGATTGACCGGCGTCGAGCTAAGGCCGCGGATGAACCTGCCGCTGGTTATCACTCGGGAGGATGGGCGTCAGGAAAGAATCGAAGTCTTGTGCCGCATTGATACGCTGAATGAGGTCGAGTACTTCAAATCCGGGGGGATTCTGCATTATGTGTTGCGGCAGTTGATTGCTTCGTGACGGGGTGACATTCGCCCAGGCTGTGATCTTTTTGACTTGGCTTTCAAAAGCAGGATCAAAAGATCGCAGCCTTCGGCGGCTCCTGCATTCAGGCGAAAAAAAACCCGCCGAAGCGGGTTTTTCCCAAGACCATTATCGACTCCCTGTCGGCAGCGATCCTTGCTATGGTCGATCGTCCATGATCCTGAAACACTCCCTGTGTCTCAGTTGATGTGTGTAGATTACCCAGTGGATCCAATCAGCAATAGTCGTAAAAGCTACCAAAGCGTGTAAGACATTCGCCATACAAACACTTCCGAAAACCCTTAGACCCGTCAGGCACCGCCGCTTTCACGAGCCCTGGCGCTTTCGGCGAGAAACTGTTCAAGCCTGCTCAACTGCTCCTCCCAGCCGCGACTGTCCATGTAATACGCCTCTTTCTGACGGATATCAGGGATGTGCGCGAAGCCGGATTCCGAGACCTTGAGTAGTGTGCCGTCTTCGAAGTCCTGCAATTCGAACTTGACCAGCGTGGTCGGCTCTTGTGAGTAGTCGATCTTCGGGTTGACCGCATACGGGTGCCAGCGGAAAGAAAACAGCTGCTGCGGCTCGACCCGCTCGATCAGCACATTCCACAATACGTGTTCATAACCGGGGTACGTGACCTGGCCCTGCGTCCACTCGCCGGCAATGAAACGCCGGCCCTCGAGCGCCACGCCAAACCACTGGCCAAACGCCTCTGCATCGACCAATGCACGCCAGACGTGGGAACGCGACGCCTTGAGCGTGATCTTGCGTTCGAAACTGTTAGGTACTGGTTTCATACGTCACCTCCTGTTCTGAACACTAGGCTTGTATGACCACATGTCCAATGCGAAGTTGTATCGAAGCGCTGCAGACACCGATTCGAGCGGACACATTCTGCGGTAGTTTGCGCTCTGTGATCGGCGCCGCATGACCTGTTATCTTCCCAGCGAATCCGCAGAAACAAGGACGAATCATGCAGCCCTCTCTTGCCGATCGGTATCGCGGCGCCCTCCTCGGCCTGGCTTGCGGCGATGCGGTCGGCACAACAGTTGAGTTCCAGCCGCGAGGATCATTCCAGCCGCTGAGCGACATGGTCGGCGGTGGCCCGTTCCAGCTCAAGCCAGGGCAATGGACCGATGACACTTCAATGGCACTGTGCCTGGCCGAGAGCCTGCTGCGCAAAAACGGTTTCGACGCGGCTGATCAGATGGGCCGCTATCTCAATTGGTGGAAATGGGGATACCTGAGCTCCACCGGCGAATGCTTCGACATCGGCATGACCGTCAGCCAGGCGCTGGAACAGTATCAGCGAACCGGGGAGCCTTTCGCAGGGTCGACTGATCCGTTGACAGCTGGTAACGGGTCGCTGATGCGGTTGGCACCAGTCGTGCTGTTTTATTTTCCGGACGCTCGACAGATCCAGATCCACGCTGCCGACAGTTCGCGCACAACCCATGCGGCGCCGGAGGCAATCGAGTGCTGCCAATTGCTGGCTGATCTGATTGCACGAGCGCTTGAGGGTGCGGAGAAAACACAGCTTCGCCGGGCGCCACTGCTTAAGCTTTCCCAGCCCAAGGTGGTTGCGATTGCTCAGGGTGAGTACCTTCACAAAGCGGAAACTGAAATAAAAGGCAGTGGCTATAGCGTGCAATCGCTGGAAGCCGCTTTGTGGTGCTTTCACCATACGCAGACATTCGCCGAAGCGGTGTTGAAAGCAGCCAATCTCGGTGATGATGCGGATACAACGGCTGCTATCGCGGGTCAGTTGGCAGGTGCTTACTACAGCGCTCGGGCGATCCCCGAGCACTGGCTGGAGCAGTTGCATGAAGGCGAGGAAATCACCGCCACTGCGGATCGCTTGCTTGAGGCCTCCCGGCTACGTACATAACAATCGATACACTCTTTCCACTCGAGATAGCGAGAACCTTATGTCAGTACGTTTGCTTCTGGCCTCTGTGCCTTTTTTGTTTGCCCCTTTCGCCCATGCCGCCGTTGATTGCGCCAACGCCAGCGATCAGGCGACGATGAATCAATGCGCGGGGCAAGCGTTCAAAGCGGCGGACAAGGAATTGAATACGATCTACCAGCAGATCACCGGGCGTCTCAAGGACAACCCGGACGGAAAGAAGCTGTTGGTCAACGCGCAGCGGGCGTGGGTCAGCTTCCGGGATGCCGAGTGCAAGTTTTCGGCTTCTGGGGTGGCGGGCGGGAGTGTTTATCCATTGGTTTACAGTGGCTGTCTCACAGCCGTCACCAAGGCTCGGGTAGAAGCCTTCAAGCAACATTTGAACTGTGAGGAAGGTGATATGAGTTGCCCAGTACCCGGTGCGTAATCACAGGCTCCGCTTAGGGAGCCTGTGCTGTGAACCGTTACGCCTCAGACGTGAGGATCGCCGGGCACTTTGCTCGGCGCTGCGTATTGCGGCTTGAGGTGGCCTTCCTTATCGAGTAACCAGGCGTCCATGATCTGCCGCACAACGGGACCGGCAACACGACCACCCGCCTCGCCGTTCTCGATCATTACCGAGATGGCGATCTTCGGATGTTCGGCCGGTGCGAATCCTACAAACAGGGCGTTGTCACGGTGGCGCTCGAGGGTTTTCTCACGGTTGTAGCGCTCACCCTGCTTGATCGCAACCACTTGCGCCGTACCACTCTTGCCAGCGATGCGGTATTGCGCCCCCGCAGCCGCCGCTCGGGCGATGCCTCGAGCATCGTGCATGACCATCTGCATTCCGTGATTGACCTGCTCCCAATCGCGCGGATCTTTAAGCAGAATGTTCGGCATCGGGTGCTCGTCAACCGGCGCAACGCCGTCGACCGACTTGGCCAGATGCGGTCGATTCCATATCCCTTTGTTGGCAATCAGTGCAGTGGCTTGGGCCAATTGCAGCGGTGTGACCTGCATGTAGCCCTGGCCGATGCCGAGAATAACTGTCTCGCCGGGATACCACGCCTGTCGCCGTGTAGCGCGTTTCCACGCTTGCGACGGCATCAGACCTGGCGATTCTTCAAACATGTCCAGCGAGACTTTTTCTCCAAGGCCGAACATCGCCATGTAGTCGTGCAGACGATCAATGCCAAGCTTGTGCGCCAGATCATAGAAGTAGGTGTCGTTCGAGCGCATGATCGCCGCGTCCATGTCCACCCAACCATCACCGCTGTGGTTCCAGTTGCGATACTTGTGATCGAAATCCGGCAATTGGTAGTAGCCGGGATCGTATACGCGGGTCTGTGGGGTCACGACGCCCGCGTCCAGACCAGCAATGGCGACTTCCGGCTTGATCGTCGAGCCTGGAGCGTACAGGCCGCGCAGTACGCGGTTAAACAGCGGACGGTCGATGGAATCGCGCAACGCTGAATATTCCTTCGAACTGATCCCGGTGACGAACAGATTCGGATCGAAACTCGGATTGCTGACCATCGCCAGCACTTCTCCAGTGGACGGATCGAGCGCTACCACCGAGCCACGACGGTCGCCCAAAGCGGCTTCAGCTGCTTCCTGCAGCTTTACATCGAGGCTCAGGACGATGTTTTTGCCTGGCACCGGATCGGTGTGCTTGAGTACCCGTAGCACACGGCCTTGAGCATTGGTTTCGACTTCTTCGTAACCGACATGGCCATGCAACTGCGCTTCATAGAAGCGCTCGATACCGGTTTTACCAATGGATTGAGTGCCTCGGTATTCAACGGAATCGAGGGTTTTCGATTCTTTTTCATTGATCCGACCGACATAACCGATCGAATGGGCGAAATGTGCGCCGAGGGGATAGTGCCGGACAAACTGCGGTTCGACATCAAGTCCCGGTAAGCGAAACTCGTTAACCGCCAGGACGGCAATCTGCTCTTCCGTCAGCTCGTAAAACAGGGTGACCGGTGTGAACGGATGCCGGGATTGCTTCATCGCCTTGTCGAATACCGTGCGGTCTTCAGCAGGCAAGTGCAGCAAGTTGATGACTTCGTCCAATTCTTGATTGACGTCGGTGGCCCGCTCACGGGTGATGGTCAGGTTGTAGCTGGGGCGATTGTCGGCGAGCAACACACCGTTGCGGTCGTAGATCAATCCACGCGTTGGCGGTATCGGGAGGACATGGACGCGATTGTTTTCGGAGATGGTCGAGTGATAGTCGAATTCCACGACCTGAAGGATGTACAGGCGCACCACCAGAGCGCAGCTGATGGCGAAGACAAACAGAGCGCAGGCGATCAATCGTTTGTTGACCAGCCGCGTCTCTTTTTCATGATCCTTGATCGGGATTGGTTCAGGCATTTCTACAGCAACTCTTTGACATAAATGAGTGCCGATCCGTGGGCAGGGCATCAGTCCGTTAAAAAAACGAGCTGCACCATATCAAAACTGGCCGTCCACTTCAGAATGAATTTCCCCGATGGCACTCTGAAAACTTTCTCGCAGGCAAAACAAAACCCCAACTGCTTTCGCAATTGGGGTTTCGGAATTTAATCTTGACGATGACCTACTCTCACATGGGGAAACCCCACACTACCATCGGCGATGCATCGTT
>NZ_JAFGYL010000032.1:0-33970 GCF_017491835.1 Pseudomonas sp. 67(2021)
ACCCCGAGGCTATCGAGCGCCGCCCGGCCCTTGGCGACCCCATCCCCGCCCTCCCCTGGATTCGTCAGGTTTTCCATCAACACAATGCCAATCAAGCCTGCATTGAATTCAAGGGGCTCGAACCCTGATGCGGGATGCAGCGCCTTTAATAGACTTACCCTGTGCAATCAACACCAAAATTATAGCCTATATCGTCTTACTTCTTAGATGACCTTTATGGATTGCCTGCATCTGCTCAGCACCAGGTGTACAGCTCCCGCGAAACGTGCTGCTGGCTCAGCCACAACTGACTCCTTGTCATGATCATCTATGAGACCCGGAGTTATCAGAAGTCGATGGGACGGTTCCGCCTAGACTCGATTGCAGCGATATCCAGCAGCATCTCGTAACATAGCTGGGGCAGTGAATTGGACATAAGTCTGTTGGCGCTAAGATTAAAAGAGACGAAATACAAACGCCATCGCTCGAATCCAAGCCCAGCCAATCAGATGCCTAAAATACTTCCCACCCCATAAATAAATCGTTTTACTCCCGCTTCCGCGTGGCCGTGGAATGAACTAGATCATTACGCTGTTGCTCCATGATAGTTTTACTAATTGAACTTCGCTTACGATCTAGCCAACCGGCCTGACTTAACATATTTCCCACTTCCATCGATGTGCGCCAATACTCCAACAATTCTTCTTGGCTATTTTCGGACTGACCAACGACTAATGAGTGGATAAGGATAGAAAGCTTAACAGGTGGATAATCGAAAGCAGGCGAAACTCGAAGCCTCGCAATAAACTTCTCGATTGATGACACACCTTTCTTCTCATACCCACCGCAAGTCCAGACCCATATGTCGAATAACACCATCCACGCAGCAAAATAAAGTGCTTCTTCATCAGCGTCCGAGAAAAGCGCCCTACTCTGCATTTCAATTCGCGCCTTACTACTATAAAACCTTGCGACGCTTTGAGGCAACTTCCTGGCAAGCCCTGAATGTAATGCTTGATCCCACAGCCCGCCAATTTTTATTCCTGAACAACCTTCGAAATAACGATAAAAACTTCGTTCAAATATATCCGAGTCTCGCAATATCGCCCAAAACATCCCAGGATCGTCTTCTCTCTTTACCGCGTACTCCGAGTGAATTAGATTAATCCCCTTAGTAGCCTCAACTTGACTGCGGATCTTTAATAATTTCTCGGGAATACCTAGACTTCTAGCTATTTCCCGTATCTGACCCGATTGATATGAGTTGACACGCGAAGAGGTTTTCCCCTGCCCTGGAACTGCTTCAATGAATTTATCAATGCAATGCGCGAGCCTAGAATTATTGCGAATTTTTGGACGATCACTTTTAAGACAGCTCATTAATGAACGCTCGATTTCCAACGGCATATCTCTAACCAAGCTGGAAGCAATACTGACCATATTCATTCCGTTATCTCTTAGAGGTCCGCCGCCACACCCAACTAACGCCAACTCTTTAAAGAACATACGCGAAGCTGAGGAGCCTTCATCTAACGCAACCGAAGAAGTCATTAATATTGCTGCTTCGGCGTTTGTACTTGGGCTGTTGAATGCCAAAAACACTGATAGCGCATGAAGTCTTTCAGCAATTGCATGCGTTTTATGCGAACTTTCCTCACCATTCAAAAACTTAGCAACATCACTTTCGACTGTTTTATTCACAGGCGGGCAGCTTAGAATCAGCTCCCATTCAGTTGGAAATACCAAAGCCGCATTAATCAGAAGCATTTTTGTTCGGTCTGCTACAGAAACAGAATTATAAACCTTATGCCACACACGCTCGCACAATTTTTCGTTCGTATCTTCTTTCAACAGCCAGTGTAGAAAAGATTGAATTATAGCATTCACATCACTACTATCTTTTAATTTCAACAACGTTTCAAAACAGTTAGCTATAATATTATCCACGTGATTTTCGGCAGGTTCTATAGCGTCACGCAAAAGCCCCAGAAGAAGGAGGCTATTATCACGTGTCAGTTTAGATTCGCCATCTTCAAGTAGACGCTCAACAAAATATGCCTGCGCTTGAGTAGATCGTAGGCTAGCTACAAGTAATCGAACCACCTCTCTCCATCTTGGGTTTCGCAGGTCTCCCCGGAGTTCTGTCCAAATAGAAGCAGTCCCTCCTGTTTCGCCGAATGCGGCCAAATGAGTCGCACAAAGATACTCTTGAAACGTTAAGTGAATAAAACTATAAAGCCCGTCACCAGCCTCTATCAGTAGTCCGGCCGAATTCTTGATGAAATCGACAAAAACTTCTGCTTGGTCTTCAGCCAATTCATCTTGTGGACGCAAATTTTCGTGTTCAGAAATATGTTTCGTAAGAAACTCAATCAGTTCCCCCCTGGGCGCTACTGATCGCCCCTTTCCTTTTAAGCTTCTTCTGTGCATCCAGTAAGCAATAGCTTCCACTCGAATGCGGTTGCGCCGCTCTATCCTACCTTTAGCTGACTCCTCATCTTGCCGCTTGGCTTTGTACCAAGTGTTAAGCAACGTCTCAGTACATTTCTGATATAGCACAACTCGCTGATCTGGAAGCACAGCATCAATTCGGTGAACTAATGCTACAATTGTCAAAAGCAAAGGATTTCGAGCGAGCTCACGAATCGAATCACTATCCGGATGCTTAATAATTTTTACTAAATCCGCAGCATTTCTATCTTTTTCTACCGCGTCATCAATTCTCGCAGCGTACCAGTCATTAATAAAACGTTCTATTTCGCTAACTTTCAGTTTCGCCACTCGATAGTGACCATATGAATCATCAAACCTACTTTCCGCTTCGTAACCTACAAGCCTAGACGTCACAATAATAGTGATCACTGGAAAGCTTTCAGCAAACGAGTCAATTCTCTGTCGTATTAAAGACTTAAATTCCTTTGACGGCAATTCATCAAGACCATCAAACAACAAAACAGCCTGACCACTTTCTATGTAATAATTAAAAAATGAATCCTGCAAGCCACTCATGTTAAAGTCGGCCTGTGCAACCTCCAGTATATAATCGAGAATAGGGAGATTGCGCCTATGCTTTAGCTCGTCAGCATATCGACGCAAAGTCACAACTATGGTTAGCCTATTATCTTCGTTGGTATCACATCGTGCCTGTAAAGCTTTATTAATCCCAGCCAATGCTAAAAAAGACATTAGCGTGGATTTTCCTGAGCCCGGATCACCCAAAATTATGTTTTTTGCACCAGGCCTCAAGAACATATAAGGATTGATTCTTGGTGTATCTTCCACCTCTTCTACCGAGCGCTCCGGCACTACTGATAGCGGTATATAGATATCTTCAAGAGGGATACGGCGCGACGCTTCGTCTTTGTATACAGACATTCCGACGAATTCAATCCGCCCATATTTTTTCCTCATGTTATCGTCATATTGAACTCGCCATGCCTGTATAGTCTTTTGGTACTGATTTCCAGAGTGTACTAGGGATGGGTAATAATATAGACAAAGAAAATGAGCCTGCAAAAAAAGCGAAAGTAGTTTTGAATGTCCAAAATGCTCGATCTCAATTTCAGAATTCTCCGACCGGAGGTCTTCAAACCAACTAACATCACCACCACCGCTTCGTCTTCCGGAATTCTTAAAGTCATCCGGCGTTACAATCACCCACTTTTTTAGCTTCAGTTTCTCAGTGCATTCCAAAGCATGCTTAAGAGATTTTTTAATTTCTGCTCGGTGCGCATCACTCAGTGGAGATGGAAAAAATTTATACTGGTAACCAACCGCATCTCTAGATTTTTTAGCTCTTGAATATCCATCTAGACCCTCGAAATCACCTGATGCGTCATCAAAAAGTGAAAAATCCGAACCGTTTTTTTTGGCTTCCTGAAATAATAGCAACCCTATTATTCTTGCAAATTCTTTGCCACCTTCTGTTCCAGAAGGAAGTATTGAAGATAGAGATTTAACCGCTGGAAGTCTTTTGCCAATTTCCGTATCCATAAATTTCCTTAAAAAATATGAGAAACTTAATATCCAACTCGCTGTTTTTTTTGTAATTGAACTGAGCGCTTTGCATCAGTAACCGCGTCGCTTCATACCTCACGCTTTACCTTCGCTATCCAGCTCTGGATCCGATTTAGCATGGCATTTTGACAGTATAGAATAGCTTGCTGACGCCGAAAACAGGTCACACCCATTACCAAATGCTCGCAGATAGGCAGATGAGAATCTGCCGAGAGCTTCTTTCCTGCCTAATGGGTCTGCTCCAGCCCCTTATCCGTTACACCGGTTACCTTAGTAACACTCCTGAAGACTCTTAAAAAAATGCTGTGTAACCTCTAAAATAATCAATAAATACAGACAGTTAGCGACTTCCGTTACACTCGTAACACGCGTTACATCGATTTTTAGATAGGTGCGTGAACCCCGCTCCCCGGAAGCATCAATGCCTCCAGCGAATCTCAGATGCAGTTCCAATCGTTTTCCAGGGCCCCCGAGGTGTTCCTTAGGGCACGGGGTCGGAAACCCGTGTGATCTTGGCAGTGGCTGATTTTTGTACATTGGTTGACAGGTTGACTTGGTTGACGGCCCAAGGTGTCCATAATCATCAACACAAACGGCCATCGTTACCGCTGCGGTAACGATGGCCTTTTTTCAGCAGAATTCTTTCGATTTCAACGCCTGAAATTTCAGTAACTTTGAAATCCTCCCACTAACACAGTCCTGCGGGTTTCCGACCCCGTACCACTCGAAAATGCTCAGGGTCCCCAGCGCACTTTTGAAACCCGGTCGGTCTAAGCCAAGCGCTTAAGAACGTTGAAGCCTACGTATCCAAGTGTCCCAGGACTCAACCCTAATTGGTGGGGTGAAGTGGTGTTCGTAGTCGTGCCTTTTAGCACTTTCCGCACGATCATCAACCGTCCGTCCTCCTATGAGTACCGTACGAATGTTGATGTCCTTCTGAGGGTCGACCTCGAGTCCATCGTGCGGTCCTACGAAAGCGTTGTGAATTAGGTCTCCTCGCTCAGCTCGTACCCTGGCTGAATGGACGTGATCTCTGAAGGTTGAGAGTTCTCGATAGATGTGGCCTAAGCGGTTCCTCAGTTGGCCTGCTGCCTGATGGATCTTGTGATTGAACTCCTTGTAATGGTCCGAATTCAGCAAGTTGAAGTCAGCTCCTTTTACCTCGATCAGAATTACGTCCATACGCGATCGCCCGGTCAGCACCACGAAGTCAACGTAACCGTCTGCCAAAGGAAACTCGGAAAAACAAATGTACTCATCATCAGGTTGAGCGTAGGTCTCTGCAAAAATTGAGAGATCCCTTTTCAAGAGAAATTGGAGATCTCGTTCGCCAGCACCTGCACAGATCAATGCCTCAACTTCCGCCCTAGAAATCATTCCATTCTCGATTTCCAAGCGACGCTTTATTACCGCATTGCTCCCTCGATAGGGAGAGTCGACAAATGGGTTTCTGGAAAAACGTAGCCGATCCGCTTCCGCAACGATGCGACCGTTTTCCCAACTCCGTTCATCCAACTCCACTGATGGACACCCCATCAATCGACATGCCTCCTCACGACTAATTGTTTCCCAATGCGTCCCCCCAGGAGACTTCACGGTGACAATGTCGAAGGTGTCGCCCCGAGGGTCTTCCCGCTCGTAGTGTTCCAAATATGTCGCAGGCCCCATGACGACACCTAGCACCTGAAGCGACTTGATAATGCGCTCGACGGCATTAGTGACTGACTGGCCATCATTTTTATCGCCCAAGTCAGTAAGCAGAACCACTATTCCTGACTCGTTCACGAATGATCTAACCCGACATAAACCTCGAGCCAAGCGCGAGCCATCAGGGTAGTTGTGGACAATATCCGTTATCTTCATACGTAGAGGCTCCTTCTCCATGGTGTGGGCCAAGCGACAGCTCACCGATGATGCGCAACCGCAGGCGATATTGCACGATCAGTGATCAAGGATCAGTCAAGCAATACCGGCGTGTATCCCATTCTGTATCCCAAAAAATCAACACCCGAACAAACCCCAATGGATACGGCACATTGCAAGTCCGGTTCAAACGACCCCGGCCCACCAACTCTCAACGACAAAGCCCGCCCAGTGCGGGCTTTGTCGCATCTGGGGTTAGTCGAATGGCCGCCCATTTCCTTCACATTCTCAAGCCTGCCGGTGGCTGTGAATGTTCGAAGCGTACTAAGAGGACGCTGGGGGCTGCGGCACCGCTTTGGCTCATCTCCAATTTAACCAAACCAGTTTGGCTGTAAGACGAGTGCGCTTGTGTGATAGCAAAACCACAGCCATCCCCTTACCATTCCGCGGCTGGCTGGAAGCCTCGCAGAGAAAACCGGTTCGCATGTGGAAACTCAACCTGCACAAGGAAGGCAATAAACCATGAGCTTCATCGAAACAATCCAATCCAAGGAAGTCGATATCTACATATCGGCGTTCTTCACTATCCTCGGCCTGATTCTGGGAGCCATTCTGGATCGGGTACTGAAAGGCGATTCTCCACAATCCGCCAATCAGCCGGGCCATTCGGTAAACCTGACCTTCAACACGGTGGTCAATCCACCGCCGGGCGTGAACGCCGCCAGCACAAGCCAGGACATGACTCCAGTCATCTGCATGATGATGGTGATTGCCGGGCTGATTTATGTGTTTTTCCGGGCTGAGATACTCAACCTGCTTTCCTGGATCACGCTATTCACCATTTCCCTGTGGGCTGGCGGAACCTTGCATAGCCTTTATCGGGGCTTCTTCGCGGGCATTAAGTGGGTCGTTGCGCTGTTGTTTTGCTTGGCATTTTGCGTGGCCGCGACGTATGTCACCGACGAAGCTTTTATGCCCACCCTGGCGCCGCAAAACTTTCAGTACAGCCAGCAGATCATCAATGAGCAGGGCCTGACGGGAATAAAGAAATATTTCGTCCTGCTAGACATGCACTGGTTCCTGCTGCACCTGACAGGCGTAATGCTGTTTATCTATACCAGCCTTCGGATGATGCTTTTTTCAACCTACTTCATCGTTGCGGGTGCACATGCCAATAACAACGGTACTCACGAACCTTGGCTTTCCAGAAAAACCCGCAAGTACGCCAATCTGCGCAAAAACATCATCTTCATGCCTATCCTGCTGGTTCTCGCGTACCTGCTTACCTCGGGTCTTGCTTTCGACTGGTTCATCCACACGATGCCAAATCAGGTCAATGCGTTGATGAACACGGTGCTGTATGGGCGCTGATATTTTCATCGTGCGCTGAAAATCGACTGGCGGGACACCAACCCGGTTGGCAGAAGCGACATGAATTTTTCTTCACTGCGCCCAGCCGGGACAGCCTGTAAAGTCCACTCGCTCATTCAAGAAACTACGGTTCGCCCGCGCTCCTAGCGGGCTTTTTTTCGCCCATCATTTCCCCGCACCTTGCCGCTCCCCACCATATTGCGCGACTCTGCCTGCAGATCCCTCGCCAAGGAGCGTTCGATGCCGCTGTTATCCCTGCCCTGCCCGCGCCTCACGCTGGCGATCCTCTCCCCCGATCAGGCCGAGCTCGAAAGCGCTTTCTACCTACGCAACCAGCGTCACCTCGCCCGCTGGTCGCCCATCCGCACCACCGACTACTTCTCCACTGCCAACATCCGTCGTCGCTTGGAGATCCAGGCCAGCGCCTTCGAGGCCGGATTGGCGATGCATTTCGCGCTGCTGTCGCCGGACGGTCAGCAGATGATCGGGGCGTGCAATTTCAGCGGGATTATTCGTGGGGCGTTGCAGGCGTGTTATTTGGGTTATCACATCGATGAGGCGCATCAGGGGCAGGGTTTGATGCAGGAGGGGCTGGAGGCGGGGATTGGTTATATGTTCGATGTGCAGAATCTGCATCGGATCATGGCCAATTACATTCCCGGCAATGAGCGCAGTGCGCGGTTGCTTGAGCGTTTGGGTTTTGAGCGTGAGGGGTATGCGAAGGCGTATCTGAATATCGCCGGGCGTTGGCAGGACCATGTGCTGACGGCGTTGGTCAATCCCGGGTTCGAGGCGCCGGATCAGCGCTGGTCGCGGCGCCTGGGTTGAGTTGCGCTAAATCTGTCAGACAAAAATCCTTTCAGCTCTCGGGTTTGCGGCCGATACAGACCTGCTAACACCCCTGCTGGCTCAAAAGAACAACAATCTTCCAGCTTAACTGACGACCAAGAAACCCAACGTTTCTGGAGGATTTGCATGAATAGCTGGTTCGGTAACATCAGCGTGAACATGAAACTCGGCCTGGGCTTCGGCCTGGTGCTGGCCCTGACCTGCATTCTGGCGCTGACCGGCTGGACCAGCCTCGGCGGCCTGATCGACCGCAGCAACTGGATGAGCGACATCACCCAGCTCAACGCTGGCCTGACCAAACTGCGCGTGGTGCGCCTGCAATACATGCTGACCAACGGCGACGAAACCGCCGCGCAGAATGTGCAGACAACCCTGGAAAGTTTCGCCGCTCAGCAGCAGGCGTTGATCAGCAAATTCAAGAGTCCGGAGAACGTCAAACTGCTCAAGCAGCAGGCCGCGACCATCGCTGAATACCAGACCTCGCTGAACAAAATGCGCAACGCCTATCGCACCGGCAACAGCGCGCGCGACACCATGAGCGCCAACGCCCAGACCGCCTACAACCTGATCGAATCGATCAGCCAGCGCGTGCAGCAGTTGGAGTTGAGCGATCAGCGTTTCGAACAGTTCCAGGCGGTTACTGCGGCGAAGGAAGCGTTCATCCTCGCGCGCTATGAAGTGCGTGGTTACACCGCGACCAGCAACGCCGAGACCGAGCAGAAAGCCGTCGGCCAGATCGACGCGGCCATCGCCAGCCTCAAGCCACTGAATGCGCAATTTGCCGCGACTCAGCAGGATGCCTTGCGCCAATTGGAAACCGCGCTGACCAGCTATCGCGGCGCGTTGATGGCGTACAAGAACGCCAACACCGATGCGGTGCAGGCGCGTAAGGAAATGACCGATCAGGGCAACACCATCGTCGCCCTGAGCGAGCAGCTGTACCAGATTCAGCTCGATCGCCGTGATGCTGAAAGCGCCCAGGCGCGCACCTTCCAGTTGATCAGCACGTTGCTGGCGCTGCTGGTTGGCGTGATTGCAGCAGTGATCATCACCCGTCAGATCACCCGTCCGTTGCAGGAAACCCTGGCCGTGGTCGAGCGCATCGCCAGCGGCGACCTGACCCAGAATGTCACCGTTACCCGTCGCGATGAACTCGGCGTGTTGCAGCAAGGCATTGCGCGCATGGGCGTGACCCTGCGTGATTTGATCAGTGGCATCCGCGACGGCGTCACTCAGATCGCCAGCGCCGCTGAAGAGTTGTCGGCCGTGACCGAGCAGACCAGCGCCGGTGTGAACAGCCAGAAAGTCGAGACCGATCAGGTCGCCACCGCCATGCACGAAATGACTGCCACCGTGCAGGAAGTTGCGCGCAACGCCGAAGAAGCGTCGCAAGCCGCCGCTGCTGCGGACGGCGAGGCCCGTGAAGGTGACAAGGTGGTGAATGAGGCCATCGCACAGATCGAGCGTCTGGCCAGCGAAGTGGTGCGTTCGACCGAAGCGATGAGCGTGCTGCAACAGGAAAGCGACAAGATCGGCAGCGTCATGGACGTGATCAAGGCTGTCGCCGAACAGACCAACCTGCTCGCACTCAACGCCGCGATCGAAGCAGCGCGTGCCGGTGAAGCCGGGCGTGGATTTGCTGTGGTTGCTGACGAAGTGCGCGGTTTGGCTCAACGCACGCAGAAATCCACCGAGGAAATCGAAGGTCTGGTCGCCGGTCTGCAGAACGGCACCCAGCAGGTTTCGGCAGTGATGAACAACAGCCGCGCGCTGACCGACAGCAGCGTCGCCCTGACGCGCAAGGCCGGCGCCTCGCTGGAAAACATCACCCGCACGGTGTCGAACATCCAGTCGATGAACCAGCAGATCGCCGCCGCTGCCGAACAGCAAAGCGCCGTGGCCGAAGAGATCAGCCGCAGCATCATCAACGTCCGTGACGTGTCCGAGCAGACCGCAGCGGCGAGTGATGAGACGGCAGCGTCGAGTGTTGAACTGGCGCGGTTGGGTGGTCAGTTGCAGCAGATGGTCAGCCACTTCCGCGTTTGACGTTAGTCTTGCGCTGAAGCTGAAATCGAATCGCGGGCAAGCCCGCTCCCACAGGTTTTCGTGGTCGAGCACTGTTGATGTGTTCACCTCGATAACTGTGGGAGCGGGCTTGCCCGCGATGGCGGTGGGTCAATCAAATCCATGTTGCCTGACACTCCGCATTCGCGAGCAAGCTCGCTCCCACATTTGGATTTGTGTGACTCACCGGATTTTGAGCACACCGCAGATCCCTTGTGGGAGCGGGCTTGCCCGCGAAGGCGGTGGATCAGCCAAATCAACATTGCCTGACACTCCGCCTTCGCGAGCAGGCTCGCTCCCACCTTTGGATTTGTGTGCCACGCTGGATTTTGATCACACCGCAAAACCCTGTGGGAGCGGGCTTGCCCGCGATGGCGGTGGGTCAATCAAATCGACGTTGCCTGACACTGCGCATTCGCGAGCAAGCTCGCTCCCACATTTGGATTTGTGTGACTCACCGGATTTTGAGCGCACAGCAATACCCCTGTGGGAGCGAGCCTGCTCGCGAAAGCGGTGGATCATTCAGATCATCATTGACTGAAACTCCGCCTTCGCGAGCAGGCTCGCTCCCACAGGGGTCTATGGTGTCGGGACTATTCGGGATACCCGGTGATTTTGCGGATGCTTTGGTACAGCGGTTTGAGCTGCCGGTACATACGCAAATACACCTCTCTGTACAACTGCTCATAAACCTTCTGCGCCTCAGGCTGTGGTGTGAAGACCGCTCCAACCCGAGTCATCGCCGCAATGGCCGATGGGAAATCCCGATGCAATCCCAACCCCACCGCACAACAAATCGCCGCCCCCAACCCGGACGCTTCATACACATGCGGGCGCTCTGCCGGCAGGCCGAAGATATTGGCGGTCAGTTGCATGGCGGCGTCGCTTTGTGAGCCGCCGCCGGCGACGCGCAGTCGCTGGATCGAGACCTTTGAACGTCGCTCGATGTTCTCCATGCCCTGGCGCAGCGCGTAGGCCAGCCCTTCGAGAATCGCCCGGTAGACGTGCGCGCGGGTGTGTACGTCGCCGAAGCCGATCATCGCGCCTTTGGCTTCCACGCCCGGTTCGCGGATGCCCGGTGACCAGTAGGGTTGCAGCATCAAACCCATCGAGCCCGGCGGCACCGCGTCGACCAGTGCGTCGAACAGTTGCTCCGGTTCGATGCCCTGTTCTTTTGCCTGTTGCATCTCGCGCAGGCCGAATTCGTTCTTGAACCAGCTGACCATCCAGTAGCCGCGATAGATCATTACTTCGCAGTTGTACTGATCGGGCACGGCCGAGGGGTACGGCGGGATCAGCGGGACGATTTCCAGATAGCGCGAGCGGGTGCTGGTGATGGTCGCGGTGGTGCCGTAGGACAGGCACACGGTGCGCGCATCGACCACGCCAGAGCCGATCACTTCGCAGGCCTTGTCTGCGCCTGCGGCAATCAACGGCAGGTCCTCGGGGATGCCGGTGTGCCGAGCGGCTTCGGCGCTGATGTAGCCGAGGGTTTCGCCGGGTTTGTGCAGGGTCGGCAACTGCTCCGGGCGCACCGCCAGTGCCTGCCATTTCCAGTCGCGCGGTGCCGCCCACTTCAGCCGTTTGAAGTCGAAGGGCAGATAGCCGACGCAGCAGCCGATGGAGTCGACGAAGCGCCCGCACAAGCGATGGGTGAGGAAGCCTGAAAGCAGTAAATACTTGTCGGTCGCCGCCCACACTTCGGGTTGATGCCGGGCGATCCAGTTGGCCTCGGCCTGGGCGCGGAAATAATCCACCGTCGCTTGGGCGCCGACCAGTTTGAACAGCCAGCCCCACGGCCCTTTGATGCCGCCCTCGACCTCAGCCTGACGTTGATCGAGCCAGACAATCGCCGGGCGCAGCGGTTTGCCCTCGGCGTCGACATTGATCACGGTGCCGCGCTGGGTGGTCA
This sequence comes from Pseudomonas sp. 67(2021), assembly GCF_017491835.1. Classification (NCBI taxonomy): domain Bacteria; kingdom Pseudomonadati; phylum Pseudomonadota; class Gammaproteobacteria; order Pseudomonadales; family Pseudomonadaceae; genus Pseudomonas; species Pseudomonas sp. 67(2021). The sequence continues at coordinate 12,056 of NZ_JAFGYL010000032.1, forward strand.
GAGACACGCCGGCAATCTGCGCACGGTCGATGCCGGTCTGCTGCCAGAGTTGCTGGCAGGCCTCGCCGAGTTTCGCCCAGTAATATTCCGGATCCTGCTCGGCCCAACCGGGTTGCGTCGAGTAGTACGCCTGCAAGTCGACTTTGCCTTTGCCGAGCAAATTGCCCTGCAGATCGAAGAGCAACGCGCGCACGCTCTGAGTGCCGTTGTCGATCGCTAACAGGTATTTCATGGGGTGATCTCCGGCAAGCCGTGATCGCGCAGCCACAACAATTGATAACGCTGGATTTCCGCTAGCCAGCGCTCATCGTCCCAGGCCAATCGTGGCTGGCAGAGCGTGCGAATTGCAGGCAGATAATCCTCACCACCGCGCGGCAGCAACAGGCCCAAACGGGTGCGGCGCAGCAGCAAATCATCCAGGTGCAGAATCATTTCCGCCTCGCAGGCGAACGCCAGTTCTGCCCACAAAGTATCGCTGGCGCCAACCGTTTCCGGACCGAGTTCGCCGAGCAATTGCTTTAGCCTCGGTAGGTCTCGACCGTGACGCCCGGCCAAGCGTCGCCATTGACTGGCGCTCAGTCCCGCAATTGTCAGCGGCGGCACAGCGGCGAACACCGGCGCGCCGTCATCGACAAAAGAACGCCCGAGCATGACCGCACACGCCTTGAGCACTTCGATCGCTTGCGGGCGAAATGTGGTCAGTTTGCCGCCGGCCAACGTCACGCAACCCGGCTCCTGCCACAACACATGTTCGCGGGTCTCGTTGGACGGTTTGCCCTGCTGCGCACCCGTCGCGCTGCCGACCACGGGGCGCACGCCTGACCAAGTTGAAAGCACGTCGTCGACGCCCACTTCGGCACCGGGAAATTGCTGCTGGCACGCGGCGAGCAGATAGTCGAGTTCGTCACTGGAAATGCGCGCGCTGTGGTCGAGGTCTTCGCGGTGATCGAGGTCCGTGGTGCCCACCACCGTCGCGCCTTCCCACGGAAACACGAACACCGGGCGCCGATCATGCGCATGCAGAAAGGTGAACGCCTGCGCCACCGGCAAACGCCAGCCCGGCAGCAACAGATGACTGCCGCGCAACGGTCGCAATTGCTTCGCTGACTCAACGGGACGCAAGCGCTCAGCCCAAGCGCCCGTAGCCACGGCCAGCACGCCAGAGCGCAATTGCAGCGTCGCGCCGCTCTCGCCATCTTCGATCTGAACCCCGCACACCCGCCCGCCTTCACGCAGCAGTTGCGTGACCCGCACACCATTGAGTACCACCGCGCCATCGGCCCGGGCCTCGCGCAGTACGCGCATCACCAGCCGCGCATCATCAGTCAGCGCATCGACAAAACAGCTGCCGCCGAGCAGGCCGTTTTCCTTCACCCCCGGCGCAAGAAAACGCAGTTGCTGGGCGTCATGAAAACGATGGTTGCGCCGCCCCGCCAGCGCGTCGTACACCGAGAGCAAGCCGCCCATGACGCGCGGCCCGGGAAAGCCGCCGCGATAGTGCGGCATCATGAAACTCATCGGCTCGACCAGCCCCGGCGCTTCGTCGAGCAGGCGCTGGCGCTCGCGCACCGAATCGCGGGTCAGGCGCCACTGGCCCTTGGCGATGTAACGCAAACCGCCGTGGACCATTTTCGATGATCGGCTGGAGGTGCCCCAGGCAAAATCGCGCTGCTCCAGCAGCAGACAACGCCAGCCCCGGCGCGCGGCTTCGCGGACGATCCCGGCGCCGCTGATGCCGCCGCCGATGACGATCAGGTCCCAGATATCATCCGCCAAGGTCGGCAGAATCTGCTCGCGCCACTGCGCGTTCCATTCCGCCGTCATGGCCGCGACTCTGGCAACAGCGTGCCCGGGTTGAGGCGCCCTTCCGGGTCGAAATGTTCACTCAGCGCCTGCAACGTCTGCATCGTCAGCGGGCCTTTTTCCCGTAGCAGATACGGCGCGTGATCCTTGCCGACGCCATGCTGATGGCTGATGGTGCCGTGGTTGTCGACGATGGTCTGGCTGGCCGCGTGTTTGAGCATCCGCCAGCGCGCCAGCGTCGCGGCATAGTCGGCTGCCGGGCGAAACACGTAGGTGGTGTAAATGCTCGATCCTTCGCCGTAAACGTGCGAGAGATGAGTAAACACATGCACGCGCTCGCCCTCGGCGGCCAGGGCATCGCGCAGGCTGTTTTCGATCAGGCTGAGCAAGTGGTCGACGTTGCTCCAGTCGGTGGCCGTTTCGAGGGTGTCCACCACGTAACCGGCGTTCCACAGGTTCTCGCGCAGGTAAGGAAAACGGAAGCGGTTCTGCGCCCACTTCTTGCCCAGCAGGGTGCCGGTGAATACGCCGCCGAAGGCTTTCAGATGCTGGCGCGCGTGTTTCAGCGACAGTGCGTTTTGCTGGCGATTGCCGGTGACGCCGAAGGTCAGCAGGCATTTGCCGTCGCCGGCGCCGCGCAGCTTGAGGTACTTTTCCAGCCAGGCGATCTGCTGCGGATGGCCGGCCAGCGCCAGTTGCGTTTCGGTTTCCACCGCGTTGGACAGGCGCAGCATCGACAGCGGTACGCGCGCCTGCGCCAGTTGCCGGATTGCTTGCAGCGCCTGCGGCCAGTCGGGCAGGAACACACCGTAGAAACGTTCGTCCGCCGGCAACGCACTGACCCGCACCTTGACCTCGGAAATGATCCCGAAACGGCCCTCGCAACCGAGCACCATTTCACGCAGATCCGGTCCAGCCGCCGACGCCGGAAACGTCGGAATCTGCAGAGGCCCGGCGAAGGTTTCCAGGGTGCCGCCGGCGAACAATTGCTCGATCCGCCCGTAGCGCAACGACTGCTGGCCGCTGGAACGACTGGCCACCCAACCGCCCAGCGTCGAGAGCTCCCACGACTGTGGAAAATGCCCCAGCGTGTAGCCGCGCGCGCGCAATTGGCTTTCGACTTGCGGCCCGCTGGCGCCGGGGCCGAATGTCGCCAGCAGGCTCTGTTCGTCGAGGTCGGTCAGGCGATTCATCCGCGCCAGCGACACCGTCAGCACCGGCCGCGTGGAGTTTGGCGGATTGATGTGTCCGGCCACCGACGTGCCGCCGCCGTAGGGAATCAGGCACAGATCCTGATCATGGGCGAGCGCCAGCAATTGGCGGATCTGCTCGGCGGTTTCGGGAAACGCCACGGCATCGGGATACGTGCCCAGTGCGCCTTCGCGTAATGCCAACCAATCCGGCAGGCTCTGGCCGCGCGCGTGCAGCAGGCGATCGTGAGTATCGATGCTGTACAAGCGGTGCGGCACCAGGCGCGAGGTCGGCACTTGCGCCAACGCCGCTGCCAACGTCGCATCGGGCAATGCGCGGCCAGCGCCCAGGCGTTCGTGGAGAAATGTCGTGCCCTGGGCCGGCAGTTCGACCACCGTGCCTGCCTCGCCCCAGCCGTTCCAGCGTCGCATGCGTATGTCCTTTTTCTGCCGTTGGATCAAGCTTGCATACTAGTCAGCGCTGGAGATCTGTCACGGTCGCATCCGGCCAGATCATGTAGCGAATGGCGCCAAACGTCCGGGCATTTACTTTCGCCGGGCAATCCACTTACCTTGCGGCATTCATTCGCTCACGCGCCGTCGATCAAAGGACCGCGACCATGCCCTCGCTCGGCTTCACTTCCGTTCCGCCGCTGCTCAAATACCTGCGCCATGCCGAACAGTTGGGCATGGCCATCGAGCCTGCATTGGCGGCGGCCGGGTTGCAGGCGCAGCAGTTGAGCGACAACACCTTGCGCCTGCCAGGTGAGGTTCACGAGCGCTTGCTGGATTATTTCTGCGAGCACTCGGGCGATGGGTTGTTCGGGCTGCATGCGGCGAATTTCGTCCTGCCCAATTCGTGGAGCGTGCTCGGTTACATCACCATGAATTGCGCGACGCTGGGCGATGCGATGAGCCGGATCATGCCGTTCGAAAAACTCGTCGGCGACATGGGCGTCAGCCGCGCCGAGGTGCAGGGCGAGCACGTGCATCTGATCTGGGCCTGCCGTTACCAGCGGCCACGGATTCGTCGGCATCTGGTGGAAAACGTGCTCGGTTCCTGGCTGCACTACGCGCGCTGGATCGCCGACACGCAGCTGTCGCCGGCCTGCGTATGGCTGGAGCATGCGCGGCCGGATGCGGTGACGCTGGCCGAGTACGAGACGTTTTTTGGTTGCCCGGTGCTATTCGATCAGGCGTATTCGGCGCTGGTGGTGCCGCTGGCTTATTTGCAGTTGCCGCTACGCCAGGCCGATGCGCAATTGCTGCGAACCCTGGAAGAACACGCGATGGGTTTGCTGGCGACGCTGGAAGATGCGTCGCTGGCGCAGCAGGTGAAAAACATTCTGCGCGGTTTGCTCAAGGAGGGCTTGCCGCGCAAGGAGCAAGTGGCCGAACAGCTCAGCGTTTCGGTGCGCACGTTGCAGCGGCAGTTGCAGCAGGTCGGGACGTCGTATCAGCAGATTCTTGATGAGCTGCGTCAGGAGTTGGCGGAGCACTACTTGCTCAATAGCACGTTGCCGGTTCAGGACATTGCGCAGTATCTGGGTTTTACCGAACCGCGCTCGTTTCATCGCACGTTTAAGAGCTGGCGCGGGATGCCGCCGGGGGAGTTTCGGTTGCGGAATCGGCGGTGATGCTGATGGCCCCTTCGCGAGCAAGCTCGCTCCCACAGTAGTTTTTCGGTTGCCTGCACTTTCGAGTTCATCGCAGATCCCCTTGTGGGAGCGAGCTTGCTCGCGAAGGCGTCATTCGCCACACCGATTAAACACGTCTTGGCACAACTGTTTAAAGCCGCCAGACATTCAGCGAAACCACCCACAATTCCTTGCGCCGCTGCCTACGCCTGCGCCAGAATCCGCCGGCTTGTGCGCCCCAGACCTCATCGCTACTGTAATTGCGTCACTGCCTATCAGTGATCGGGTTTAGTAGCCCGGAGTATTTGGGGTGCATCGTTCATCAGACAGTCAGGTCTCGCCTGAGCTTTATGGTGGCTGTGCGCAGGGCGCTCTCGGGCGCGCCGGTTTCCCAGATCCCCGGTCTACTAACCTGCGCACAGCTGCCTCCACTTTCTTTAGTAGGAAAGCGGTGGCCAGCCAAAATGAGGATCTGGATATGTTCAAAGTAACCCCAAACCCGCCACCCACAGACCCGGCATCCCCCTACGAATCCGCCGACTCAAAGAAATTCCACGAAGCCGCCGACCGCGCCCTCGATCATTACCTCGGCCCGTCCAGCGCTGAATTCATGGCCCCGCCCTACAAGTCCAACACGCTGTACATGGCCAATCCCGACGCCGACAACGAATCGCTGTTGGCCGACGCCTGCGAAACACTAGGGTCGGCGACGGTGATGCTCAACGATCAGGCGGGGCTGGTGAACGGCTCGCAGCGCAAGACGTTGCAGGGCATTGCGCAGATTGTGATGGTCGCGGAGATGGCAGTGAATCGGGTGCTGGATCGGTTGGTGCCGACGGAATGAGGTGAGCGCCCGCAAGTATTAATGATGCCTGCGGGCAATCCCAAGAGGTCAGGTCGCGCTAGGCGTTCAAGTCAAAGACTGATCGCATTGGTAAACACCAACCGATTGCCAAACGGATCGGCAATGGTCATGTCCTGACTGCCCCACGGCATCGCCTGAATCTGCGGATGCGAGAACTTGTAATCCTTGGCCATCAGTTGCTGCTGAAACGCCTCCAGCTCATCGGTCTCGATACGCAGCGCCGAACCCGGGCAGGCATCGCCGTGATGCTCGGACAGATGCAGCACACACTCGCCCCGTGACACCTGCAGATACAGCGGAAAATTCGCTTCGAAGCGGTGCTGCCAGTCGATCTTGAAACCGAGAAAATCGACGTAGAACTCGACAGCCTTGGCCTCATCGAAGATCCGCAGGATCGGGGTGGTTTTGCCGAAGCTCATGGGGTGCTCCCTGACTGAATGGCCCCACAATGTAGACGGGGAGGATGTCAGCAAATCGGCTTGTGGATGGCTTTCTTTAATTGCAATGTGCCATCACTGTGACGCACACCACGAATCCTTAACGAAAGTGGTCGCGCAGGTCGCCCTGTCGCGCAAGAAACCGCCCTGCCCTCGCCCCATTCGCCTGTCCATCGCGATAACTCAACACGCCGTTGACCCAAACCCCGTCGATCCCCTGCGCCGCCCGTTGCGGATCGTTGAAATCGGCCACGTCACGCACGGTCGCCGGATCAAACAACACCAGATCCGCCCAATGTCCTTCACGAATCTCGCCCCTTTCCTGCAAGCCAAAACGCGCCGCCGACAGGCCGGTCATCTTGTGCACGGCGGTGTGCAGCGGAAACAACCCGACGTCGCGACTGAAATGGCCCAGCACCCGTGGGAAAGCGCCCCACAGGCGCGGATGCGGGAACGGGTCTTCGGGCAGTCCGTCAGAGCCGACCATCGAAAGCGGATGGGCGAGGATTCTTCTGACATCGGCCTCGTCCATGCCGTAGTACACCGCGCCCGCCGGTTGCAGACGTTTGGCGGTTTCTTCCAGCGACAGTTTCCATTCGCCAGCAATATCGATCAGGTCGCGCCCGCTGACTTCCGGGTGCGGCGTCGACCATGTGATGGTGATGCGATGGGCATCGGTGACTTGCTTCAAATCCAGGGTCGAGGAGCTCGCCGCGTACGGGTAGCAATCGCAGCCGACCGGATGGGTTTTCGCTGCCTCTTCCAGCGCTGCGAGCAATTGCGGACTGCGTCCCCAGTTACCGACGCCGGCGCATTTGAGGTGGGAAATGATCACCGGCGATTGCGCGTGGCGGCCGATCTGAAATGCTTCGTCCATCGCCTCCAGCACCGGGGCGAATTCGCTGCGCAGATGGGTGGTGTACACCGCGCCGAACGCCGTCAGTTCTTCGGTCAGTTGCATGACTTCATCGGTGGACGCGTTGAAGGCGCTGGCGTAGGCCAGGCCTGTGGATAAACCCAACGCGCCAGCCTCGAGACTGTCGCGCAACTGCGCGCGCATGGCGGTGATTTCGTCGGGGGTCGCGGTGCGGAACAAGTCGTCGAGATGATTGCTGCGCAGCGCCGTGTGGCCGACCAGCGCGGCGACGTTCAGCGTGGGATTGGACGTTTCGACGGCGGCGCGGTAGTCGCTGAAGCGCGGATAGGCGAACGCCGCTGCGCTGCCGAGCAGGTTCATCGGGTCCGGCGGATTGCCCTTCAAACTCACTGGCGAAGCGCTGATGCCGCAGTTGCCGACAATCACCGTGGTCACGCCCTGGCTGAGCTTGGGCAGCATCTCGGGTTGGCGGATGACCACGGTGTCGTCGTGGGTGTGCACGTCGATGAAACCCGGCGCCAGCACCCGGCCGGCGGCGTCGATTTCTTCGCTGGCGCGGGCGTCAGGCAGATCGCCGATGCGCTCGATGCGGCCATTGAGAATTGCCACGTCGGCCTTATAGCCGGGCGTGTTGCTGCCGTCGATGACCAGCGCGTTGCGAATCAGGGTGTCGTACTGCATGTCAGTCTCCCAGCGGCAGGTGATCGTCGCCGCCACGGTATTCGTCGAGGGCAAGTTTGATTCGCCGCAGACGTTCTTGATTGTCTTCAGGGCTGGCCAGCGCCAGCTCGGTGGCGAGCACGTCGATGGCCAGCAGCATGCCGTAGCGCGCCGCCGTCGGTTTGTAGATGAACGAGGTTTCCGCGCCTTGCAGCGGCAGCACGACGTCGGCCAGTTCCGCCAGTGGTGAATCGCCGCGAGTGATGGCGAGAATGCGCGCGCCGTAGTTGCGCGCCAGCTCCACGGTTTCCAAAAGCTCCGGGGTGATGCCGGTCAGCGAGCAGGCGATCAGCACTTGCTCGGCGTTCAAACTGGCGGCGGTGACGCGCATCATCACCGCGTCATGACACACCGCAATCGGGTAGCCGAGACGCACCAGGCGCACCTGCAATTCATCGCTGCACAGGGTCGAGCAACCGCCCATGCCGAACGCGTGAATCATCCGCGCCTGACCGAGTAATTTCACTGCGTCGGCGAAGCGCGATTCGTCGAAACCGGCCAGATGCTGGCGCAGGGTGGTTTCGATGTCGCCGACGATCTGCCCGTAGAACGCCGACTGCTCAGGCGTGCCCGCCGGGTCGAGAAACCGGCTGCCAACGCCGCTGGCCTGGGCCAGTTGCAGACGCAGATCACGCAGGTCGCGACAGCCGACCGTGCGGGCAAAGCGCGACAGCGTGGCGGTGCTGACCTCGGCCCGGTGCGCGAGGTCTTCGAGGCTGGCGCTGGCGGCAAAGCCGACATCGTCGAGCATCAGCCGCGCAATGCGGCCCTCGCCGGCACTGAAGGAATCCTGGCGGGCGCGGATCTGGTAGAGGATGTCCATGGGCGGCGGGCTCCGGTCACAGCAGGTAGGAAAGGCCGACGGTCAGCGCGAAAGCGACCAGCGAAATCAACGTCTCAAGCACGGTCCAGGTCTTGAACGTCTGCGCGACCGTCATGTTGAAGTATTCCTTGATCAACCAGAAGCCGCCGTCGTTGACGTGGGAAAAGATAACCGAGCCCGCGCCAGTCGCCAGCACCAAAAGCTCAGGATGTGGATAACCCAGACCGATGGCCACCGGCGCGACAACGCCCGATGCGGTGGTCATCGCCACGGTTGCCGAGCCAGTGGCAACCCGCATCAGCGCAGCGAACAACCAGCCCATGATCAGTGGCGACAGGTGAAATTCGTGAGCGAGGCCGACGATCTGATCGGTAACGCCGGCATCCACCAGAATCCGGTTCAAGCCGCCGCCAGCGCCGACCAGCAAGGTGATGCTGGCGGTGGGCGCGAGGCATTCGTTGGTGAACTTGAGGATCGATTCGCGGTTGAAACCTTGGGCAATCCCTAGCGTCCAGAAGCTCAGCAAAGTCGCCAGCAACAGCGCGATCACCGAGTTGCCAATGAACAGCAGGAATTGATTGAACGCGCTGCCGGGGGTGGAAATCAGGTTGGCCCAGCCGCCGATCAACATCAGCACCACCGGCAGCAGAATGGTCGCCATGGTGATGCCGAAACCCGGCAGTTTGTCGCGCGGTTCGCGGTCGAGAAATTGCTTTTCCAGCGGGTTGTCCGCCGGCAATTGAATGCGCGGCACGATGAACTTGGCGTACAGCGGCCCGGCGATGATTGCGGTCGGAATGCCGATGGCGATCGCGTACAGCAAGGTCTGCCCGACCGAGGCCTGATAGGCCTGCACCGCGAGCATCGCCGCCGGGTGCGGCGGCACCAGCGCATGCACCACCGAAAGGCCGGCCACCATCGGCAGCCCGACCATCAGAATCGACACGCCGACGCGGCGTGCCACGGTGAAAGCGATTGGCACCAGCAAGACGAAACCGACTTCAAAGAACAGCGGCAAGCCGACCAGAAACGCAATGCAGACCATCGCCCAATGCGCGTTCTTCTCACCGAATTTCTCGATCAGCGTGCGCGCCATCTGCTCGGCGCCGCCGGACTCGGCCATCATCTTGCCGAGCATCGTTCCCAACGCCACCACCAGCGCAATATGCCCCAGCGTCTTGCCGACTCCGGCCTCATACGCACCGACCACAGCCGACGCCGGCATCCCGGCCACCAGCGCCAGGCCCAGGGAAATCAGGGTGATGACAATGAACGGATTGAGCCGGTAACGGGCGATCAACACGATCAGCGCGATGATGGCCACAGCGGCGTAAACCAGCAGCCAATAGCCGAGGGAAGGCGTCATGCGGTACTCCTCGAAAGGGTCACGTTCGAATGGGTTGTGAAACTCATAAATCATTTCGAGATCGAGATTTCAAACCGCATGAAAGTAATTTTCGTGGAGAGACAAGAGGTGTCGCTGATGGATATGGGGTGTCGTGATTAATGAAAATCGGAGGGCGGGATTTTCATGGCATTTCAAATCTCCACTTAACTCTGTGGGAGCGAGCCTACTCGCGAAGACGGCTTCACATTCAACATCTGCATTGACTGACCCACCGCTTTCGCGAGCAGGCTCGCTCCCACGGTTTTGATCGCACCCTTCCAGACAGAACGCTGTCGACCTCTTGAACCGAGTATGTCGACGCTTCGAACGAGCGCTATACTCACTCAAGGTAATTACCCGGGATCACGCCATGGCCATCGTACGTCGCAACCGAAAAAAATTGACCCAGGACGCCCTGATCCGCTCAATCGCCAGCTCCACAGCGATCGAGACCGGCCAAAGTGTCGATATGATCGAACGCAAGCTCAAGGCCAAATCCGGCAAATTCCAACACCTCGCATTGGCCAGGTAGGCTTCTCTCAAGCCCACAGTGCTCGCCGGACCCAATATTCCATTGGCTGGTAGTTGCAGTTGAGGCCTTGATTTATCGCAGCAAAGTAAGCCTCTTTGTTTCGCTCCCAACTGCTGTAATCCAACGGAACATAGCCCGCCTGCACCGCCATCACGTCTGCAAGTAATCTGGACAACCGTCCATTACCCTCCCGGAATGGAGGAATCAAAATGAATTCCACATGCGTTACGGCGATGGCGTGAATGAGGTTCTCATCAAGATCAGGTTTACACGGGGTGAATTCAGCAAGGCGTTCCTTCTCAAAACCCTCTAACAAGCGCGGAATCTGTGGGGCCGCAGCAAAGAAAAACCGTCTTTGCCAAGGTTGACCGCCCGTATTTCACCCGCCCAAGGATAGATATTGCCCAGCCAGTACCGATGCCAATCCCTCAAGTCCTGAACAATAATTGACCGTGCCGGTAAACGCTCGATCAGAACCTGCTGGTAAAGTTTTTCCAGCAGAGTCAGCTCGGCGTCATCCATCTCTTCAGGATCACTGATTCCCAGCTTGTTGCTCAGTACCTGCTCATCCGAGCCGGCCTGAAAACTGCCCTGTGCCCCCTCTGCCTCGTAACGATCAACCATTCCCGAACCTGCCGACCTGTCGATGATTCAAGGCACCTTAAGTCGGGTGACATGCGAGCGCAAAGGCAGAAATACAAACGGTCACCCAAAGGCGGCCGTTCATTTGATCGATAGCAAAGCCCGACGGGGTTCAAAGACCCATCACACCATTTCGTTACGAATCCATTCCACCACCGAGGTGCGCTTCGGCGTCCAGCTCAGCAGTTCCCGGGCGTGTTTGCCGCGTACGCGGCTGTTGGAACCGAGGCCGTAGTTGGCCATTTCATAGCCCCATTCGGCTTCGGCGTCTTGCAATGGCCAGTCTTGCGGTTCGCCCAGATTGAGGGCTTCGGCCATGGCGGTGGTCATGTCGATGAACGAGGCTTCACCGCTCTCGACGAAGTAGAAAGTGCCGGGCACGTTTTTGGTCAGCGCCAGCTGATACAGGGCGACGACGTCTTCGATGTGCACGTTGGACCAGATGTTCTGCCCTGTTCCGACGTGGCGAACGACGCCGCTTTTGCGCGCCTGTTTCAGCAGTCGCGGCAGTTGCACGCTGTCGCGGTTGACGCCCAGGCTGTGGCCGTAGATCAGGGTGTTGCAGATCACCGCCGAGTTCACGCCATCCTGCGCCGCCGCGAGCACGAGGTTGTCGATGGCTACGCGATCGGCCTTGTCGACAGTCGGTTCCGGCAGGTTGTCCTCGTAGTAAATGTCGTCGCTGGATTTGCCGCCGGAAGCATCGCCGACAATGCTCGATCCGCTGGTGTGGAGAAAGACCTTGTTCGAGCCACGCAAAGCGTCGAGTAACGCTTCCACCGCACCGCGATGGTCGCTGCTGGCAGCGTTAATGACGGCATCGGCAGCGCGGGCCTGTTGCGCCAGCAATTGGCTGTCATCGAGGGTGCCGATTACCGCGTTCATGCCCAGTGCTTTCAGCTCATCAGCCTGCTCGGCGCTGCGCACCAGGCCGGTGACGTTGTGCCCGGCCTGCACCAGGCCGGTGGCGATGGAACCGCCGATAAAACCGGCCGCGCCGGTAACGAATACGTTCATGGAGTAACTCCCTGCGTGAATAAGTGATGCAGCGAGTATCGGCCGATGAACTCAGGCGAAAAACCCGCCCTCGGCCAATTCACTCTTGCGCAGGGATCACGAATCAGCCCTTGAATTCGGCGCTGGCGTAGGCGGCGAGTTTGCCCTGGATAAAGTCGAGGAAACACTGAATGCGCAACGCCAGTTGCGAGTTGCGGTAGTACACGGCGTTGATCGGCTGGCGGTAGCCGCTGTTGAATTCGCCGAGCAGGACTTTCAGGCGCCCGGCACGGATGTCGTCGATGGTCATGAAGTGCGACAGGCAGGCGATGCCCTGCCCCTCCAGCGCCAAATGGCGCACGGTCTCACCACTGGAAGCGCTGATTGCCGGGCTGATCGGCCAGCGGTCGCCGTGCACATAGCGCAGCGGCCATTGGTTGAGGCCTTCGTTGTGGGTGAAGCCGAGCAGCGTGTGTTCGCTCAAATCCGCCACTTGGCGTGGCGCGCCGTGCTTTTTCAAATAAGCGGGGCTGGCGACGATCATCAACGGACTGCAACCGAGCGAACGCGCATGCAGCGTCGAGTCGGCGAGGGTGCCGATGCGGATGGCGACGTCGGTGCTTTGTTCCAGCAGGTCAATGATCAGGTCATTGCTGTTGAGTTCGAGTTGGATGTCCGGGTACAGCTGCCGGAATTCGTCGATGTAGGGGACGATGGCGTGGAGCATGAACGGCGAGGCGGCGTTGATGCGCAGGCGTCCGGACGGAGTTTGCTGGCGCGAAGACAGACGCTCTTCGAGTTGATCCATCTGATCGAGAATCAACTTGGCCTGTTCGAAGAAATACTTGCCCTCCTCGGTCAGGTCCATGCGCCGGGTGGTGCGGTTGATCAGCGTGGTGTCGAGCTTGGCTTCGAGCTTCGACAGCGTGCGACTGACGGCCGACGGCGTCTGGCCGACCTGCTCGGCGGCGGCGGAAATCGAACCGCACTCGATCACGCAGACGAAAATCTGCAACTCATCGGATCTGGCTTTCACGGGTGTCCTCGCTGGAATCGCCGATCGCAGCCTGTAGCCATGCCCCCTGTAGAAGCTGCCGCAGGCTGCGATCTTTTGCTGTACCCGGATAGTAGCCCGAAACCCATCAAGCCTTGAGGCCAAACACCTCAGTCAGATGCTGCTCATAGCGCACTACATCATTGTCGATGTTCGGACGCTTCATTACGTCGACGCAGAGGAAGGTTGGCAGCGCGGTCATGCCGAGAAATTCGTTAGCCTTGTGGAATGGGAAGTACACGGCGTCCACGCCTTTGGCTTCGAAGAAATCAGTCGGGTCATCGAAGGCTTGCTGCGGCGCGTTCCAGGTCAGCGACAGCATGTATTGCTTGCCCTGAATCAGACCGCCGCTGCCGTACTTCTGCGAAGCATCGGAACGGGTGCGGCCGTCGCTGGCGTACAGGCTGCCGTGGCCTTCGGTGAAAACTTCGTCGATGTACTTTTTCACCGTCCACGGCGCGCCCATCCACCAGCCCGGCATCTGATAAATGATCACGTCGGCCCAGAGGAATTTCGCCACTTCTTTGGCAACGTCATAGCCCTCGTCGATAAACGTGGTCTTGACGTCGACACCGCCGCGATCGAGCACGCTCAGCGCGGTTTCGTGCAGGGTGGTGTTGTAGCGGCCATCGGAGTGGGCGAATTTTTTACCGCCATTGAGCAACAGCACTTTCTTCATCGGAAAACCTCGGCGCAGCCTTCAAGGCTGGATTGAAACAGGAATTGGAATGGCGGCAGATTAACCATCGATCTCGCGCGGAAACAGCCACATCGACGCAAAATACATTTGACCAAAACGCACGAATTGATCGCCAATTGTTGCCGTAGCATTCAGCGCTTTCTGCATTCGAGGAAGTTGTGATGAGTGAACGTCAGGGTTTCATCCTGCACGCCAAGACCCGCCCGGAAAAAGCCGCCGAATTCGAAGCGCTGTTCCGTGCTTACGTGGAGCCGAGCCGCGCCGAACCGGGCTGCATCGAGTACCACATGCTGCGCGACCAGCAGGATCCGACGCTGTTTATCTTCTACGAGATCTGGGCCAGCCAGGCGCATCTGGATGAGCACTCGGCATTGCCGCACATGAAAGCGTTTTTCGCTAGGCGCATGGACTATCTGGAGCGCGATTTCGATATCCGCCCGATCGACATGCTCAGCGAATCGTCGGCTAGCCGCTGATCAGCAAATGGGCGCCGAGCGCGCCCAGTCCGATAAAGAACACGCGCTTGAACAGCATCGCACTGATGCGCTGACGCAACCATTGGCCAAGCCACATGCCGAGCATGGCTGGGATCAGCGCCAGCAGCGAGGCGCTCAATTCGCCACCGCCGAGTGCGCCGTGCCAGAACAGCCCGAGCGCCAGCGCCAGGGTCGAGACGGTGAAGGACAGGCCGAGTGCCTGCACCAGTTCATCGCGGCTCAGCCCCAACGCTTGCAAGTACGGCACCGCCGGAATCACGAAGACGCCGGTGGCGGAGGTGATGACGCCGGTGATCAGCCCACACAGCGGGCCGAGCCAGCGTTCATGACGCGGGTTGACGTGCAAAGTCGGCAGAAACAGTCCGCTCAATGCGTACAGCAGCAGCGCCGCGCCAAGTCCACGCACCACCCAATGGCCGCCGGCCATGCCGATCCACAGGGTGCCGATGCCGGTGCCGAGGAAGATCAGCAGCAGCATGGGCCAGAGGCGTTTGATCAATCCTTGCAGATGACCGCCGAAGGCCAGTTGCCAGAGGTTGGTCAGGGTCGCCGGAATGATCAACAGCGCGGCTGCCTGCGCCGGCACCATAGCCAGACCGAGCAGGCCCATCGCGACGGTGGGCAGGCCGAGGCCGATCACGCCTTTGACCGTACCGGCGAGGAGGAAGGTGGCGATGACCAGAACGGACAGGGTCAGGCCGAGGGTTTGGTAGAAGTCGGTCAGTGTGTGCATTGGGGTAATGTGCACTGATCCGGGCTGGGGGAAAATCTGCCATATACTGAGGCAGCCTCTTCCTTTGCAAGAGGCTGATCTTTACAGTGATGCATCTGGCCTCATCGCTGGCAAGCCAGCTCCCACAGAATCTCGGTTGTTCATCCATTTAGAGAGCAACAAGAAACCTGTGGGAGCTGGCTTGCCAGCGAAAGGGCCAGCCCAGACACCATAAAAATCAGAGGCAAACCCCATGCACTTCGACCTCACCGACCTGCGCCTCTACCTGCATATCCTCGACACCGGCAACATCACCGCCGGCGCCGCCCGCAGCCACTTGTCCCTCGCCGCCGCCAGCGCTCGAATCCGCGCGATGGAAGCCTCGCTGGGCGCCGAATTCCTCGAGCGCGGCCGCCGTGGCGTCACCCCGACGCCGGCCGGTAAAGCCCTCGCCCGCCACGCGCGCATTCTTTTGCAACAGGCCGAACGCATGCAGCAGGACCTTGCCGATTATGCGCAAGGCGTCAAAGGCCAGGTGCGGCTGTTGTGCAACACCACGGCGATCACCGAGTACCTGCCGGAAGTGCTCGCGGATTTCCTGCGCATCCATCCCAATCTCGACATCGATCTACAGGAACTGCCCAGCGCGCGGATCACCCATGCCTTGCGCGAAGGCGCAGCGGACTTGGGCATCGTCTCCGACGCGGTTGACACCAACGGCTTACAGACTCAGGCGTTCCGCGACGATCCGCTGGTGCTGATTCTGCCGCTCGATCACCCGTTGTCTGACGCCGCCGAGGTCAGTTTCAGCGACGCGTTGCAGCACGACTTTGTCGGACTCAGCGCCGACAGCGCACTGGCGATCTATCTGGAGGAACAGGCGCTGCACAGCGGCGCGCGAATGCAGGTGCGCATTCGCGCCGATGGCTTTGATGGCGCAATGCGCATGGTCGCCCGTGGTGCCGGCCTGGCCATCGTGCCGTTGGCCGCTGTCCAACGCGCGATGCTCGAGCAGTTCAAGTGCGTGACTCTGAATGAGCCATGGGCGCGTCGCAGGTTATTGCTCTGCGCGAGAGACTTCGCCGCGCTGCCGGGTTATGCCCAGGCATTGTTACAAGCGCTCACCGCTGCGCGCGTTTCTGAGCACTCCGATGTCGACCCCAGACAACTGAACGACACCCGGGCGCTATAGGGTGCGACTTCGATCTCAAGTCACTTGCCCGGAGTCCCCATGACCGCGACCGCCCCTATCACCGTTCTGCGCGACACCCACCCGCTGCCGGTACTCGACGCCTGCAAATGGGAAAAACTCGAAGGCGACCCGCACACCGTCAACCTCAACGCCTACACCAGCGAAGACGGCAGCAAGATCATGGGCACCTGGATCTGCACGCCGGGCAAGTGGCGCGTCGATTATGTGAAGTGGGAGTACTGCCATTTCCAGGAAGGCTACTGCGTGATCACCCCGGACGGCATGGCGCCGATCCACCTGCGCGCCGGCGATATCTTCGTCGTTGAGCCGGGCATGAAAGGCACGTGGGAAGTGGTCGAGACCGTGCGCAAATATTTCGTCTTCGCCTGATGCAAAAAAGCCGGGAAATCACCCGACGTGATTTCCCGGCAAATGTCCCGGCGTTGCTAAAACCTGTGGCGAGGGGATTTATCCCCGCTCGACTGCGCAGCAGTCGCAACCCCTGAGCACTCGGTTTGCCTGACACAATCCAGGGGGCTGCTGCGCAACCCAACGGGGATGAATCCCCTCACCACAAGGGCTGATCGCGATTACTGCGGCTTGCGATAGCTGTTGATGATCGCCGAGAAATCCTTCCCACCGTCACCGCGCTGGCTCATCGCCTGATACAACTGCTGCGCCACCGCGCCGAGCACCACCGGCTGGTGCGCCTGCCGCGCCGCTTCGGTCGCCAGCCCCAAATCCTTCAGCATCAGTTCTGCACCGAACCCGCCGGTATAACCGCGCGACGCCGGCGCCGTTTCGACGATGCCCGGCCACGGGTTGTACATCTCCGAACTCCAGCAACGGCCGGTCGAGCTGTTGATGATCCCGGCCAAAACGCCGGTGTCGATCCCCAGCGCATCGCCCAACGCCATCGCCTCACTGACGCCGACCATCGAAATCGCCAGCAGCAGGTTGTTGCAGATCTTGGCGATCTGGCCGGTGCCGACTTCACCGCAATGGACGATGTTGCGGCCCATCTGCGCCAGCACCGGCTGCAGGGTGGCGAACAGTTCCGGGGTGGCGCCGACCATGAAGGTCAGGGTCCCGGCGGTCGCGCCGCCAGTGCCGCCAGAGACCGGCGCATCGGCCATGGCCACGCCGTGTTTGGCGGCGGCCGCTGCAACGTCGCGGGCGGTCTGGGGGTCGATAGTGCTGCAATCCACCGCCGGCACGCCTTGGCGAATGCCGGCGAGCACGCCCTCCTCACCCAGCCAGACGCTGCGCACGTGCACAGCCGCCGGGAGCATGGTGATCACCAGTTCGGCATCTTCCGCCGCCTCGCGGGCCGAAGCGCGGATGGTGCCGCCCAGTTGCTCGAGTTCCGCCAGCACGGTTTTGTTCAGGTCGACCAGGTTCAACGAGTGGCCAGCCTTGATCAGGTTGCGCGCCATCGGCGCGCCCATGTTGCCCAGCCCGATAAATGCGATTTTCATGATCGAATCCTCAGCGCAGGTTGATGGTGGTGTTTACGCCGTCGTTGACGCTGTCGTCATCGAACCAGCGCGCCGTGACCGTTTTGGTCTGCGTGTAGAACTGCACCACTTGCTTGCCGTACGGGCCGAGGTCGCCGAGTTTCGAACCGCGCGAGCCGGTGAAGCTGAAGAACGGTACCGGTACCGGAATCGGGATGTTGATGCCGACCTGCCCGACGTCGATTTCAGTCTGGAACTTGCGCGCCGCCGCACCGCTCTGGGTGAACAGGCCGGTGCCGTTGCCGAACGGATTGGCGTTGACCAGCGCGATCGCCTGATCGAGGGTGTCGACTTCAAGCACCACCAGCACCGGGCCGAAGATTTCCTGGGTGTAGATCTGCATGTCGGTGGTCACCCCGGAGAACAGGGTCGGGCCGACAAAGTTGCCTTGCTCGTAGCCCGGCACGCTGATGTCGCGACCGTCCAGTTCAAGCTTGGCACCTTCCTTGATGCCGCTTTCGATCAGTTCGAGGATCCGCGCCTTGGCTTTTTTCGAAATCACCGGGCCGACATCGGTACCCGGCTCGCTGCCGGCGTTGACCTTGAGCTTTTGCGCCAGCGCTTTCAGGTCTGGCAGCCACTGTTTTGCGGTACCGACCAGCACCACCACCGACGTGGCCATGCAACGTTGCCCGGCGGCACCGAAACCGGCACCGACCAAGGCATTCAGCGCTTGCTCGCGATTGGCGTCCGGCAGTACCACAGCGTGGTTTTTCGCGCCCATCATCGACTGCACGCGTTTGCCGTGTTTGCCGGCCAGGTCATAAACGTGGGTGCCGACAGCGGTCGAACCGACGAAAGACACGGCTTTGATGTCTTTGTGCGTGCACAGACCATCGACCACATCCTTGCCGCCGTGAACGACGTTGAGCACGCCCGCCGGAACGCCAGCCTCAATGGCCAGTTCCACCAGCAGCATGGTCGACAGCGGATCCTGTTCCGACGGCTTGAGCACGAAGGTGTTGCCGCAGGCGATCGCCATCGGGAACATCCACAGCGGAATCATCGCCGGGAAGTTGAACGGCGTGATGCCGGCGCAGACGCCGATCGGCTGGCGCAGGGTGTAAGTGTCGACGCCGCCGGCGACGTTCTCGGCGAACTCGCCCATTTGCAGGGTGCCGATCGAGCACGCGTGCTCGACCACTTCCAGGCCACGGAAAATATCGCCTTCGGCATCAGCAATGGTCTTGCCCTGCTCGGCGCTCAGGACCACGGCGATGCGCTTGGAGTGCTCGCGGATCAGCGCTTGCAGCTTGAGCATGATGCGCATCCGCGCGCCGATCGGGGTCAGCTTCCAGGTCTGGAAGGCACGCTGCGCGGCGCTGACAGCGGCATCGACCTCAGCGGCGGTGGCGAACGGAACCTTGGCCAGCACTTGCTGGGTGGCCGGGTTGACGATGTCGTGCCACTCGGTGGTCTGCGACTCGACCCATTCCCCGTCGATCAGCAGTTTGACCTTTTGCAGCGTGGTGTCGTTGGGCGTAAGCGATGCGTTCATGCTGGTCTCCAGAACTTGTTTTTATCGTAGGAGCCAAGGCGAAAGGTTCGCCTTGAGATGAGGCGTGTGTCACGAATTGGTTGTCGGACTGTTTTTGGAGTATAGATGTGCAAACTTCTAATAAGAACGCACATATAAGCCCGACCATCATGCAAAAAAACATCACCTCGCTAGGCTCGCTGAACTGGGACGACCTGAAGTTTTTCCTCGAAGTCGCCCGCACCCGCAAGGCCAGTACCGCCGCCAAACGCCTGGCCGTCGACTACACCACGGTGTCGCGACGGATCAGTTCGCTGGAAGCGGCGCTCGGCACATTGCTGTTCGAGAAATCCCGCACCAGCGGTTTCGTCCTGACCACTGAAGGCCAGCGCTTGCTCGGTTATGCCGAGTCGATCGAAAGCACATTGCACATGGCCTGCGAGCAGGTTTCCGGCTCGGGCGTGGCACTCTCCGGACACGTGCGCATGGGCTGTACTGAAGGCTTCGGCAGTTTCTTCATCACCCCGCAGTTGAGCCATTTCGTCGACGCCTACCCGGCGATCTCGGTGGACATCCTGCCGCTGCCGCACTTCATCAGCCTGTCCAAGCGCGAGGCCGACATCGTCATCGCCCTCGAGCGGCCGGAGCACGGGCCGTACGTCTGCTGCAAACTCTGCGACTACCGTTTGCAGCTGTACGCAACCCAGGACTATCTGGACAAACACCCACCGATCCGCCGCCCGGCCGATTTGAGCAAGCATCAATTCATCAGTTATGTGGACGACCTGGCGTTCAGCTCGGAGCTGCTCTACCTGGCCAACGTGCTGCCCGGCGCCAGCGCAAACTTGCGCAGCACCAGCGTGATCGCGCAATACGTCGCCGCACAGCAGGGGCGCTCGCTGGCGATCCTGCCGTGCTTCCTCGCCGCGCAGGATCCGCGATTGCTGCCGGTGCTGCCGGAGGAGATCGACATCACCCGGCAGTTCTGGATGTACTGCCGGGAGGATCTGCGCAAGCTCAAGCGGATCACCCTGTTGTGGGATTACATTCGTGAGGTGACTGAGCGTAATCAGGCGTTGTTGATGGGTGAAACGCGGGAGATGCGCTTTGCCGACTGATGATCTTCAAGGAATCAGGTGGCGGCATCGTAAAGAACTCGACAGACCTTTGCCAAGGTTTTGTGTCAAGGGTTGATACATGACTTGTAACACCGTAGACGGCAGCGTAGTAAGCCCAAAACAGGCAAGGGGCCCGTGCGCTCATCTCCGCCTCGCCAGTTGCTGACAAAGCAGCACTCGGTTGGCCTGATGGTCAGCACGTCTATGACGAGTCGATTTGGATCAGCCTGTTAAATGCCCTTGGGGGTCGGCTCAAGCATGCTGCGACCGCAAAGACAGCTCAAAATGTGAGTCGGTATCGGCAAATTTATCAAGAACAATCGAGACTTTCAGCCTCAGCGCCCGAGCAACCTTACCATCGAGTTGATAGAACAGCCGAACGTAGAATCATCCTTGCTCGACAACGTAATGGCTTTTTGTTAGCGTTTTGATTTCGGGCACAGCAATCAACAAGGACAGTATATGGCTAGTTACCGCACTGAAAGCATCTTAGAAACCACGCCACATGTATTAATATCACTGGCAATTAATTACCTCGCATGCTTTAGCCAAAATATCGGATACCGCCCGTGAGCCATATAGAATCGTTTGGCGTTCGAAACCTTCGCAGCTTTGGAAGTAAAAAGCAGCTAATACCAATAAAAAAAATAAACATTTTTGTTGGGAAGAACAGCTGCGGCAAGAGTACCTTTTTACGCACATATCCTTTACTGCGTCAGTCGGTAGAGTCCAACACTCGATCTCCTATTCTATGGTACGGAGCTTTTGTTGACTTTGGAGATTTAAGTACTGCTACGCACGACGGAGCCGACGAAATATTCTTCGACTTCAAATCAGTGCTTGACGTTGATCGATCCCACCCAGAAAGAATAATAGTTCAAGACTTTAGTGCTAGGCATGACCAGCAGCGGCTCTCTAATTCAGCAACGTTTGCCACTGACATATCAATTGGATTAAAAAACCACAACACACAGGTAGTATCAAGCTCAGTAATAAGAATTCACAACACCGAGATCGTGATAAAATACACCACTACCGAAAAACTAGAAGTTACAACCCGCCAGTACTTGTGGGGCGCGGATGACGAGGAATGTGGTGTAGCTGTTGACGAGCACACTTATAGTGATTTGATCATGCTGACAAAGAGCAGCTTAATCCCCACAAAAATTTATGGAACCCGAGAAGCTAAAGATGGTTCGGATCGCCTCGTCCGATATCTGGATGAAAAAGCCATTCCGATCGCTGCAACTAAAAACCTTGTAAGCTTCCTCAAACCTTACGCGTCAAACTCAAGCAAAACCATCGGCCAAAAAGTTGAAGACCTCTATATCAACTCGCCAGACGTGTTGATATCTGATTTGAAAAAGATATTTCGAAACGATAAAAAATTCCAAGAGAGTCTTTTATCTTCCGGTGAATTTATTGCCGAAACCTGTTTTTATCATCTAACAATTAAAAACCTAGAGAAAATTTTAGAAGCAGCCGATGCATCTTTTAAGAAGCTGTTTAGCGGCGTCCGATATCTTGGCCCATTGCGTGCATCCGCAGAACGCTTTTATAGGCATCAAGACCTGCAGGTAGGTGAAGTAGACCATAAAGGAGAAAACCTCCCAATGGTTATAAACTCATTAGACCAACGCAAAAAAAGACAGCTAAGCACTTGGATATCGGAAAAATTCGGCTTTGAGTTGGAGTTAGCCGCCACAGGCCTGCACTACGAACTCAAGATTAAAGAGGAC
>NZ_JAFGYL010000033.1:0-24646 GCF_017491835.1 Pseudomonas sp. 67(2021)
CATCCCGAACTCAGCAGTGAAACGATGCATCGCCGATGGTAGTGTGGGGTTTCCCCATGTGAGAGTAGGTCATCGTCAAGATTAAATTCCGAAACCCCAATTGCGAAAGCAGTTGGGGTTTTGTTTTAGTAGAAGTTCCTGTTTTTGCTGGCTTGTTACCGTGTTGACGGGCCAGATAAAGAATTTCTTGACGACCATAGAACATTGGAACCACCTGATCCCATCCCGAACTCAGCAGTGAAACGATGTATCGCCGATGGTAGTGTGGGGTTTCCCCATGTGAGAGTAGGTCATCGTCAAGATTGAATTCCGAAACCCCTGTCTGCTAACGCAGACAGGGGTTTTGTCATTTAAGCGTGTACGAAAGATCAGGCCGTTCTGCGACTCTTGCTGCTGCGTCTTGCCTGCCACTTGCGCCACCAAATATAGACGCCCGTCCCTGACAACCCCGCAATCAACACACCCAGTACCGCGATCATTACCTGCCCTGTCACCCCGATGATCCGTCCTCCATGTATGGGCAACTGAAGTCGATAGAACTGCTCTCCAAGCGTGCCCTGTCCCGCGATCTCCTGTCCCAATAATCGGCCATCTGTACCGTGAAAGAACAACCAGGATTTTCCATGGGCGTCCGTATCGTGCTGTCCAAATCCTGCGCCGTAGAAGTTGTACTCAAAGCTGTAATACAACTCGCCGATTGCCGCCGTCAGTCCTAATCGTTTCCCTTCCTGCAATGCCCTTTGGTACGCCTGTTGATAACTCAACTGTGTCGTACCCAGTTGATTGGCGGGCATTCGTCCTCTGGCTTCATAAACGCTCGGCTCGATGGGCGAAAACAACGAAACCGCAGGCTTGAACACTTGGCTGGGCAAGTTCATCGCCACGCTACTGACGGCGATCGGTAACAGCAGCAGCCACAGCCACAATCCTCCGGCGCGATGCAGGTCGAAGTTCAAGCGGTAGGCATGCCCGCCTTTGACCTTCCACGCAGTCGCCCACTTCTTCCAGAAGGGCTTGCCACGCGGCAAGGTCAGCCACAATGCGACAAAGCAGTCGATCACCCACGCGATGGCCACCCCACCCATTAACAGCAATCCCCAGTTACCCGGTAATGTCAGGTTGTAGTGAAACTCCAGAATGAACGGGATGAAGTTCTCCCGCTGAAAACAGCATTCACCCCAGTAGCGCGCGCCTTTTTGCTCCGAGCTGACCGGGTCCAGATAGAACACCTGATTGGGCTCATCAAACGGCTGGCCCGTCGCCGGATCCTTACGCGGAACGGCCGCCAGTAGCGCCGTATGCCCCGTCTCATGGGGATACTCCATGTACCAGACTTGCAGTTTCGGATGTGCAGTCTGCACTGCATCTACCAACGCGCCCGGCGACAAGCGCTCACCCACTGAGGTCGCCTCGTAGAACTGCGGATTCAGCCACTCATCCAGTTCGTGATTAAACGCCAGCACACTGCCGGTCAGCCCGGCCAACAATAAAAACGTCGCAGTGGCCAAGCCAATGTACCGATGCAACAAAACCAGAAACGCACGCATACAAAACACCCCGAAGAAACGACAAAGCCAGCCCCTGATAGCAGGAGCTGGCTTTTTTATGCACAGGACATAGCTTTAGAACTGATAGCTGACGGTCGCCGCTACGTTGCGTTCTTCGCCCATGTAGCAGAAGTTCAGGCTGGCGCAGGACGCGACATAGGATTCATTGGTCAGGTTGTTCGCGTTGAGCCGGACATCCACACCTGTCAAGCCGACCTTGCCCAGGTCATAACCAATCGAGGCGTCGAACAGCGTGTAAGACGGCACCTTCATTGTGTTCTCGGCATCGACCCAGCTGTAGCCGACATAGCGCACCCCACCACCCAGGCGCAGCCCATCAAGTGCGGCGCTGTCGAACTTGTAGTCAGCCCACAGCGAGGCCATGTGTCGCGGCGCCTGAGTCGGTGAGTTGCCCTTGTTCTCGATGACATCGGTCGGCGTGCTCAAGGTGCTGATCATCGATTTGGAATATTCGATATCAGTGAAGGTGTAACTACCGAGTACTTTCAAGTTATCGGTCAGTTGCATGTGCGCTTCCAGCTCCAGACCTTGCGAGCGTACGGCGCCGACTGCGCGGTAGAAGTTCTCCTGCGGCAGTTTGGTCGCGAGGTTTTCCTGGTCGATGCGGAACAGCGAGGCGGTGAACAGGTTGTCGGTGCCCGGCGGCTGATACTTCAAGCCGACTTCCCACTGCGTGCCATCGGTGGGGGCCAGTGGATTACCGGCGCTGTCGGCATAGGAGTTCGGGTTAAACGACTCGGAGTAGCTGATGTATGGCGCCAGACCGTTATCAAACAGGTATAAAGCGCCGGCACGCCCAGTGAGTTTCGTGCGCCGATCATTGATCTCTGTACCCACCGGCCGCCCCGCTTCGGCGATGCGGTTTTCATCGGATGTCTCGACCCAGTCCTGACGCAGGCCCAGCGAGAAGCGCCACTTGTCCATCTCGATCAGGTCTTGCAGATACACACCGGTCTGCTCCAGACGACGCAGATAGCTGGTGTCGCCGTACATCTCGATCGCCGAGTTGCCGTACACCGGATTGAACGCATTGATCGGCGCGAGGCCACCGCTGGTCCAGTCGACCACGGTTTTGCGCCGTTGATAATCCGCGCCCATCAGGACTGTGTGCTTGGTCGCGCCGGTGAAGAATTCGGCCTGCAGCATGTTGTCGACGATGAACGCATGCAGGCGCTCATCACCGCCGGTGTAATAACGGTTCAGTTCATTGCTGGTCGGGGTGGTCCAGCCATAGGCGTAGACCTGATCCATGTTCACTTTGGAATCGAGATAGCGGAAGTTCTGCCGGGCGGTGAAGACATCGTTGAAGCGATGTTCGAACTGATAGCCGAACGATTGCTGGTCACGAGAGTAGCCGTCGATCCCCGGTTCGCCCTCGAAGAAGCGCGGCGAGATGCGCTCGCCATTGCGCTGATGGATCGTGCCGTCCGCCGGAACGCCGCCGTGGTAACCACCGTCCGGATCGTGTTGCAGATAGGCCTGCAGGGTCAACGAGGTGTCTTCGCTGAAATCGATGCTCAGCGTCGGCGCAAGGGCGAAGCGTTTTTCCTTGTTGTGATCGAATTGCGTGTCGGACTGATCGCTCAATCCGGTCAGACGATAGGCAATGCGCTTGTCGTCATCGACCGGACCACTGAAGTCAAACCCAACCCCACGCTGGCCTTGCGTCCCCACTGTCGCCTGCACCTGATGGTAGGCCTCATACAACGGCTTTTTGCTGGTCAGCGCGACCAGACCGCCGGGCGAGCTACGGCCGTACAGCACCGATGACGGGCCTTTGAGAATATCCACGCGTTCAAGGAAATACGGATCGACCTGCATGGTGCTGTAAGTGCCACTGTCGCCCATCGACTTGAGGCCGTCGAGGTAGATGTTGTCCACCGAGCCGTCGTTGAAACCACGCATCGCCACGTAGTCGTAACGGTGCGTAGCGCCATACGGGTTGGTCAGCACACCCGGGGTGTAGCGCATCGCTTGCGAGACGGTCTGAGAGCCTTGGTCATCCATTTGCTCGCGTGTGACCACGGACACGCTTTGCGAAGTTTCCAGCAGGGCGGTACTGGTCTTGGTGGCGATCTGGCTGTGCGTGGCGTTGTAGCCGGCCATGCTGCCCAGCGCGTTGCCGAGGGCGAAACCTTTGATGTCGGTGGTCGGCAAGGCCAGTGCTTCGCTTTCAGCCAGCGGGCGCAGAATGTAACTGCTGCCGTCCTGGCTGACGGCTTCCAGCCCTGAGCCGCCGAGCAAATGGCTCAAGGCCTGGTCGGTCGAATATTCACCCTGCACGCCGGGAGATTGCTGACCTTGAGTCTGTTGCGGTGTCATCGCCAAGGTGATGCCGGCCTGCCGGGCAAACTGATTCAACGCCTCGCCCAATGGCCCGGCAGCAATGTTGTAGCGGTGGCTGATCTCGGTGCCGGTGTAGGCGGCCAGACTCAGGCTCGGTAACACGCTGACGCCCAGCGCGGTGGTCAGCAGTGCCGCGCGAACCGCATAGCGCAGTAGTGTCGATTCTGCAGTGAAATTCAGAGGGTTCTTACAAATGGCGCGGACAGTCATTGTGGATTTCCGTAGGCAGTCGCGGGGGCTGAGTTGAAGTGCTTACTGACTAAGCCGGATTGCCTGCGAAAACCCGCCAAAAATAATCACACCGCACGTTCCAGGGTCACCCACCAGCGGGTGCGATAACGCAATTGCACCGGCAGCGTCTGCGGCAGGACCGCCAGCAGCCTGTCGGTGTCCTCCAGACGGAACACCCCAGAAAGGCGCAGGTCTGCGATATCCGCCGAACAATGGAGATAACCCGGGCGATAACGGCCGACTTCAGCGAGGAAGTCACCCAGGCGCATATTGCGCGTGACAATCAAACCGTCGAGCCAGGCGCCCGCATCCATATCCGGCGTCGGCGCTGCGCGCAAACCGCTTTGATCGACCAGAAAACTCTGCCCGGCGAGTGCTTCGAGGGAATGACCGCCAGCGCGAACCAACACCCGGCCACGGGTAACGCTGAGCCGCGTGCACTGTTCTTCCTGACGCAAAATGAAACGCGCATCGAACGGCGCATAAGTGCCGTGGCGATTCTGTATGCGCAGCGGTCGATCGGTCGCCGCGCCCTCGTCAGAGCCGCCGCAGGTAACGATGATCTCGCCACGGGTCAGTTTGATCAGGCGCTGCTGCGCGGTGTAATCCAGATCTACGGCGCTGGCGGTGTTGAGTTCGATGCGCGTGCCGTCGGGCAACTGGAAACCGCGCCGTTCGCCGGTCGCCGTCGCGTAGTCGGCACTCCATTGCTGCCAGGCGGCGCTGTCCTTGGCCAGCCACGCGGCGGAGCCCATCAACAGCGCGCCCGACAACAACTTCAAGGCCTGGCGTCGGCCCAGCCCCTGCGCACTGTTTTCCAAGGTGTTGAAAGCGACCTGCGCACCCGGCACGGCGCGCAGACTGGAGCTCAATTCGGCTTGCAGCGACTGCACCCGCTGCCAGGCGATTTCATGTTCGTGATGCTCGGCGCGCCACTGCTCGCATTGGCGAGTCAGCCGCGAATTGCCGTGGTTGTTGCGCAGCCGCAGCAGCCAGTGAATCGCTTGCTTGACCACGTGTTGGCGCGGTTCGACGCGGCGAGCGAGTGAGAGGTTATCCACAGGCATCAGTTTTCATACCGCAACACATAGCAGTGATACAGCGCATCGGCGACGTAGCGTTCCACAGAACGTACCGATACGCCCAACTGCTCGGCGATCTGTTTGTGAGTCAAACCTTCGCACTGCGCCAGGAGAAATGCCTGACGCACTTTCGGCTTAAGTCCTTCGAGCATGCGCGCAATGCTTTCCAGCAGTTCCAGCACCAACGCGCGCGATTCGGCGTCAGGTACTTCGCCTTCAGGCAAGTGAGCAATGGTCTCCAGATAGGCCCGCTCGATTTCCTCGCGGCGCCAATGATCGATCACCAGACCGCGCGCGATGGTTCGCAAGAAAGCTCGGGGCGCTTTCAGTTCGAGGCGTTCGGTACGTTGCAGCAGACGCAGGAAAGTGTCCTGAGCCAGATCCGCTGCATCCGCTGCGTTGCCCAGGCGCGCGCGCAGCCAAGCGTTGAGCCAGCCGTGATAACTACTGTAAAGCGCCTGTACGACCAACTCAGGAGAAGACATGACCACGCCAGCCCGAACGTCACAAATGATAATTAGTCGCATTGTCATCAAGGGTTACAGATTTTGCAACTGTCGCCCCCATGTCGATGCGAAAAATTCCCTCGCAGCCGCTCTGCCACGCCGTTCGGCGGGAATCCTGCACAAACCCCGTCCATTTCTCACGCGCCCCTAAGATTTCTCCGCCGCTGGCCGACAGACTGGTGAGAAATGCGTGCACCAAAGTAGAGCGGCCAGAAGAACGCTGCCTGCGCCGTACATGGAATGTTGCATCCGGAAACGCACCCCCACTTTTGGCATAAGAAGTCCCATGAAATGAATCTCAAGTTCAGCCATAAAATCCTCCTGGCCGCTTCGGGCGTCGTGGTCCTGGCGTTCGCGTTGTTCACCCTCTACAACGATTATCTGCAGCGAAACACCATTCGCCAGAACCTGCAGTCCTCCGTGCAACAGGCCGGTGACCTCACCGCCAGCAGCGTGCAGAACTGGATGAGCGGGCGGATTCTGGTGCTGGAAAACCTTGCGCAGAACGTTGCCCATCAAGGCAGGAATGCCGACCTCCCCGGTCTTGTCGATCAACCGGCCTTTACGTCGAACTTCCAGTTCACTTATGTCGGGCAGGCCAACGGTGTCTTCACCCAGCGCCCCGATGCGAAGATGCCGGACGGTTACGATCCGCGTCAGCGGCCTTGGTACAAGCAGGCCGTGGCCGCCGATAAAACCATGCTGACCCCGCCGTACATGGCGGCCGTCGGTGGCCTGGTGGTGACCATCGCCATGCCGGTGAAAAAGGACGGTGAATTGCTCGGTGTGGTCGGTGGTGACCTGAGCCTGGAAACCCTGGTGAAGATCATCAACTCGGTGGACTTCGGTGGCCTCGGCCATGCGTTTCTGGTCAGTGCCGACGGTCAGGTGATCGTCAGCCCGGACAAAGATCAGGTAATGAAAAACCTCAAGGACATCTACCCGAACACCAGCGTGCGCATCGAGAAGGGCAACCAGAACGTGGTGCTCAACGGCCAGGAACGCATTCTCTCGTTCACCCCGGTCAGCGATCTGCCGAATGCGCAGTGGTACATCGGTCTGTCGATCGATCGCGACAAGGCCTACGCTGCACTCAGCCAATTCCGCACCTCGGCGTTGATCGCCATGTTTGTCGCAGTCGCGGCGATTGCGTTGCTGTTGAGCCTGTTGATCAATGTGTTGATGCGTCCGCTGACCACCATGGGCCGCGCGATGAAAGACATCGCCCAGGGCGAGGGCGATCTGACCCGGCGTCTGGTGGTCGAGAGCAAAGACGAGTTCGGTGAACTGGGCAGCGCGTTCAACCAGTTCGTTGAACGGATTCACGCATCGATTTCCGAAGTGTCGTCGGCGACCCGTCACGTACATGACCTGTCGCAACGGGTGATGGCTTCGTCCAACGCTTCGATCGTCGGTTCCGACGAGCAAAGTGCGCGCACCAACAGCGTCGCGGCAGCGATCAATCAGCTGGGCGCGGCCACTCAAGAGATCGCGCGCAACGCGGCGGATGCTTCGCAACACGCCAGTGGCGCTTCCGAGCAGGCCGATGATGGTCGTCAGGTGGTCGAGCAAACCATTCAGGCGATGACCGAGCTGTCGCAGAAGATCAGCCTGTCGTGCACGCAGATCGAAACCCTGAACGCGAGCACCGACAACATTGGCCACATTCTCGATGTGATCAAAGGCATCTCGCAGCAGACCAACCTGCTGGCGCTCAACGCTGCCATCGAGGCCGCGCGTGCCGGTGAAGCCGGGCGCGGCTTCGCCGTGGTCGCCGATGAGGTGCGTAACCTTGCGCATCGCACCCAGGAATCGGCGGAAGAG
This sequence comes from Pseudomonas sp. 67(2021), assembly GCF_017491835.1. Lineage (NCBI taxonomy): Bacteria > Pseudomonadati > Pseudomonadota > Gammaproteobacteria > Pseudomonadales > Pseudomonadaceae > Pseudomonas > Pseudomonas sp. 67(2021). Next base: position 7,558 of record NZ_JAFGYL010000033.1, read on the forward strand.
ATCCACAAGATGATCACCTCGCTGCAGGTCGGCTCGCGCGAAGCGGTGAGCACCATGAACGCCAGCCAGGCGTCCAGCGAGCAGAGCGTGGAAGTGGCGAATCAGGCCGGTCTGCGCCTGGTCAGCGTGACCCAGCGCATCGGCGAAATCGACGGCATGAACCAATCGGTTGCAGCGGCGACTGAAGAGCAGACGGCGGTGGTGGAAACGCTGAACGTCGACGTCAACCAGATCAACCTGTTGAACCAGCAGAGCGTGGCCAACCTCAACGAAACGTTGAAGGATTGTGATGCGTTGTCGCAGCAGGCGAACCGGTTGAAGCAGTTGGTCGACAGTTTCAAGATCTGATTCACAGATCGCAGACCGCGTTATCGTTCTTCGCGAGCAGGCTCGCTCCCACAGGGAAATGCATTCCAAATGTGGGAGCGAGCCTGCTCGCGAAAGCGGCGGTTCAATCACCGCCAAACCGATGCCTTAAACGAACAGCTTCAGCACATTGCCCATCGCATCATCGGCAAACCCCTGCACGAAATCCCTGAACCCCGGCAATGCTTCATCCCCACCCGCAGCCGGTTCGGCAATGATCGTCCAGGTCGCTCGCGACTTCCCTGCGCTCAGCGATTCCACTTGCATCGCCGCCCACAGATTCGCCACCCCCAACGTGTTGTAGATCGTCGTCCAGGTCATGCGCCGCGCCTGTTCATCGCGCGAGTTGAGTTGTTCGACCACGACGTTGCCGTCCTTGAAGACTTTCTTGCGCAGCGAAGACACGCCTTCGCCGGTCATTTCGGTGTGCGACAGCGCTGGAATGAATCGTTCGAAGCCAGCGAAATCGCCAACGATCGCCCAGACTTGTGCCGCGTCCCCCGGCACTTCCACCGACGACACAACGTGGCAGCCTTGCGGGTTTTTGATCAGGGTGTCGGGTTGCAGATTGCTCATGGTGTTGCTCCTTGTGGATGAGTCAGATGAAGTTGATTTCTTTCAGGTAGTCGCAGCCGCGACGCAGCAGCGCCGGGGATTTCTGTGGGTAGTGCGCGCCCATCTGCTGCACGCCGGCCTCGGCGTTGGCGTGGCCGATCAGCGAGATGTCGCCGATGTCTTCTTCGAAACCATTGAGGTAGAAACCGAGCACGCCGAACAGCGCGTTGTCGGCGTCGACCCGGTTCAGTTGCTGTTGCCAATCGGCGACGCTGACCAGCGCAAACTCGCTGCCGGTTTCGCGGAACGACGCGACGTAGGCATCCCAGCTCAGCGGCTCGGGGTTGTGCAGATTGAACACCGCGCGTTGCGCTGAATAACGGCTGGCATGGAAGGCGATGAAGCGGGCGAGAAAGTCCACCGGCATCAGGTCGAAATTCAGCGCAAAGGCCGGCACCTGACCGAGCTGGATCGAGCCTTTGAGCATCAGCATCAAACGGTTTTTGTGCGGCTGGCAAACGCCGCTGAGGCTGTTGAAGCTGATGTTGCCAGGGCGATAAAGATTGACCCGCACACCGCGCTCGCGCGCCCGTTCGAGGATGCGTTCGCCGACCCATTTCGACAGGTTGTAGCCGTTGCGAATGTAGATCGGCGGCGTCGCGGCGGCGGGCAGTTCCAGCACTCGACCGGCATCATCCACGGTGCTGGATGCCGACAGGGTCGAGACGAAGTTGAAAACCTTTTTGCGCTGCCCTTCACACAGCTTCAGCAGGGCAAATATCGGCTCGACGTTATCCGCCGCCAGCGACTCGTAATCGAGTACGTGGTTGACGTTGGCGGCGTTGTGCACCAGTGCGCCGAACTCGCGGTCCAGGCGCTGATAATCCTCATCGCCCAGGCCCAGTTGCGGACGACTGATGTCCGCTGGATAGACCCGCACACGGCTGAGATCGAGGTGCTCCAGACGGTTTTCGCGCAATGCCTGAGCGAAGCGTTGCTCCGCCGTTTGCCCGGCGCCGTCGCGCACCAGACAGGCCACTTCGCTGGCGCCCCAACCGAGCAGCGCTTCGACGATGTGCACGCCGACAAAACTGTTGGCACCGGTGACGATGACCTTGTGCACATCGCCCATGCGGCTGATCGGCAGCGGTTCGATATCCAGCGCGCGCTCGGCGTCGGCCATGGCTTGGGCGCTGAGCACGGCGCTGTCATCGGTGCCGCGCACCAGCGTCGCCAGTTTGCTGATCGTGGGCAGTTCGATGAAGCGATTGATCGAAATGCTTCGGCCGAATTCCTCACGCAAGCGCAGCAACATCCGCGACAGCAGAATCGAATGACCGCCGAGATTGAAGAAGCTTTCGTCAGTGGAAATGTCGCTGGTCGGCAGTTCCAGCAGTTCGGCCCAGACCTCAAGAAGCAGCGCTTCGTCAGCATTGGCCGGCAGGCATTTCGCAGCGCTGTCCTGCACCGTCACCGGCAATGCCAACAGCGCCTTGCGATCGACTTTGCCGTTACTGGCGAATGGCATCTGCGCCAGTTCGGTCCACGCTCCCGGTTGCATGTAGTCCGGCAGAAACTGCCGGGCGTGGGCTTTCAGTTCGTACCGGGCAGTCTCGGTCTGTGGCTGGGCGAGGAACGCCAGAATCCGCCGCTGATTGTCGATGACCACGGCAATCTGCCGATACAAGCGGCTCTCGCGCAGGCAGCGCTCGATCTCTTCCGGCTCGACGCGGAAGCCACGGATTTTCACCTGATTGTCGCGCCGCCCGCACAGCTCGATACCGTGCTCGCCCCACTTGGCCATGTCGCCGCTGCGGTAGGCGCGCAGGGTTTCGCCGCCGGGCAGTGACAGGCTCAGATAACGCTCGGCGGTCTGCTGCGGATTGTTCAGGTAACCGAGGCAGACACCGGGGCCGACGATGAACAGCTCACCGACGGTTTGATCGGGCACCGGTTGCAGATCGTCGTCGAGAATCAGCACCCGACTGTTGGCGATCGGCCCTCCCAGCGTGCGGTTGCTGTCGCCCGGTTTGAGCTGGCGCGCGGTGATCAGCACGGTGGCTTCGGTCGGGCCATACAGGTTGTGCAGGGTGCCTTGACGGGTCAGTTGCTCGATGACGTACGGCTCGCAGACATCACCGCCGGTCATCACCTGAACGCCCTCCAGTTGTTCCAGCGGCAGGATGCTCAACAGCGCCGGTGGCAGGAAGGCGTGGGTCAGTTGCCGCCGGCGAATCAGCGCAATCAGCTGCAAAGGATCGCGGCGCTGGGTGTCGTCGGGCACGACCAGTTCCGCCCCTGCGAGCAGGCTGGGGAAGATGTCGATCAGCGAAGAATCGAAGCTCAGCGAAGAGAACTGCAACACCCGACTCTCGGCGTGCAGCTGCACGTAGTCGGCGTACCACGCGGTGAAATGGGCGAGATTGGCCTGGCTGAGCAGCACGCCTTTCGGATGCCCGGTGGTACCCGAGGTGTAGAGCGCCATGCACGGTGCATCAAGTTCCGGGCGGTGCTGCATCAGCGGCCGGTCGAGATCGGCGTTCGGCGCTTCGATGCCACTGACATCCAGCCCCGCTATCGACTCGCTGAGCGCCTGCTGTCCATCGTGAAGCAACAGCACCGCGCCGGCGTTTTTCAGGATGTATTGCTGGCGCTGCAAAGGATGGCTCGGCTCCAGCGGCAAGTACACCGCGCCGCTGCCGAGAATCGCCAGAATCGAGGCGAACAGTGCCGGGCTTTTGCCTTGGCAGACAGCGACCACCCACGGCTGCGGATGTTGCTCGAGCAAGGGCAGCAACCGCTGCTGGATCGCCCGGCTGTGGGCGTGCAATTGGCGGTAGCTGATGGACTGTCCGCCGAGGTGCAGCGCCGGTCGTTCGGCATGCTCGATCAGGCTTCGTTGCAGACGCTCGATCAGCGGGATTTGCGCCTGCTCCAGCAGCGCCGGATTTGCCGTGTCGTTGAGACGGTGGACATACGCCAGTTTGTCGAGAAACAGCAGATCTTCCAGGCGTTCGAAATCCGGCGCTTTGAGGACCGGGGCATGCCTCAAATAATCGGCATCGCGGGAAAAGCGGCTGACCAGCAACGCCACTTCGTCGACCACATGGGCGAGCGCTCGTTGGCGTAGCGACTGACCGTTGCCGGACGGCTCATCGCCGATCGGCACACGGCTGATCAGCGACGAGCCGAGAAAGCACAGCAAGTCGAGGGTCGGCAGGCCGCCATGCTCTTGCGCGGCGATACCCAGGCGCAGGTGCAGATGCGGGATGGCGCAGAAGTCGCCGGCAGCGATAAAGCCATCGTCGATGATCAGATCCACCGCCGCTTGAGTGGCGCCGCTGCGGGTCACAGCATGGCCATGCTGTTCGAGCTCCCGGGCCAGATCGGTCATGGCCTGGCCGGCGCCGGTGAGCAAAATGTCGAGACGTTTCATGTCGGCCTCCTCAAACCAGATAGTCGCGCAGGGCGTGCTGCACGCACGGTGTGTCGAGCAGCGAGCTGTTGTGGAAAAACCTGACGATGTTGCCCACCAACGGGTGGTGGCGATTGATCGGGAAGGGCAGTCCCGCGATCTCCTCACGCAATGACTGTCGGGTGGTTTCGCTGACCGGCAGCGCATCGATCAGGCGCAAATCGAAGGACTTCTGGATGTCGTTGGTCAGGTAATGGCCGATGAACACCGGCAGAATCTGCGCGATGGTTTCGCGGTCCGTGTCGCTGGCGGTGTGCCAATAGATGCGCACCATCCGCGCCCAGAAACTCGAGTGGCGACCTTCGTCGAGCAAGTGGTCGGCCATCAGGCCCTTGATCGACGGCTTGACCGAATCGTCGCGGGCGAACGCGGCGACATCACCGGTCACGGTGTTTTCGGCGATCGCCACGCAGATCAGTTCCACCGCGCTGCGCAGGTGGTCCGGCGCCAGCGCAACAGCGGCGGGAATCGCCCGGCTCAGCTCGATTTCATCGGGCAATTGAATCGGCTCGATACCGGTCAGCGCGACCGTTTGCTGCATGAAGTCCATGGCCACCAGCGCGTGGTAATCCTCATCGACCACCACGGTCATCGCGTCGTAGCGACAGGCGAACGGGAACGCCACGGCAAAGCGATTCTTGGCAATGCTGCGGGCGGTCTTGTCGACGATTTCAGTCTCGAAAATCACTACGTCGTTGATGAATTTGTACAACGTCTGCACCAGGGCAAAATCACGTTGTTGCGGGCATTCACGCAGGAAGGTTTCGCTGAGCACCAGCGGCTGGCGGCTGAGCGGGTAGATCAGGCGCTGATCGTCTTCCAGCAGCCGCCGTGGACGGGTGCGGATGGTCGCGCGGCTTTCCCAGGCCTCGGCGAAGGATTGATAGTCGGCAGCGTTCATTGGGCCACCTCGGCAACTTCCACGCCCATGCTCAGGCGCAGCCCGTCCCACAAGGCGATGCGGCTTTCCACGGCGGCGATGGCGCTGGCGTAAACCTCGGCTGCGCGCTGCGGATCGCCGTCCACCAGACGCTCCAGCAACTGCTCGGCGGCCGGGCCGTGATCTTCGGAATCGACTTCGATATGCCGTTGCAGGTAGTAGCGAAAGGTCGGTGCCTGTTCGATGCCGATGCCCCAGTCATCGAGGATGCGCTGGAACATCGTTGGAATGACGCTCTCGCGACCATGCAGGAACGCGGCAGCGACACTGTGTCTCGGCGCCTCCAGGGCAATGCGCAAGGTATCGCGGACAAACTGCGCGGCCGCCGGGTCGACGTCGACGCTCTGCAACGCGACGTCATAACTCACGCCTTCCTGCTGCAGGGCGACAAAGCGCTCTACCGCCGTGGTGCTCGCGCCGACTTCGCGCATCGCATCCAGGTACAACTCGAAGTGGCTGCAGTGGCCGGCATCGAGGCGATCGTCCGATTCCTCGCCCAGCACGATCTCGTTGATCAACCGAGCCGCGTGGGGATCGCGCGGCGGCAACCAGGGTAAACGCGTGCAGGTCAGTTCCTGTTGCAGGCGCTTGGTCAGCGACATGAAGTCCCATACGGCAAATACATGGGTTTCCATGAAACGGCGTAATACCGATAACGAAGTAATCTCGGAAAAGATCGGGTGAATACTCAGTTCGGCTTTCTTCAGGGCGAGTTGCTGCTTAGTGGGCATCATGATGTCCTTTATCATTGATTGAAGTGCACGGTTCTTTTCAGTTGCTGTAAGCGGTCGAGCAAGTTGGATAGCAAGTTGGTCGGGCAAATATTGATTGCGCTGTGGCGCCGTTGCGGCGCCACGGGTGCTGCGGTTGGTGCGTGAGGTATGCCGCGCTGAACGGCGACGTTCAAACCTGGCGAGAGAAAAACTAATACAGGGCAAATGCATTTAACAAGTTTATTTTCAATTATTTTAAGTTGGCTGTTTTTTGAATATAAGAGTTACCGATAAAACTTTCAGATCAAGTTTTATTAGGGCGTAGTTACTCCTTTCGGCTAATAACGGCCAAAATCGATAACAAGAGTGAATGCCTCACTCGAAGCAACTTTTAAACAAGGGAAATTTATGAATTCAAAGGGGGCGAAAGTTGGCCGGGACCGGCGCCATGACTTCCTGTTTCCCGTGACAAGGCTCCTTCCGTAGGTTCCTGTTGCGGGGACTGTGCCGTCAGGGCGGCGCGTCCCCGTTCTGTAGGGGTGGCGCTGGAAGAGTGCGGGTAAATTGCCGTCACGGCTATTACCGATTGGTCATCGGCGGGCAGCAGAAATGCGTCGGCAGGGCCGGGGCGGGCACCAGCGGGCACGCCGATCCGCTGCCAGAGCCGGCAGCAGAGCGGTCGCGAAGATTTGTAAGGGGATTATTCGACGTACGAGATATCAGCGTGCGGTGTGACGCTTCTGTGCGGCGGGAGTCGCCAGGTAGCGGGTGATAACCTCAACGCCACGGTTGAGGTGCTGCTCCAGCATTGCGAGCGAGCGCGGTATGTCCCGCTCGATCACGGCCTGAAGCATGGCGCGGTGGTCATCCTGGGACAGCTTGCCCAAGCCCATCGCTTCCAGATTGAACCGCAGAAAACGTTCTTCTTCGTTCAGGCCGTCCTCCACAAGGCGCAGCAGTCGCTGGTTGGGCGCCTTGCTGTACAGGGCCATGTGAAAGAGACGGTTGAGGCGGCCGATTTCGTTGTAGTCGTGCTGCGCTTCCAGTTCATCGATGTAGCCAGCGGCGAGTTGATGCTCGGCCTCAGTCAGCAGCGGAATGGACTGCCGCAATGCCTCGGATTCGAGCAGAATGCGCAACTCGTAGGTTTCAGCAGCATCGCCCTGGATCAGCGGGGCGACCACGGCGCCTTTGTGCGTGGTGACGCTGAGCAGCTCCTGCGCTTCGAGCTGGCGCAAAGCTTCGCGCACCGGCATGCGGCTGACCCCGAACAGATCGGCCAGATCCTGCTGGCGCAGCGCAGTGCCACAGGGCAGGCGGCCATCGAGAATGGCCGAGCGCAGGGTTTCTTCAATCACCGACCGGGCCAGATGCGCAGGAATCGGTCCTTCGACTTTGATGCTGTGCAGCGGTTTGGGCTTCTGAGTCACGACAACACACCCTGTAGGTCGCAATATTTGGATCCAAATGACACTAGTGATTGCTCTACAGGTTGTCAAACCTTGTAAAACGTTGCGCGGCAATCTCAAGTCTAGCGCGTCTTCGATGATCTCACGGTGCCATTGTTTTTTGCCGGGCTAAGCTTCACCATCAAACGCTTCCTTTCTGTCCTTCTGGAAACCTGCAGTGGCGGTACGTTTCGCGATCCCTCGGACCTTGCGCTGGCTTGGCTGCGCATTGCTGCTGGCCGGCGTCATGCTGGGCGGTCTGCACGCCGATTGGGATTTTTCCGCGATCAGCCGCAAGGCCACGGCTCTTTATGGGCCACTGGGCGCGGGGCAGCAGCGCATCGATGCCTGGCAGAATCTGCTGGCCACGCAGAAGCAGGTCAGTGAGATGGACAAGCTCAAGGTGGTGAACCTGTTCTTCAACAAGCAGGTGCGTTACGTCGAAGACATCGATCTGTGGCGCGAAGTGGATTACTGGGAAACCCCGATCGAAGCGCTGTGGAAGGGCGCCGGCGACTGCGAAGACTACGCCATCGCCAAGTATTTCAGCCTGCGCCATCTCGGCGTTTCCAGTGACAAGCTGCGCATCACCTACGTCAAGGCGCTGCGGCAGAACCGCGCGCACATGGTGTTGACGTACTATGCGACCCCCGATGCCATGCCGCTGGTGCTCGACAGCCTGATCGATCCGATCCAGCCGGCGTCGCAGCGGACCGATTTGCTGCCGGTCTACTCTTTCAATGCCGAAGGTCTGTATCTGCCCGGCGCCAAGGGCAATAAAAAGGTCGGCGACACCAAACGCCTGTCGCGCTGGCAGGATGTGCTGAAAAAAATGCAGGCCGAAGGTTTTCCGGTCGAGACGACTAACTAGGAGCACGCGCTCAGATGTCTTTGTTCAAACAGCTGTTGATCGCTATCTGTCTGTTCCTGGTCGTGGCCTTCACCGGCAGCTTCATGGTCAGCCTGGAGAGCTCGCGCACCCAGTACGTCAATCAGTTGCGCTCTCACGCACAGGACGCGGCGACGGCGCTGGCGTTGTCGCTGACGCCGAATATCGACGACCCGGCGATGGTCGAGCTGCTGGTCAGTTCGATTTTCGACAGCGGTTATTACGCGAGCATCCGCGTGGTCGACGTGAAGACCGAGCAGACCATTGTCGAGCGCAGCGGTACCCCGGCGGTGAGCAATGTGCCGGACTGGTTCGTCAGACTGATCGGCCTCGAACCGGCGGGTGGCGATGCGCTGGTCAGCCGTGGCTGGGAGCAGGCGGCGCGGGTCGAGGTGGTCAGCCATCCGATGTTCGCCGTGGCCAAGCTGTGGCAGAGCGCACTGGGCAGTCTTGGCTGGTTGCTGATCTGCGGCGCATTGAGTGCGGTGCTCGGCGCGCTGTTGCTGCGTCGGCAGTTGAAACCCCTCGATTACATGGTCCAGCAGTCCCATGCGATTGCCCGCCGCGAGTTTCTCAGCCTGCCGGATCTGCCACGCACGCCTGAGTTGCGTCGCGTGGTGCAGGCAATGAATCAGATGGTCGAGAAGCTCAAGACGCTGTTCCAGGAGCAGGCCGAGCGCAGTGAAAAACTGCGTACCGAGTCCTATCAGGACAACCTCACCGGCCTGGCCAACCGCCGCTATTTCGAGATGCAACTGAACAACCGCGTGAGCAACCCGGAGCAGGCCAGTTCGGGTTATCTGCTGCTGTTGCGGGTCAAGGACCTGGCCGGTCTCAACCAGCGTCTCGGCGGCCAGCGTACCGACCAGTTGCTCAAGGCCGTCGGCGAGCAACTGACCCGCGAGTGCGCCAGATATCCACAAACTCAGGACTTGGTCACGCGTATTCGCGGCGGTGAATTCGCCGTGCTGGCGCCGGGGCTGGTGCGCGAGGAAGCGTTGCAGCTGGCGCAGAATCTCGACAATGCCTTGAGCAGCCTGCATGCCACCGGCGCGACCGACGTGCCGGCAGTGGCTTCGATCGGGCTGGCGCCGTTCGCTCACGGTGACTCCCCGCAAGCGGTGCTGACACTGGGCGATCAGGCGCTCGCACAGGCCGAAGGGCAGGGCGAGCAGAATTGGGCGTGCATCGATCAGAGTCTGGTGGCGGAGGTCGGTGACGACCATCACGCTTGGCATCGACTGCTGGATCAGGCCTTGAGTCAGCAGCGTTTCGAGCTGTACTTCCAGCCCGTGGTCGCTGCGCAGGACACGCAACTGGTGCTGCATTACAAGGTGCTGTCGCGCTTGCTCGACGAGCAGGGTCAGACCATTCCCGCCGGGCGCTTTCTGCCGTGGCTGGAGCGCTTCGGCTGGACCGCGCGGCTCGATCGGCTGATGCTCGAACGCGTGCTCGAGCAGATGAAGGGGCACGAGGATTCGCTGGCGCTGAACCTGTCCTCGGCAACGCTGGCCGACCCGCAGGCGCTGAACAAAGTCTTCGAGATTCTGCGCGCGCATTCCAATCTCGGCGCACGCCTGACTCTGGAGATCGGCGAGGAGCAACTGCCTGAACAAGCGGTGCTGGAGCAGTTGACCCGACGCCTGCGCGAGCTCGGTTTCTCGCTGAGCCTGCAGCGCTTCGGCGGGCGCTTCAGCATGATCGGCAACCTGGCGCGCTTGGGTCTGGCGTACTTGAAGATCGATGGCAGCTACATCCGCGCGATCGATCAGGAGAGCGACAAGCGTCTGTTCATCGAAGCGATTCAGCGCGCGGCGCACAGCATCGATCTGCCGCTGATTGCCGAACGGGTCGAGACTGAAGGGGAGTTGTCGGTGATTCGCGAGATGGGCTTGTATGGCGTGCAGGGGCAGTTGCTCGGTGAACCGAAGCCCTGGGGCCTGAACTGATCGTTCCCACGCTCTGCGTGGGAATGCAGCCCGTGATGCTCTGCGTCACAACGGTGACGGGCCGTGATAACTGAGTTGCGGTCGGAACGCGGAGCGTCCCTTGATGCATTCCCACGCGGAGCGTGGGAACGATCATTGTGGGAGCGAGCCTGCTCGCGAAAGGGCCAGTCCAGTTGGTGAAGATCTAGGATCAGATCAACCCGCCCTCATCCTCATCGATCAACTGGCTCAACCCGCCCAGCGCTTCACGTGCCTGGGTGCGGTCCATCAGTTTGGCCTGGGCCGCCGCCGGCAGGTCAGTGACGCGGATCACGCCTTTCTGGGTCAGCACCTGAATCAGGTCGTCGAGTACCCGAATCATTTCAAAGTCGCTCTGCTTGAGCTGTTTGAGGCTGTTTTCCACGGCTTCGTTGGCGTACCACGCCTGAATTTCATGGTTATCGGCGGGCAGCGTTTCCGTGGCCTCGGCGTACGCCGCAGCTTCCACGCGAATCAACTGGCCCTGCGCATCGCGTTGCACGTAAAACATTAAGCATCCCTCACAAATGAACAGCGTCATGCTGTCAGCAGCATAGCCAACTGCGCGCCAGTATGCGGGGCGACGAACAAATCGTCACCGCTGCATTGCCCGCAAACGCGACGGCCGCCCCACAGGAGGCGGCCGTCGTTGTTTCAGCCTCAGCTGTTGTTGTGATCGACCTTGATGGTCGGGTCGCTGCCGGCAATCAGGTTGTGCAGGTTGGCGCTCGCCCAGTTGTTGCCTTCCAGTTTGATCGTCACGTCCGGCGTGGCCGCAGCGGCATCGCCCGAGTTGAATTTGCCCGCCGAGCTGACTTGCAGCGACGACGTGCCATCCACCGTGGTGATCTTCAGGAAGTTGTCGATCGTGCTGCCGGTCTCGCCCTGCAACAGGTCGCGCAGGTCGATGCGGTCGCCTTCGCTGGCTTTGAAATCCTTGATCACGTCGTTACCGGTGTCGCCCGATTTCCAGACGAAGGTGTCGCCACCGGAACCGCCGATGAGGATGTCGTTGCCCTGACCGCCGATCAGCGTGTCGTTGCCGGTGCCGCCGAGCAGGATGTCATTGCCTTTGCCGCCGTCGAGCAGGTCGGTGCCGCCCGAGCCGAACAGGATGTCATTGCCTGCGCCACCGAGCAGCGTGTCGTTGCCATCGTGCGCGCCGGATACATCAAACGCCTGATAGTGCTCGGTGATGTACTGGTGCACATTACTGGTGCTGACTTTGCTGACATCGACGCCGGTTTCCTTGGCGACGAACGCCTGCATCGCCTGGTAACCCTCGCCGGCAATGCCGTTGAAGCTGACCAGATCGCCGAACAGGATGTCGTTGCCTTCGCCACCGTTGACGGTGTCGTTACCCGGCATCGTCGCTTCGGTATGGCCGATTATCGAGTTGGCCAGGTCCTTCGGATCGATGTTGGTTTGCGGCGTTTTGTCCGAGTCGTACGGCTTGAGATCGTTGAGGCTGACGTCGTTGTTCAGACCAATGGCTTCGACGCTCGACAACCCGCTCAACAATGCAAAGCCGCTGGTCGAGTTGCTGGTCGTCGACGAGTTGGTGCTGTTACCGGTACCTGCCAGGTTCGACAACTCGTAAGTGCCGTCGCCCTGCGCATGGATGGTGCCCAGATTGCTGCTGCTCCAGCCCCACCATGAGCTGTAGGTCTGCAGAGTCACGGTGCCGGCACTGTTGATCGTCAACGCATGGGTGTTGTCGATGTAGGTGCTGAAGGTGTCGCCCGGCTTGTAGTTGCTGGTTTTCACCACGTCATCGAGCTTCACGTTGCCATAAAGCGTCGGGTTGGTTTGCTCACCGCTCTGGTAGTAGGTCGGCTGGCCGTCGGTGATGAAGTAGGTGAGGTTCTTCGCCCCGGTGTTGGCCACAGCGTCGGCGCTCTGGAACCAGTTGGCCGTGGTCTTGAACACGTCCTCGTAGTTGGTGCCGCCGCCGGAGCCCATCGAGTCCAGTACGGCTTTGAGTTGCGCCAGAGCGTTCGGGTCGTTGAGGTTCACCGACACCGACTTGTTGACCTGGGTATCGAAGTCCACCAGGAAGATGTTCACCGTGCCCGAGTTGCTGCCGCCCAGGCTTTGCTTGAGGCTGTTGAACACCGAAGTCAGCGAGTCCTTCGCGGCGTTCAGCGACGAACTGCTCATACTGCCGGAGCTGTCGACCATGAACGCAATGTTGTAGTTGGTGCCCGGGACCACGGTCAGGCCGCCGATGTCAGCGACGATGATGTCGTTGGCGTCGGTGCCGGTGACGGTGTCGTCACCCGAGGTGGCGGTGACCGCGTTGTACACCGCCGGCACCACTGTGACCGGAATGGTCGCGGTGCTGCTTGCCGAGCCGCCGACCTGTTCGGTGGACGTCGAAGTCACGGTCAGGTTGAACTGGCCGTTGTAGTAGGTTGGCGGGGTCACGGTCAGAGAGCCGAGGTTCCAGCCGGTGACGTTGGCTTCGCCATTGCTCGCGGTAACGGTGAAGGTATGACCCGCGCCATCGCTGAGCACCGAACCGACCGGTGCACCGCTGATCTTCACAGTCAGGGTTTCCGAGCCGTCGGTGTCGGTCAGCGCGGTGCTGATCGCCGACAGTTTCACCGTGGTGCCTTCAGCGCCGGTGTTGAGCTTGTAGCCGTCGTAATAACCTTCGCCGTTGGTGCCGTGCAGATCGGAGACGGTCACGCCCGAGTTGATCAGGTCCTGCACACCGGTGTAGATCGGCACGCCGGCATTGCTGAGGTCGATCGGCGTGCCGCCGTTGACCGACAGGTTGACGTCGTAGCTGCCCGGGCCGCTCTGGTTGTGGTGGTAGATGTCGAGGGTGTAGTAACCGCTGGTAGTCGGGGTAAACGAACCATTGATCGCACCGCCCGCGCCCCAGGTACCGGAAGCCACACTCTTGCCGCCGATGGTAATCAGCAGGCTGTCATCGGCCACGCCGCTGAAGCTGTAGGTTTTGCCGGCTTCCAGGTAGATCAGGCCCGAGGTCTTCGACGCCGTACCGGCGGCGACACTGCCGTCAGACTGCACGTTGGTGACGTTGCCGCTGGAGTTCGGTTTGCCGGCGGCGTCGATGACGTTTTTCAGGGTGGTCGAGTTCGCTCCGCTGCCGTCAGTGCCCAGGCCCGACAGACCGGTCCAGACTTCCTTGATGAGGCCGGTGGATTTAACGCTGTTGTCAGCCACGGCTAGGGTCGGCGCATCCGCCACTGGCGTGATGTCGATCTTCACTGTGCCGGTGCTGCCCAGCGCCTGGCCATCGGTAGGCTGGAACTTGATCTGCGCGTAGTCCGCCTGCTTGTTGCCCAGACCGGTGCCGCCGTAACCGTTGGTGCCCGACTCGTTGGCATCCGGCAGGAAGCGCAGCTTGCCGGCGTCGATGTCGGCCTTGCTGAAGGTCTGGTTGTTGGCCACATCCTTCCAGGTCGAGCCGTCCAGATACTGCAGTTTGCCCTCGCCCGGCAGCTGCGTGATCTTGATACCGAGGCTGCTCGCCGGGCTGTCGACATCGGTGACGCCAAAGGTCGACCAGCCGAGTACCAGCGGCGTATCTTCGGTGCCGGTGACATCGCTCGGCGCAGCGACCGGTGCATCGTTGACCGCCACCACGTTGACCGTGGTGGTCGCAGTGTTCGAGTAGTTGCCGACATCGGTCACCGTCACGGTGATGATGCGCGGCACGGTGCTCGGGTTTTCGCTGCTGTTGGTGAAGCTGATGTTCTTGATGGCCTGCATGTAGTCGGCCAGGGTCGCGTTACCCGAGAGGGTCAGGGTCACCGTGCCGTTGGTGCTGTTGGCATTGATGGTGATGCCGTTGACGCTGTTGCCCAGATTCAGCGCATCGCCGTCCTGACGGTTGGTCAGCACCACGGTGGCACCGGTCAGCATGGTGCTGTCCGGGTCGGTGATGCTGAGGTCGGTGTCAGCGATCGACACGCCGGCGCCCGGGGTGTTCTCGGTGAACGTCACCTTGTAATCGGCACCGGTCGCACCGCTGGAGTTGTTGGCGTCCAGATCGAGCACCGGTGGTGCATCGTTGTCGATGATCGAGGTGCTGACGCTGCCATTGGTGCTGCTGACCGCGAGGTTCTCGAAGTTGCCGCCGGTAGCCGAATCGATCTTGACCACGAAGTTCTCGGTGCCTTCGGTGATCTTGTCATCGAGGGTGGCGACGTTGAACTGCGCGCTGCTGGCGCCCGCCGGGATCTTCACGGTGTACACACCGGTGAAGTCCGAACCGTCGGCAGCAGTGCCGCTGTAGACGATTTTCAGGGTCACTTCGGTCTGCGCCGGGTGATTGAGGCTGACGGTGTAGCTGGCGGTCTGGCCTTCGGTCACCGAGCTGCTGCCAGTGATGCTGACGGTGGTGGTGTCGACGGTGTCGGTGACGCTGGTCACCGCTGGCGTGGTGCTCGGTACCAGTTTTTCGAAGTTGCCACCGGTGGCGCTGCTGATGGTCGCCTGCACGGTGCCGGCGTCTCTGTAGACGTCGTCAGCTGGCGCTGGAACGTTCACCGTGCCGGTGGTTTCGCCCGCTTTGATGGTGATCACGGCACCGTTCGACAGGGTCACGGTCACTGGCGAGCCTGCGGCGTTGGTCAATGTCGCGGTGTACGTAATCTGGCCACCTTCTGCCACCGAGTTACTGGCGCTGAGGGACAGGTTGGTGGTGTCGACGGTGTCGGTCACGGTGGTGCTGACCGGGGTCTTGTCGGCGACGAGATTTTCGAAGTTGCCGCCGCTGACGTTGGTGATCGAGTTGGTCAGCGGAGCGTTGCCGGTCAGCGCATCGTTCGGTGCGACGGCGGTTACGGTGCCGGTGGTCTGGCCGACGGCGATGGTGATGTTCTGGCCGTTGGCCAACGTCACGACAACTGGCGAACCGGTGACGGGGGCGCCGACGGTTGCGGTGTAGACGACGTTGCCGCCTTCTGCCGCTGTGGCGGTTGCGCTCAGTTTTACGGTGGTGGTGTCGACGGTGTCGGTGACGCTGGTCACTGCTGGCGCGGTGCTCGGTACCAGGTTTTCGAAGTTACCACCGGTCGCGGTTTTGATCGTGGCTTGCACGGAACCTGCATCTTTGTAGACGTCGTCGGAGGGTGCCGCAACGGTTGCAGTGCCGGTTGTTTCGCCAGCCTTGATGGTGATCACGGCGCCGTTCGACAGGGTGACGGTCACAGGCGAGCCAGCGGCGTTGGTCAGTGTCGCGGTGTAGGTGATCTGGCCACCTTCGGCCACGGAGCCGGTTGCGCTCAGTGACAGATTGGTGGTGTCGACGGTGTCGGTCACGGTGGTACTGACCGGGGTCTTGTCGGCAACGAGGTTTTCGAAGTTACCGCCGGTTACGTTAGTGATCGAGTTGGTGATCGGAGCGTGGCCGGTCAGTGCATCGTTCGAAGCAACAGCGGTTGCAGTGCCGGTAGTCTGACCGACGCCGATGGTGATGGTCTGACCGTTGGCCAGAGTTACCACAACTGGTGAGCCGGTAACCGGAGCGCCGACGGTGGCGGTGTAAGTTACGGTGCCGCCTTCGGCTACCGAAGTATCGGCGGTCAATTTGACGGTCGACGTGTCGATGGTGTCGGTGACAGTCGTCACGGCTGGAGCAGTGCTCGGTACCAGGTTCTCGAAGTTGCCGCCGGTGGCTTTGGTGATCGTCGCCTGCACCGAGCCGGCATCTTTGTAGACGTCATCGGACGGTGCCGCAACGGTTGCAGTGCCGGTTGTTTCGCCAGCCTTGATGGTGATCACGGCGCCGTTCGACAGGGTGACGGTCACAGGCGAGCCAGCGGCGTTGGTCAGTGTCGCGGTGTAGGTGATCTGGCCACCTTCGGCCACGGAGCCGGTTGCGCTCAGTGACAGATTGGTGGTGTCGACGGTGTCGGTCACGGTGGTGCTGACCGGAGTCTTGTCGGCGACGAGATTTTCGAAGTTGCCACCGGTTACGCCAGTGATCGAGTTGGTGATCGGAGCGTGGCCGTTCAGTGCATCGTTCGAAGCAACAGCGGTTGTAGTGCCGGTAGTCTGGCCGACGCCGATGGTGATGGTCTGGCCGTTGGCCAGTGTCACGACCACAGGCGAGCCAGTAACTGGCGCACCGACGGTGGCGGTGTAAGTCACGGTGCCGCCTTCAGCCACCGACGTATCAGCCGTCAGTTTGACGGTCGAAGTATCGATGGTGTCAGTGACCTGAGTGATCGCTGGAGTGGTGCTCGGCACGAGATTTTCGAAGTTACCACCGGTGGCACTGGTGATCGTCGCCTGGACGGAACCGGCGTCTTTGTAGACGTCATCGGACGGTGCCGGAACGGTCGCGGTGCCAGTGGTTTCGCCAGCCTTGATGGTGATCACGGCGCCATTCGACAGGGTCACGGTTACTGGTGAGCCAGCAGCATTGGTCAATGTCGCGGTGTAAGTGATCTGGCCACCTTCCGCCACCGAATTGCTGGCGCTCAAGGACAGATTTGTAGTGTCGGCAACGTCGGTGACAGAAGTCGAAACCGGAGTTTTATCTGCAACCAGATCTTCGAAATTGCCGCCAGTTACGCCAGTGATCGAATTGGTGATCGGCGCATTACCGGCCAACGCATCGTTCGCAGCAACAGCGGTTGCGGTGCCAGTAGTCTGACCGACACCGATGGTGATGGTCTGGCCGTTAGCCAGAGTCACGACGACAGGGGAGCCAGTCACTGGTGCGCCGACGGTGGCGGTGTAAGTCACGGTGCCG
>NZ_JAFGYL010000033.1:24744-30821 GCF_017491835.1 Pseudomonas sp. 67(2021)
GCCAGCGGCGTTGGTCAGGGTCGCGGTGTAAGTGATCTGGCCACCCTCCGCCACCGAGCCGGTGGCCGACAGGGACAGGTTGGTGGTGTCGACGGTGTCGGTCACGGTGGTGCTGACCGGGGTCTTGTCCGCCACCAGATCTTCGAAATTGCCACCGCTCACGCCAGTGATCGAGTTGGTGATCGGCGCGTTGCCGGTCAGCGCATCGTTCGCAGTAACAGCGGTTGCGGTGCCAGTAGTCTGACCGACGCCAATGGTGATGGTCTGGCCGTTAGCAAGCGTCACGACAACTGGCGAGCCGGTGACCGGCGCGCCGACGGTGGCGGTGTAGGTGACAGTGCCGCCTTCAGCCACCGAAGTATCAGCCGTCAATTTGACGGTCGAGGTATCGATGGTGTCGGTGACTGTCGTCACCGCTGGAGCAGTGCTCGGTACCAGGTTTTCGAAATTGCCACCGGTAGCGCTAGTGATCGTCGCCTGCACGGAACCAGCATCTTTGTAGACGTCATCGGACGGTGCCGGAACGGTTGCGGTGCCGGTTGTTTCGCCTGCCTTGATGGTGATCACAGCACCGTTCGACAGGGTCACGATCACTGGCGAGCCAGCGGCGTTGGTCAGTGTAGCGGTGTAAACAATCGAACCACCTTCGGCCACAGAACCGGTCGCACTCAGCGACAGGTTGGTGGTGTCGGTAACGTCCGTGACAGAAGTTGAAACCGGAGTTTTATCCGCCACCAGATCTTCGAAATTGCCACCGCTCACGCCAGTGATCGAGTTGGTGATCGGCGCGTTGCCGGTCAGCGCATCGTTCGCAGTAACAGCGGTTGCGGTGCCAGTAGTCTGACCGACGCCAATGGTGATGGTCTGGCCGTTAGCAAGCGTCACGACAACTGGCGAGCCGGTGACCGGCGCGCCGACGGTGGCGGTGTAGGTGACAGTGCCGCCTTCAGCCACCGAAGTATCAGCCGTCAATTTGACGGTCGAGGTATCGATGGTGTCGGTGACTGTCGTCACCGCTGGAGCAGTGCTCGGTACCAGGTTTTCGAAATTGCCACCGGTAGCGCTAGTGATCGTCGCCTGCACGGAACCAGCATCTTTGTAGACGTCATCGGACGGTGCCGGAACGGTTGCGGTGCCGGTTGTTTCGCCTGCCTTGATGGTGATCACGGCACCGTTCGACAGGGTCACGATCACTGGCGAGCCAGCGGCGTTGGTCAGTGTAGCGGTGTAAACAATCGAACCACCTTCGGCCACAGAACCGGTCGCACTCAGCGAAAGGTTGGTGGTGTCGGTAACGTCGGTGACAGAAGTCGAAACTGGAGTTTTGTCCGCCACCAGATCTTCGAAGTTGCCACCGGTCACGCCAGTGATCGAGTTGGTGATCGGCGCATTACCGGCCAACGCATCGTTCGCAGCAACAGCGGTTGCGGTGCCAGTAGTCTGACCAACGCCGATGGTGATGGTCTGACCGTTGGCCAGAGTTACCACAACTGGCGAACCGGTAACTGGCGCACCGACGGTGGCGGTGTAAGTCACGGTGCCGCCTTCGGCCACCGACGTATCGGCGGTCAGTTTGACGGTCGACGTGTCGATGGTATCAGTGACCTGAGTGACCGCTGGAGTGGTGCTCGGCACGAGATTTTCGAAGTTACCACCGGTGGCACTGGTGATCGTCGCCTGCACGGAACCGGCATCTTTGTAGACGTCGTCGGACGGTGCAGGAACGGTTGCGGTGCCGGTGGTTTCGCCAGCCTTGATGGTGATCACAGCGCCGTTCGACAGGGTCACGGTCACTGGTGAGCCAGCGGCATTGGTCAGTGTCGCGGTGTAGGTGATCTGGCCACCTTCAGCCACCGAGTTACTGGCGCTGAGCGACAGAGTGGTAGTGTCGGTAACATCCGTAACAGAAGTCGAAACCGGAGTTTTGTCCGCCACCAGATCTTCGAAATTGCCGCCGGTTATGCCAGTGATGGAGTTGGTGATCGGCGCGTTGCCGGTCAGCGCATCGTTCGCAGCAACCGCGGTTGCGGTGCCCGTAGTTTGACCGACGCCGATGGTGATGGTCTGGCCGTTGGCCAGAGTTACCACAACAGGCGAGCCGGTGACTGGCGCACCAACCGTGGCGGTGTAAGTCACGTTGCCGCCTTCAGCCACCGAAGTATCGGCGGTCAGCTTGACCGTCGAAGTGTCGATGGTATCGGTGACATTCGTCACCGCTGGAACCGCGCTTGGCACCAGGTTCTCGAAGTTGCCGCCGGTTGCGCTCTGGATGGTCGCTTCAACGCTGCCGGCGTCTTTATAGACGTCGTCTTTCGGTGCATCGACGGTCACGGTGCCGGTGGTCTTGCCGGCCTCGATGAGGATAGTCGCACCGTTCGACAGGGTCACGGTGACCGGTGTGCCAGCGGCGTTGCTCAAAGTCGCGGTGTAGGTGATCTGGCCGCCTTCGTTCACCGCGCCGGTCGCGCTGAGCGACAGGTTGGTGGTGTCGGCGGTGTCGGTCACGATGGTGCTGACCGGGGTCTGGTCGGCAACGAGGTTTTCGAAGTTACCGCCGCTGACGTTGGTGATCGAGTTGGTCAGCGGCGCGTGGCCGGCGAGGACGTCGTTCGGCGCGGTGGTGCTCACGCTGCCGCTGGTCTTGCCGACTTCGATAGTGATGTTCTGACCATTGGCCAGGGTGACGACCACAGGCGAACCGGTGACCGGCGCGCCGACGGTGGCGGTGTAGGTGACGGTGCCACCTTCTGCCGCGGTTTCGGTCGCGGTCAGTTTGACCGTCGAGGTGTCGACGGTGTCGGTGACATCGGTAACCGCTGGCGTGGTGCTTGGCACCAGGTTTTCAAAGTTGCCGCCAGTGGCGTCCTTGATCGTGACTTCAACTTTGCCGGCGTCTTTGTAGACGTCATCGGCAGGTGCCGGAACGGTGACGGTGCCGCTGGTTTTGCCAGCCTCGATGGTGATCACCGCGCCGTTGCTCAGGCTCACGGTCACTGGCGTGCCGGCCGGGTTGCTCAGGGTTGCGGTGTAGACAATCGAACCGCCCTCGGCCACGGAGCCGGTTGCGGACAGCGACAGGTTGGTGGTGTCGGCGACGTCGGTTACCGAGGTCACCGCCGGGGTCTGGTCAGCCACGAGATTTTCGTAATTGCCACCACTGGCGCCGTCGATTTTCACGCTCAGAGTGTTGCCGCCGGCCTGTGCATCGTTCGGCGCGGTGAAGTTGACGCTGGCGCTGCTGGCGCCGACCGGAATGGTGATGGTCTGGCCGTTGGACAGTGTCACCAGCACTGGCGAACCGGTGACCGGTGCGGTCACGGACGCGGTGTAGACAACCACGCCGCCTTCCACCGCACTGGCGCTGGCGGTCAGCGCAACAGTGCTGTTGTCGATGGTGTCGGTGACATCAGTTACCGCAGGAGTCTTGTCGATCACCAGGTTTTCAAAGTTGCCGCCGCTGGTCTTGGTGATGCTCGCATCGACCTTGCCGGCGTCCTTGTACACATCATCGCCAGGCGCGGCTACGGTCGCAGTGCCAGTGCTCGCACCCTTGGCAATGTTGATCACCGCGCCGTTGCTCAGGGTCACGCTCATGGCCGTGCCGGCCGGATTGCTCAGGGTGGCGGTGTAGACGATCGAGCCGCCCTCGGCAACGCTGCCGGTGGCGCTCAGGCTGATGTTGGTGGTGTCGACGGCGTCGGTGACTTTGGTCACCACAGCCGAACGATCGGCATCGACGCGCTCGAAATTGCCGCCGCTGTGGCTGGCGATCGCCGTCCGCACGTTGCTGCCATCGATGTACGGCGTATTGGCGGGCGCCGGGAAATTCACCGAACCGCTGGTAGCACCGGCAGCGATGTTGATCACCGCGCCGTTGGCCAGGGTCACGGTCATCGCAGTGCCGGCCGGGTTGCTCAGGGTCGCGGTGTAGGTGATCTGGCCACCTTCGCTGACGGTATCGCTGGCGGTGAGAGTCAGTGCGGTTGTGTCGACGGTGTCGTTGACCGTGGTGCTGACCGGAGTCTTGCTGACGTCGAGTTTCTCGAAGTTGCCGCCGCTGGCATCGGTCATGGTTACGGTGAGCTTGCTGACGTCCTTGTAGACGTCATCGCTCGGTGCGGCAATCGTCACCGAACCGCTGGTCTTGCCGGCTTCGATGGTGATGGTCTGGCCGTTGCTCAGGTTGACCGTTACCGGCGTTTGCGCGGCGTTGGTCAGCGTTGCGGTGTAAGTGATCGAAGAGCCTTCGAGCACGTAGCTTTCTGCGCTGAGGGTCAGGTGCGTGGTGTTGACCGTGTCGGCAACGTTGGTCACCGCAGGCGTAGTGCTCGGCACCAGATTTTCGAAGTTGCCGCCGGTGGCGTCCTTGATGGTGACTTCGACTTTGCCGGCGTCTTTGTAGACGTCATCGGCAGGTGCCGGAACGGTCACGGTGCCGGTGGTCTTGCCGGCTTCAATGGTGATGACCGATCCGTTGCTCAGGTTGACGGTGACCGGCGTACCGGCCGGGTTGCTCAGCGTCGCGGTGTAGGTGATCTGCCCGCCTTCGTTGACGTTGCCGGTGGCAGTCAGCGCGACGCTGGTGGTGTCGACGGTGTCGGTCACGGTGGTGCTGACCGGGGTCTTGTCGGCGACCAGATTTTCGAAGTTGCCGCCGCTGACGTTGGTGATCGAGTTGGTCAGCGGTGCGTGACCGATCTGCACGTCATTCGATACCGGGGCGGTGACGCTGCCGGTGGTCTGGCCCACGGCGATGGTGATGCTCTGGCCGTTGGCCAGGGTCACGACAACAGGCGTGCCGGTGACGGGCGCGCCGACAGTGGCGGTGTAGGTGACGGTTCCGCCTTCCGCGACCGAGGTGTCGGCGGTCAATTTGACCGTCGAGGTGTCGATGGTGTCGGTGACTTGAGTGACCGCTGGCGTGGTGCTCGAAACGAGATTCTCGAAGTTGCCGCCGGTGGCGCTGGTGATGGTGGCCTGCACGGAGCCTGAGTCTTTGTAGACGTCGTCGGACGGAGCCGGGAAGGTCACATTACCGCTGGTTTCGCCTGCCTGGATGGTGATGACGGCGCCATTCGACAAGGTCACGGTCACTGGCGAGCCAGCAGCATTGGTCAAGGTCGCGGTGTAAGTGATCTGGCCGCCTTCAGCCACGGAAGCGGTCGCGCTCAGCGACAGATTGGTGGTGTCGGCCACGTCGGTGACGGTTGTCGAAACTGGAGTGTTGTCCGCCACCAGATTTTCGTAGTTACCGCCGGTTACGCCAGTGATCGAGTTGGTCAGCGGAGCGTTGCCGGTCAAGGCATCGTTCGGTGCAGTGTAGGTGATGGAGCCAGTGGTCTGGCCGACGGCGATGGTGATGTTCTGGCCGTTGGCCAACGTCACGACCACAGGCGAGCCGGTGACTGGCGCGCCGACGGTGGCGGTGTAAGTCACGGTGCCGCCTTCGGCAACCGAGGTGTCTGCGCTCAGCTTCACCGTCGAGGTATCGACGGTGTCAGTGATTTCGGTCACTGCTGGCGTAGTGTTCGGCACCAGATTTTCGAAGTTGCCGCCGGTGGCGTCCTTGATGCTGACTTCGACCTGGCCGGCGTCCTTGTAGATGTCATCGGCCGGCGCTGGAACGGTAACGGTGCCGGTGGTTTTGCCGGCATCAATGGTGATCACCGAGCCGTTGCTCAGGGTCACGGTTACCGGGGTGCCGGCCGGATTCGTCAGCGTGGCGGTGTAGGTGATCTGGCCACCCTCGGCCACAGAGCCGGTGGCGCTGAGGCTCAGGCCAGTGTCATCGACCGAGTCGGTGATGGTGGTCACCGCTGGCGTGTTGCTTGGCACCAGGTTTTCGAAGTTGCCACCGGTAGCGCCAGTGATGGTCGTGCTGACGGTGCTGCCATTGTTGTAGACGTCATTGGCCGCTGTTGGCACGTTGACGGTACCGACGGTTTCGCCGGCAGCAATGGTGATGGTCGAACCGTTCGACAGGGTGACGGTAACTGGCGTCTGCGCTGGATTAGTCAGCGTTGCGGTGTAAGTGATCTGACCGCCTTCAACAATGTTGTTGGTCGCGGTCAGCGTCA
>NZ_JAFGYL010000034.1:0-3960 GCF_017491835.1 Pseudomonas sp. 67(2021)
AAGCAATTTGCTGACCTGAAAAGGCACCAGATTGCGGTGTGTGAAGACGAAACGAACCGAAAGTTCGAAACGCACAAACACCGAAAGCTGTCACATACCCAATTTGCTGAAGCGAGGCCGTCTGGTCACGAGTCAGTACCCGAATTTCTTGACGACCATAGAGCGTTGGAACCACCTGATCCCATCCCGAACTCAGCAGTGAAACGATGCATCGCCGATGGTAGTGTGGGGTTTCCCCATGTGAGAGTAGGTCATCGTCAAGATTAAATTCCGAAACCCCAATTGCGAAAGCAGTTGGGGTTTTGTTTTGCCTGCGAGAAATGTGTCCGCTTGATTTCTATGCAACGGCCCGGGGCATGGCTATTATGCGGGCCTCATTGTGAGGCGATACCTGCATGCTGACGTTGTTGAATCTACTGAAGGATGGACGATTCCATTCCGGACAGGACCTGGGCGTTGCCCTGGGAATAAGCCGAAGTGCTGTATGGAAGCAGCTACAACAGCTTGAAGCTGAACTTGGCCTGTCGATCCATAAAGTTCGCGGTCGCGGATATCAATTGTCGACGCCTCTGACGCTCCTTGATCCTCTGGAAATAACCAGGAAGATGCCTCAATGGCCGGTGCGTGTGTTCGACTCTGTTGACTCGACAAATGCCGAGGCTCTGCGCTCCATCAGTGACGGCGCCGCTGCGCCGTTTTTGGTGCTCGCGGAGCGACAATTGGCAGGCCGTGGTCGTCGAGGTCGTAAGTGGGTAAGCCCATTTGCAGAAAATCTTTATTACAGCCTTGTACTCCGCATCGAAGGCGGCATGCGTCAGCTTGAGGGATTGAGCCTTGTTGTTGGCTTGGCGGTGATGCAGGCCTTGCGAAACACCGGTGTGCCCAATGCCGGTTTGAAGTGGCCCAATGATGTTTTGGTGGGTAACAAGAAAATAGCTGGCATTCTGCTCGAACTCGTCGGCGATCCGGCGGATGTGTGTCATGTTGTATTGGGTATAGGAATCAACGTGAATATGCAGGTTGCCGATGAGGTCGACCAGCAATGGACTTCTATAAAACTGGAGTCAGGCAAAGCCTGCGATCGCAATGCTCTGGTGGTTGAATTGAGTAATCAACTCAAGACTTATATCCATAAACACCAGCTCAACGGGTTCGCGAGTCTGCAGGCAGAATGGGCGGAAAATCATCTGTGGCAGGGGCGCTCCGTGTCGTTGATCGCGGGTAACAGCCGTATCGATGGAGTAGTGCTCGGGATTGATAACCAAGGCGGGTTGCGCTTGATTGTAGATGGTGTCGAAAAGGCCTTTAGTGGCGGAGAGCTCAGCCTGAGGTTGCGTGATGATTCTTGAGCTTGACTGCGGCAATAGCTTTATAAAATGGCGCGTGCTGGATGCGTCGGCGAGCGAGCTGGTCTCGGAAGGAGTTGTAGATTCCAATCAGGCTTTGCTTGAGAGCCTACGCATCATAAAGTCACTCTCGCTGCGCAAGTGTCGTTTGGTAAGCGTCAGGACCAACGAGGAAACCAGTGCTTTAACCGAAATGCTTGAGCGCGAGTTCAGTATTCCTATCTCGTGTGCGAAGCCCGCTCGCGAGATGTCTGGTGTTCGAAACGGCTACGAAGACTATGAGCGTCTGGGGCTTGATCGCTGGCTGGCGATGCTTGGCGGCTTTCACCTGGCTGCCGGGAGTGCTTGTCTGGTTCTCGACTTCGGTACCGCGGTTACTGCCGATTTTGTGCGGCCTGACGGTGAGCATCTCGGTGGGTTCATTTGTCCAGGCATGCCTTTGATGCGAAACCAGCTTCGCACCCATACCCGTAAAATTCGTTATGGTGATGAGGCGGCAGAGCGCGCCCTTTCCAGTCATGTCCCGGGGCGTACCACCGTGGAAGCGGTGGAGCGCGGTTGTTCTTTGATGCTGAGGGGCTTTGTTCTCACTCAATTAGAGCTGGCTCGAGCGTACTGGGGAGAGCAATTCACCGTCTTTATTACGGGAGGGGATGCCGAGTTGGTTAAAGGCGTCGCGCCTGACGCCAGGGTCGTGCCCGACCTGGTTTTTGTCGGCTTGGCGATGGCGTGTCCCTTGTCCTGAGGTTTATATGCGTTGGTTGTTCCTGCTCCTAGTGGTTCTCAATGTTTTTTACTATGTCTGGCATCAGCAGGAAGCGCCCTTGCGAGCCAAAGATGTAACGCCCCTTAGTCTGTATCGCGGTGCGCAGCAGGATATCCGTCTACTGAGCGAAACTGCTGGTGAAAGCGGGAGAGGGCAGGTGGTGCCGCGTCAGCAGTGTCTCTTCGTTGGTGGATTTTCTGAAGAGGATTCAATTGCCAGGTTGCAACAGCGCTTGGTGGCGATGAAGGTCAATGCTCAATCCGTGCCGAAAGCTGCTGCAGGAAGCGGTTACTGGCTTGCAGTTGCGCCGGATGGCCAGCCTTTGTTGGGCGAACAGCAGTTGCAAAACCTTTCCAAGGAATTCAATGAGTTAAAACATAAAATAATGCTGTGCGAAGGGGTTGCACCTGCTCAATAGTTTGCATAGAATGGCGCCCGCTCCACAGCGAACACCTTAAACGGGATTCGAAGTGAAGCGTGTCAACGCAGCTAACCTCAGGTTTTTAAATGAGAAAATGCTTGACAGGGGTTTGGCATGATATAGAATGCCGGCCTGATTAGGAGGGGTTCCCGAGCGGCCAAAGGGATCAGACTGTAAATCTGACGTCTACGACTTCGAAGGTTCGAATCCTTCTCCCTCCACCAGATTTAAGCGTGAGCTGCAGGCTCCGCGGGTATAGTTTAGTGGTAGAACCTCAGCCTTCCAAGCTGATGATGCGGGTTCGATTCCCGCTACCCGCTCCAAGTTTGCAGGTTGTGCAAAAGGGTTTTGCTCTTGTAGCTCAGTTGGTAGAGCACACCCTTGGTAAGGGTGAGGTCAGCGGTTCAAATCCGCTCAAGAGCTCCATATAACAAGGCAGATATGAAAATATCTGCCTTTGTTTTAATGGTTGATATTGTTTGTCTAATTTCTTCTGTAGAGGGTGATATCGATGGCTAAGGAAAAATTTGATCGTTCCCTGCCCCACGTCAACGTTGGGACCATTGGTCACGTTGACCACGGTAAAACCACTCTGACTGCTGCTCTGACTCGCGTCTGCTCCGAAGTTTTCGGTTCGGCCGTCGTTGAGTTCGACAAGATCGACAGCGCACCAGAAGAAAAAGCTCGCGGTATCACCATCAACACCGCTCACGTTGAGTACAACTCGACTATTCGTCACTACGCTCACGTTGACTGCCCAGGTCACGCTGACTATGTGAAGAACATGATCACCGGTGCTGCCCAGATGGACGGCGCGATCCTGGTTTGCTCGGCCGCTGATGGTCCGATGCCACAAACTCGTGAGCACATCCTGCTGTCCCGTCAGGTAGGCGTTCCGTACATCGTGGTTTTCCTGAACAAGGCTGACCTGGTAGACGACGCTGAGCTGCTGGAGCTGGTTGAGATGGAAGTTCGTGACCTGCTGTCGACCTACGACTTCCCAGGCGACGACACTCCGATCATCATCGGTTCGGCTCGTATGGCGCTGGAAGGCAAAGACGACAACGAAATGGGCACCACTGCCGTTCGTAAACTGGTTGAAACTCTGGATACCTACATCCCAGAACCAGTTCGTATGATCGATAAGCCATTCCTGATGCCAATCGAAGACGTGTTCTCGATCTCGGGTCGCGGTACTGTTGTGACTGGTCGTATCGAGCGCGGTATCGTTCGCGTTCAGGATGCTCTGGAAATCGTTGGTCTGCGTGACACCACCACCACCACCTGCACCGGTGTTGAGATGTTCCGCAAGCTGCTCGACGAAGGTCGTGCTGGCGAGAACTGCGGCGTTCTGCTGCGTGGTACCAAGCGTGACGACGTTGAGCGTGGCCAGGTTCTGGTCAAGCCAGGTTCGGTCAAGCCGCACA
>NZ_JAFGYL010000034.1:4060-27782 GCF_017491835.1 Pseudomonas sp. 67(2021)
CACAGTTCT
This sequence comes from Pseudomonas sp. 67(2021), assembly GCF_017491835.1. Lineage (NCBI taxonomy): Bacteria > Pseudomonadati > Pseudomonadota > Gammaproteobacteria > Pseudomonadales > Pseudomonadaceae > Pseudomonas > Pseudomonas sp. 67(2021). The sequence continues at coordinate 4,070 of NZ_JAFGYL010000034.1, forward strand.
ACTTCCGTACTACTGACGTGACTGGTAACTGCGAGCTGCCAGAAGGCGTTGAAATGGTAATGCCAGGTGACAACATTCAGATGACTGTTACCCTGATCAAAACCATCGCGATGGAAGATGGTCTGCGTTTCGCTATCCGTGAAGGCGGTCGTACCGTCGGCGCTGGTGTCGTAGCCAAAATCATCGAATAAGCGGTTGTAATGTATTTTTCGGGCCGGCATAATGGTCGGCCTGATTTTGTTTTAGGTCAGTAGCTCAATTGGCAGAGCGACGGTCTCCAAAACCGTAGGTTGGGGGTTCGATTCCCTCCTGACCTGCCAGATTCACTCGGTGTGTCTGGCTTTCTTTTCACAGGATCTTCATAGATGACTCCTAAAGCTGAAGCTCAAGGCTCTCGCTTCGATCTGCTCAAGTGGCTTGTAGTAGTCGCTTTGGTAGTTGTTGGCGTTGTTGGCAATCAGTATTACGCTGCTTCGCCGATCCTGTACCGTGTACTCGCTTTGCTTGCCATTGCTGCTGTAGCTGTCTTTGTAGGCCTGCAAACCGCGAAGGGCAAGTCTTTCTTTGTACTGGTTAAGGAAGCTCGCACCGAGATTCGTAAAGTCGTGTGGCCAACTCGCCAAGAAACCACGCAGACCACGCTGATTGTCGTGGCTGTTGTTCTGGTTATGGCGTTGCTGTTGTGGGGTCTTGATTCCCTGCTCGGCTGGCTTGTTTCCTTGATTGTCGGCTAAGGGTGTCCCGTGGCTAAGCGTTGGTATGTTGTGCATGCTTACTCGGGTTACGAGAAGCATGTGATGCGCTCGCTGATCGAGCGCGTAAAGCTGGCTGGCATGGAAGATGGCTTCGGCGAGATTCTGGTTCCCACTGAAGAAGTGGTTGAGATGCGTAACGGCCAGAAGCGCAAAAGCGAACGGAAGTTCTTCCCAGGCTATGTGCTGGTCCAGATGGATATGAACGAGGGTACTTGGCACTTGGTCAAGGATACTCCTCGGGTGATGGGTTTCATCGGCGGTACCGCTGACAAGCCTGCGCCGATTACCGATAAAGAGGCAGAAGCGATTCTGCGTCGCGTTGCTGATGGTAGCGACAAGCCGAAGCCGAAGACGTTGTTCGAGCCAGGCGAGACGGTACGTGTCAATGACGGTCCATTCGCTGATTTCAATGGCGTTGTGGAAGAAGTTAACTACGAAAAGAGCCGGATCCAAGTGGCAGTGCTCATTTTCGGTCGCTCTACTCCGGTGGAGCTCGAGTTCAGTCAGGTCGAGAAGGTCTAACTGGGCAAGCAATCCCAACCCCGCAGCCTAAGGCTGTGGGGTTTTGTCGTCACTGGGATAAACGCGCAAGTAACCGGGGAGCCTTTCGAGGCGTTCGAACCCGTAATTGGAGTGCCTCATGGCCAAGAAGATTACCGCTTACATCAAGCTGCAAGTGAAGGCCGCTCAGGCTAACCCAAGTCCACCGGTTGGTCCTGCTCTGGGTCAGCACGGCGTGAACATCATGGAATTCTGCAAGGCTTTCAACGCCCGTACCCAGGGTCTTGAGCCAGGTCTGCCGACTCCAGTGATCATCACTGTCTACAGCGACCGTAGCTTCACTTTCGAAACCAAATCCACCCCTGCTTCGGTTCTGCTGAAGAAGGCGGCCGGTCTGACCAGCGGTTCCGCTCGTCCGAACACCGTTAAGGTTGGCACCGTTACCCGTGCTCAGCTGGAAGAAATCGCGAAAACCAAAAACGCGGATCTGACTGCAGCTGATATGGATGCAGCCGTGCGTACTATCGCCGGTTCTGCTCGTAGCATGGGCCTTAACGTGGAGGGTGTGTAATGGCTAAGCTGACCAAGCGTCAAAAGGCTATCGCCGGCAAAATCGAAGCAGGCAAGGCCTACAACATCGTAGACGCCGCTGCTCTGCTGGCCGAGCTGTCGACTGTCAAGTTCAGCGAGTCGTTCGACGTTGCTGTAAACCTGGGTGTAGACCCGCGTAAATCTGACCAGGTTGTTCGTAGCGCTACTGTGCTGCCACACGGCACTGGCAAGACCGTTCGCGTTGCTGTGTTCACCCAGGGTCCAGCTGCTGAGGCCGCTCTGGCTGCCGGCGCTGACCGTGTAGGTATGGACGACCTGGCTGCCGAAATGAAAGGCGGCGACCTGAACTATGACGTAGTGATCGCATCCCCGGATGCCATGCGCGTTGTAGGTCAGTTGGGTCAGATCCTCGGTCCACGTGGCCTGATGCCTAACCCTAAAGTCGGCACCGTAACTCCAGACGTAGCCAACGCGGTCAAGAACGCCAAGGCTGGTCAGGTTCGTTATCGCACCGACAAAAACGGCATCATCCACACTTCCGTTGGCAAGATGGGCTTCGACGCCGTCAAGCTGAAGGAAAACGTTGAAGCCCTGATCGCTGATCTGAAGCGTATCAAGCCAGCTTCCTCGAAAGGCATTTACGTCAAGCGCGTTACCCTGAGCACCACCATGGGCCCAGGTCTGGTTATCGACCAGAGCTCGCTCGACGCGTAAGACAAAGGTTGGCGCGGTTTGCCGCGCCAATTGAAAGATTGGGGTCCCTGCCTGGCGGGGGCTATCCAAGACCGTAGGCGGCGCAAGCCTTAAACCTCAAGCCTACGCAGATGGTGCTCCCGGTTCCTTACCGAATCAGACACCAAAACGACATTCGGTTCCGATCGAATGAAACGGTAACAAGCAGGAGTTAAACCCGTGGCAATTAATCTCGAAGACAAGAAGGCCATCGTCGCTGAAGTCAACGAGGCTGCCAAAGTCGCTCTGTCCGCTGTCGTGGTTGATGCACGTGGCGTAACAGTAGGCGCAATGACCGGACTCCGTAAAGAGGCTCGTGAAGCTGGCGTTTACGTACGTGTCGTACGTAACACCCTGCTCAAGCGCGCTGTTGCTGACACTCAATACAGTGTCCTCAACGACGTGTTCACCGGCCCGACCCTGATTGCATTCTCGAACGAACATCCGGGCGCTGCTGCCCGTATCTTCAAAGAGTTTGCCAAGGGTCAGGACAAGTTCGAGATCAAGGCAGCTGCGTTCGAGGGCAAGTTCCTCGCAGCTAATCAGATCGACGTACTGGCAACTCTGCCGACCCGTGACGAAGCAATTTCTCAGCTGATGAGCGTGATTCAAGGCGCAACCAGCAAATTGGCTCGTACTCTGGCGGCAATTCGCGACCAGAAAGAAGCTGCCGCAGCCTAAGGCTCGTCACTTCTCGCGTTTTTTGTTTATTTCGATGGTCGCGTAGGCCGTCCCCCAATTCAGGAATTGAGTCATGTCTCTGACTAACGAACAAATCATCGAAGCAATCGGCCAGAAATCCGTAGTGGAAATCGTTGAGCTGATCAAAGCGATGGAAGAAACCTTCGGTGTTACCGCTGCTGCCGCTTCGGCTGGCCCAGCTGTAGCTGCTGCTGCTGTTGAAGAGCAAACCGAGTTCAACGTTGTTCTGCTGGAAGCTGGCGAGAAGAAGGTTAACGTGATCAAGGCAGTTCGTGAACTGACCGGTCTGGGCCTGAAAGAAGCCAAAGAGAAAGTAGACGGCGCTCCTCAGGTTGTAGCTGAAGGCGTTTCGAAAGAAGCGGCTGAAGACGCCAAGAAGAAGCTGGAAGAAGCAGGCGCTAAAGTCGAGCTGAAGTAAGCATCGACTTTGCTCCTCCAGCCCGAGCGTCAAGCGACAGGCTGATGGCTGGTGGCTCTTGCCACCGGCCTTTTTCCGTTATTGGCAGCCGACTGGGTCGGTGCTGATAAAGGCGCTGTAACCACCCGATGCGGTGGCGCAAACCATGGGGTTTGCACGATTTTCTGGCTGCTCCCGTCGGGAGGGGCCAAACAAGCAGGTGACCAAGCTGGGGAACGCTGATGGCTTACTCATATACTGAGAAAAAACGTATCCGCAAGGACTTTAGCAAGTTGCCGGACGTCATGGATGTGCCTTACCTCCTGGCCATCCAGCTGGATTCGTATCGTGAATTCTTGCAAGCGGGAGCGACTAAAGATCAGTTCCGCGACGTGGGCCTGCATGCGGCCTTCAAATCCGTTTTCCCGATCATCAGCTACTCCGGCAATGCTGCGCTGGAGTACGTCGGTTATCGCCTGGGCGAACCGGCATTTGATGTCAAAGAATGCGTATTGCGCGGTGTGACTTTCGCCGTACCTTTGCGGGTAAAAGTGCGCCTGATCATTTTCGACAAAGAATCGTCGAACAAAGCGATCAAGGACATCAAAGAGCAAGAAGTCTACATGGGTGAAATCCCCCTGATGACTGAGAACGGTACCTTCGTAATCAACGGTACCGAGCGTGTTATCGTTTCCCAGCTGCACCGTTCCCCGGGCGTGTTCTTCGACCACGACCGCGGCAAGACGCACAGCTCCGGCAAACTGCTGTACTCGGCTCGCATCATTCCTTACCGCGGTTCGTGGCTGGACTTCGAATTCGACCCGAAAGACTGCGTCTTCGTGCGTATCGACCGTCGTCGCAAACTGCCGGCTTCGGTACTGCTGCGCGCACTCGGTTACACCACCGAAGAAGTGCTGGACGCGTTCTACACCACCAACGTATTCCACCTGAGCGGCGAAACCCTCAGCCTGGAACTGGTGCCATCGCGCCTGCGTGGTGAAGTTGCGGTTCTGGACATCCAGGACGAGAAGGGCAAGGTCATCGTTGAGCAAGGCCGCCGTATTACCGCGCGCCACATCAACCAGATCGAAAAAGCCGGTATCAAGACGCTGGACGTGCCACTCGACTACGTCCTTGGCCGCACCACCGCCAAGGCTATCGTGCACCCGGCTACCGGAGAAATCCTGGCCGAATGCAACACCGAGCTGAACACTGAAGTCCTGGCAAAAATCGCCAAGGCTCAGGTCGTTCGCATCGAGACCCTGTACACCAACGACATCGACTGCGGTCCGTTCGTCTCCGACACGCTGAAGATCGACTCCACCAGCAACCAATTGGAAGCGCTGGTCGAGATCTATCGCATGATGCGTCCAGGCGAGCCGCCAACCAAAGACGCTGCCGAAACCCTGTTCAACAACCTGTTCTTCAGCCCTGAGCGCTATGACCTGTCTGCGGTCGGCCGGATGAAGTTCAACCGTCGTATCGGTCGTACCGAGATCGAAGGTTCGGGCGTGCTGTGCAAGGAAGACATCGTCGCGGTCCTGAAGACTCTGGTCGACATCCGCAACGGTAAAGGCATCGTCGATGACATCGACCACCTGGGTAACCGTCGTGTTCGCTGCGTAGGCGAAATGGCCGAGAACCAGTTCCGCGTTGGCCTGGTACGTGTTGAGCGTGCGGTCAAAGAGCGTCTGTCGATGGCAGAAAGCGAAGGCCTGATGCCGCAAGACCTGATCAACGCCAAGCCAGTGGCTGCGGCGGTGAAAGAGTTCTTCGGTTCCAGCCAGCTGTCGCAGTTCATGGACCAGAACAACCCGCTGTCCGAGATCACCCACAAGCGTCGTGTCTCTGCACTCGGCCCTGGCGGTCTGACTCGTGAGCGCGCAGGCTTCGAAGTCCGTGACGTACACCCGACTCACTACGGTCGTGTCTGCCCGATTGAAACGCCGGAAGGTCCGAACATCGGCCTGATCAACTCCCTGGCTGCGTACGCTCGCACCAACCAGTACGGCTTCCTGGAAAGCCCGTACCGCGTGGTGAAAGAGGGTGTAGTCACCGACGAGATCGTGTTCCTGTCCGCTATTGAAGAAGCCGATCACGTGATCGCGCAGGCTTCGGCGACCATGAACGAGCAGAAAGTCCTGATCGACGAACTGGTTGCCGTACGTCACCTGAACGAATTCACCGTCAAGGCGCCGGAAGACGTCACCCTGATGGACGTTTCGCCGAAGCAGGTTGTGTCGGTTGCAGCGTCGCTGATTCCGTTCCTCGAGCACGACGACGCCAACCGTGCGTTGATGGGTTCGAACATGCAGCGTCAGGCTGTACCGACTCTGCGCGCTGACAAGCCGCTGGTAGGTACCGGCATGGAGCGTAACGTAGCCCGTGACTCCGGCGTTTGCGTCGTGGCTCGTCGTGGTGGCGTGATCGATTCCGTCGATGCCAGCCGTATCGTGGTTCGTGTTGCCGATGACGAAGTTGAAACCGGTGAAGCCGGTGTCGACATCTACAACCTGACCAAGTACACCCGCTCGAACCAGAACACCTGCATCAACCAGCGTCCGCTGGTGCGTAAAGGTGATCGCGTTCAGCGTAGCGACATCATGGCCGACGGCCCGTCCACCGACATGGGTGAGCTGGCGCTGGGTCAGAACATGCGCATCGCGTTCATGGCATGGAACGGCTTCAACTTCGAAGACTCCATCTGCCTGTCCGAGCGTGTGGTTCAGGAAGACCGTTTCACCACGATCCACATTCAGGAACTGACCTGTGTGGCCCGTGACACCAAGCTTGGCCCAGAGGAAATCACTGCGGACATCCCGAACGTGGGTGAAGCTGCACTGAACAAGCTGGACGAAGCCGGTATCGTTTACGTAGGTGCTGAAGTAGGCGCAGGCGACATCCTGGTTGGCAAGGTCACTCCCAAAGGCGAGACCCAACTGACTCCGGAAGAAAAACTGCTGCGTGCAATCTTCGGTGAAAAAGCCAGCGACGTTAAAGACACATCCCTGCGCGTGCCAACCGGCACCAAAGGTACTGTCATCGACGTACAGGTCTTCACCCGTGACGGCGTTGAGCGTGATGCTCGTGCACTGTCGATCGAGAAGTCCCAGCTGGACGAGATCCGCAAGGATCTGAACGAAGAGTTCCGCATCGTTGAAGGCGCGACTTTCGAGCGTCTGCGTTCCGCACTGGTAGGCCACAAGGCCGAAGGCGGCGCCGGCCTGAAGAAGGGGCAGGACATCACCGACGAAGTACTCGACGGTCTTGAGCACGGCCAGTGGTTCAAACTGCGCATGGCTGAAGATGCGCTGAACGAGCAGCTCGAGAAGGCTCAGGCCTACATCGTTGATCGTCGCCGTCTGCTGGACGACAAGTTCGAAGACAAGAAGCGCAAACTGCAGCAGGGCGATGACCTGGCTCCAGGCGTGCTGAAAATCGTCAAGGTTTACCTGGCAATCCGTCGCCGCATCCAGCCGGGCGACAAGATGGCCGGTCGTCACGGTAACAAGGGTGTGGTCTCCGTGATCATGCCGGTTGAAGACATGCCGCACGATGCCAATGGCACCCCGGTCGACGTGGTCCTCAACCCGCTGGGCGTACCTTCGCGTATGAACGTTGGTCAGATCCTCGAAACCCACCTGGGCCTCGCGGCCAAAGGTCTGGGCGAGAAGATCAACCGGATGGTCGAAGAGCAGCGTAAAGTCGCTGAACTGCGCACCTTCCTGGACGAGATCTACAACCAGATCGGCGGTCGTAACGAAGATCTGGACAGCTTCTCCGATCAGGAAATCCTCGATCTGGCGAACAACCTGCGTGGCGGCGTTCCAATGGCCACTCCAGTGTTCGACGGCGCCAAGGAAAGCGAAATCAAGGCCATGCTGAAACTGGCAGACCTGCCGGAAAGCGGCCAGATGCAGCTGACCGACGGCCGTACCGGCAACAAGTTCGAGCGTCCAGTTACCGTTGGCTACATGTACATGCTGAAGCTGAACCACTTGGTAGACGACAAGATGCACGCGCGTTCTACCGGTTCTTACAGCCTGGTTACCCAGCAGCCGCTGGGTGGTAAGGCGCAGTTCGGTGGTCAGCGTTTCGGGGAGATGGAGGTCTGGGCACTGGAAGCATACGGTGCTGCTTACACTCTGCAAGAAATGCTCACAGTGAAGTCGGACGATGTGAACGGCCGTACCAAGATGTACAAGAACATCGTGGATGGCGATCACCGTATGGAGCCGGGCATGCCCGAGTCCTTCAACGTGTTGATCAAGGAAATTCGTTCCCTCGGCATCGATATCGATCTGGAAACCGAATAACACGTGACGCGAATCGAGAGCGGGGCAGGAATGCCCGCTCTCTGCTCCGCCAGGAGGAAAGGCCTTGAAAGACCTACTGAATTTGCTGAAAAACCAGGGTCAAGTCGAAGAGTTCGACGCCATCCGCATCGGATTGGCCTCGCCGGAGATGATCCGTTCGTGGTCGTTCGGTGAAGTTAAAAAGCCGGAAACCATCAACTACCGTACGTTCAAACCCGAGCGTGACGGCCTGTTCTGCGCCAAGATCTTTGGTCCGGTAAAGGATTACGAGTGCCTGTGCGGTAAGTACAAGCGCTTGAAGCACCGTGGTGTGATCTGCGAGAAGTGCGGCGTTGAAGTCGCACTGGCAAAGGTTCGTCGTGAGCGCATGGCGCACATCGAACTGGCTTCGCCGGTTGCCCACATCTGGTTCCTGAAATCGCTGCCGTCGCGTATCGGCCTGCTGATGGACATGACCCTGCGTGATATCGAACGCGTTCTCTACTTCGAGAGCTATGTCGTTATCGATCCAGGCATGACCACCCTTGAGAAAGGTCAGCTGCTGAACGACGAGCAGTATTTCGAAGCGCTGGAAGAGTTTGGTGACGATTTCGACGCCCGCATGGGTGCCGAAGCTGTCCGTGAACTGCTGCATGCTATCGACCTGGAGCACGAGATTGGCCGTCTGCGCGAAGAGATTCCGCAAACCAACTCGGAAACCAAGATCAAGAAGCTGTCCAAGCGTCTGAAGTTGATGGAAGCCTTCCAGGGTTCCGGCAACCTGCCAGAGTGGATGGTGCTGACCGTTCTGCCGGTTCTGCCGCCAGATCTGCGTCCACTGGTCCCGCTGGATGGCGGTCGTTTCGCGACCTCCGACCTCAACGATCTGTATCGTCGAGTGATCAACCGTAACAACCGTTTGAAGCGCCTGCTGGATCTGTCCGCGCCGGACATCATCGTGCGCAACGAAAAGCGTATGTTGCAGGAAGCGGTCGATGCACTGCTCGACAACGGTCGTCGTGGCCGCGCAATCACCGGTTCCAACAAGCGTCCTCTGAAATCCCTGGCTGACATGATCAAGGGTAAGCAAGGTCGTTTCCGTCAGAACTTGCTCGGTAAGCGTGTTGACTACTCCGGTCGTTCGGTAATTACCGTAGGCCCGACCCTGCGTCTGCACCAGTGCGGTCTGCCGAAGAAGATGGCTCTCGAGCTGTTCAAGCCGTTCATTTTCGGCAAGCTGGAAATGCGTGGTCTGGCGACCACCATCAAAGCGGCCAAGAAAATGGTCGAGCGCGAGTTGCCAGAGGTTTGGGACGTTCTCGCTGAAGTGATTCGCGAACACCCGGTTCTGCTCAACCGTGCACCGACCCTTCACCGTCTGGGTATCCAGGCGTTTGAACCGGTACTGATCGAAGGTAAGGCTATCCAGCTGCACCCTCTGGTCTGCGCCGCGTACAACGCCGACTTCGACGGCGACCAAATGGCCGTGCACGTACCGCTGACGCTGGAAGCCCAGCTCGAAGCCCGTGCGTTGATGATGTCGACCAACAACATTCTGTCGCCAGCCAACGGTGAGCCAATCATCGTTCCGTCGCAGGACGTTGTATTGGGTCTGTACTACATGACTCGTGAAGCGATCAACGCCAAGGGCGAAGGTCGTGTGTTCGCGGATCTGCAGGAAGTCGACCGTGTGTTCCGTGCCGGCGAAGCCGCACTGCACGCCAAGGTCAAGGTTCGTATCAACGAAACCGTCAACGACCGTGACGGCAACAGCGTGAGCGGTACCCGTATCGTCGACACCACTGTCGGCCGTGCGCTGCTGTTCCAGGTTGTGCCGAAAGGTCTGTCGTTCGACGTCGTCAACCTGCCGATGAAGAAAAAGGCGATCTCCAAGCTGATCAACCAGTGCTACCGCGTGGTTGGTCTGAAAGAGACCGTGATCTTCGCTGACCAGTTGATGTACACCGGTTTCGCTTACTCGACCATCTCCGGCGTTTCCATCGGTGTTAACGACTTCGTTATCCCGGATGAAAAAGCCCGCATCATCGGTGCAGCCACCGACGAAGTGAAAGAGATCGAGAGCCAGTACGCCTCCGGCCTGGTAACCCAGGGCGAGAAGTACAACAAAGTGATCGACCTCTGGTCGAAAGCGAACGACGAAGTTTCCAAGGCGATGATGGCCAACCTCTCGAAAGAGAAAGTCATCGACCGTCACGGCGACGAAGTCGACCAAGAGTCTTTCAACTCGATGTACATGATGGCCGACTCGGGTGCGCGGGGTTCCGCAGCACAGATTCGTCAGCTGGCCGGTATGCGTGGTCTGATGGCCAAGCCGGACGGTTCCATCATTGAAACGCCGATTACTGCGAACTTCCGTGAAGGTCTGAGCGTACTTCAGTACTTCATCTCGACTCACGGTGCTCGTAAAGGTCTGGCGGATACCGCGTTGAAAACCGCTAACTCCGGTTACCTGACGCGTCGTCTGGTAGACGTGGCGCAGGATCTGGTAGTTACCGAGATCGATTGCGGCACCGAACACGGTCTGCTGATGACTCCGCACATTGAAGGCGGTGACGTTGTAGAGCCGCTGGGTGAGCGCGTATTGGGTCGTGTCATTGCCCGTGACGTATTCAAGCCGGGTACCGAGGACGTTATCGTTCCTGCCGGCACTCTGGTTGACGAGAAGTGGGTCGAGTTCATCGAGCTGAACAGCATCGACGAAGTGATCGTGCGTTCGCCGATCAGCTGCGAAACCCGCTACGGCATCTGTGCCAAGTGCTACGGCCGTGATCTGGCTCGTGGTCACCAGGTGAACATCGGTGAAGCGGTCGGCGTTATCGCTGCCCAGTCCATCGGTGAGCCGGGTACTCAGCTGACCATGCGTACGTTCCACATCGGTGGTGCGGCAAGCCGTACTTCCGCAGCCGACAGCGTTCAGGTGAAGAATGGCGGTACCGTCCGTCTGCACAACCTGAAGCACGTTGAGCGAGTGGATGGCCATCTGGTTGCGGTGTCCCGTTCCGGTGAGCTGGCAATTGCGGACGACTTCGGTCGTGAGCGCGAGCGTTACAAGCTGCCGTACGGTGCTGTGATTTCGGTTAAGGAAGGTGACAAGGTCGACGCTGGCGCAATCGTGGCTAAGTGGGATCCGCACACTCACCCGATCGTTACCGAAATGAAAGGTACCGTGACCTACGTGGGCATGGAAGAAGGCATCACGATCAAGCGTCAGACTGACGAATTGACCGGTATGACCAACATTGAAGTACTCGACGCGAAAGATCGTCCAGCTGCCGGCAAGGAAATCCGTCCAGCAGTGAAGATGGTCGACGACAACGGCAAGGATCTGTTGCTGCCAGGCACTGACGTTATCGCTCAGTACTTCCTGCCAGCAAACGCCCTGGTCGGTGTGGCTGACGGTGCGAAGATTGCGATCGGTGATGTTATCGCTCGTATCCCGCAGGAAACTTCGAAGACCCGTGACATCACCGGTGGTCTGCCGCGTGTTGCCGACCTGTTCGAAGCCCGTCGTCCGAAAGAAGCGTCGATTCTGGCTGAAGTCAGCGGCACCATCGCGTTCGGTAAAGAGACCAAGGGCAAGCGCCGTCTGGTCATTACCCCGAACGACGGTAGCGATCCGTACGAAGAGCTGATTCCGAAGTGGCGTCACCTGAACGTCTTCGAAGGCGAACAGGTAAACCGCGGCGAAGTTATCTCCGACGGTCCAAGCGATCCGCACGACATCCTGCGTCTGCTGGGTGTAAGCGCGCTGGCCAAGTACATCGTCAACGAGATCCAGGACGTTTATCGTCTGCAAGGCGTGAAGATCAACGACAAGCACATCGAGACCATCCTGCGTCAGATGCTGCGTAAAGTTGAGATCTCCGAGTCCGGCGATTCCAGCTTCATCAAGGGCGACCAGATGGAACTGACTCACGTGCTGGTAGAGAACGAGCGTCTGAGCGCGGAAGACAAGTTTGTCTCCAAGTTCACTCGCGTTCTGCTGGGTATCACCAAGGCGTCGTTGTCCACCGAATCGTTCATCTCGGCGGCTTCCTTCCAGGAAACCACCCGCGTACTGACCGAAGCGGCAGTCACCGGCAAGCGCGATTACCTGCGCGGCCTGAAAGAAAACGTAGTCGTGGGTCGTCTGATCCCGGCCGGTACCGGTCTTGCCTATCACAGCGAGCGCAAGCGTCGCCGTGATGCCGACAAGCCGTTGCGCGTGAGCGCCAGTGAAGTGGAAGCGGCACTGACCGAAGCGCTGAACTCGAGCGGTAACTGAGTTCTGCGATAAACGAGCGTGAGGCCCTGATCGCTCCGTTCGTCGAATCGAGACATTAAGTCAAGGTTCGATGGGCGGGGAGGTCGGGGCCTTGCCTTGACTGGGATCAAGATCCTCTTTAGACTCTTGATCCCCTAAATTTGGCGGGAATTCGTTCCTGCCATTTTGCTTTTCTTGCAAGACAATAGCGTCGCAAGACAACAGTGGAGCTAGTAGATGGCAACTATCAACCAGCTGGTACGTCAGCCGCGTAAGCGTATCGTCGAGAAATCCGACGTACCTGCGCTGCAGAACTGCCCGCAACGTCGTGGCGTGTGCACCCGTGTGTACACCACCACGCCGAAAAAACCTAACTCGGCACTGCGTAAAGTATGCCGTGTGCGTCTGACCAACGGTTTCGAGGTTTCCTCGTACATCGGCGGTGAAGGCCACAACCTGCAAGAGCACAGCGTGGTACTGATCCGCGGCGGTCGTGTAAAAGACTTGCCAGGTGTTCGTTACCACACCGTTCGCGGCTCCTTGGATACTTCCGGCGTTAAAGGCCGTAACCAGGGTCGTTCGAAGTACGGTACCAAGCGTCCGAAGTAATCGGCCGTTTTGCAGATTTTTATTTTATTGAGTCGATAAGAGTAAGGTCGGGCACGCATCCTCTGGATCTGTCCCGAGCTAACCTGAAGACCGCTTGAGGGCTTATCATGCCAAGACGTCGCGTAGCAGCAAAGCGTGAGATTCTGGACGATCCGAAATACGGAAGCCAGATCCTCGCCAAATTCATGAACCACGTTATGGAAAGCGGCAAGAAAGCCGTTGCCGAGCGTATCGTTTATGGTGCCCTGGAAACCGTTGCGGCCCGTAAGGCTGGCACCGATCCCCTGGAACTCTTCGAAAAAGCACTCGACGCCATCGCTCCGCTGGTCGAAGTGAAGTCGCGCCGCGTTGGTGGTGCTACTTACCAGGTTCCGGTCGAGGTTCGTCCTTCCCGTCGTAACGCTCTGGCAATGCGCTGGTTGGTAGACTTCGCCCGTAAGCGCGGCGAGAAGTCTATGGCTCTGCGTTTGGCTGGCGAACTGCTGGATGCTGCTGAAGGTAAAGGTGCTGCTGTTAAGAAGCGTGAAGACGTGCACCGTATGGCCGAAGCTAACAAAGCTTTCTCGCACTACCGCTTCTAATTTTAGCTTCACTAATTTTGCGAGGGCTTTATGGCTCGTACTACTCCGATTAGCCGCTACCGTAACATCGGTATCGTCGCTCACGTGGATGCTGGTAAAACCACCACCACCGAGCGCGTACTGTTTTACACCGGCAAAAGTCACAAAATGGGCGAGGTGCATGATGGCGCCGCGACCACAGACTGGATGGTTCAGGAGCAGGAGCGTGGTATTACCATTACGTCTGCTGCCATTACCGCCTTCTGGAAAGGTTCCGAGAAGCAGTACTCTCACGAGCACCGTTTCAACGTAATCGATACCCCGGGCCACGTTGACTTCACCATTGAAGTTGAGCGTTCCCTGCGCGTACTCGACGGCGCTGTCGTTGTGTTCTGCGGTACTTCGGGTGTTGAGCCGCAGTCGGAAACCGTATGGCGTCAAGCCAACAAATACGGCGTTCCACGTCTTGTTTACGTAAACAAGATGGACCGTGCCGGCGCCAACTTCCTGCGCGTGATCGGTCAGATCAAGCAGCGTCTGGGTCACACTCCGGTGCCGATCCAGTTGGCCATCGGTTCCGAAGACAACTTCCAGGGTCAGATCGATCTGATCAACATGCAAGCTGTCTACTGGAACGACTCCGACAAAGGTATGGTCCCTGTTCGCAAGGACATTCCTGCCGAGCTGCAAGAGCTGGCTGAAGAGTGGCGCAACAACATGGTTGAAGCTGCTGCCGAAGCCAACGAAGAGCTGATGAACAAGTACCTGGAAGGCGAAGAGCTGTCGATCGAAGAGATCAAGGCTGCTTTGCGTCAGCGTACTATCGCCGGCGAAATCGTTCTGGCCGTTTGCGGTTCTTCGTTCAAGAACAAGGGTGTTCCCCTGGTTCTCGACGCCGTTATCGACTACCTGCCTGCTCCGACCGACATTCCTGCTATCAAGGGTTCCAACCCTGATAACGAGGAAGAAGAGATGGAGCGTCATGCAGACGACAACGAGCCTTTCGCGGCTCTGGCGTTCAAGATCGCTACCGACCCGTTCGTGGGTACCCTGACCTTCGTCCGCGTTTACTCGGGCGTGTTGAACTCCGGCGACGGCGTGATCAACTCGGTCAAAGGCAAGAAAGAGCGCGTGGGTCGTATGGTGCAAATGCACGCAAACGCCCGTGAAGAGATCAAGGAAGTGCGCGCTGGCGACATCGCGGCCCTGATCGGCATGAAGGACGTCACCACCGGTGAAACCCTCTGCAACGCTGACAAGCCAATCATCCTGGTTCGCATGGACTTCCCGGAGCCGGTTATTTCGGTTGCCGTAGAGCCTAAGACCAAGGATGACCAGGAAAAAATGGGTATCGCTCTGGGCAAGCTTGCCCAGGAAGACCCGTCTTTCCGCGTTAAAACTGATGAAGAGACTGGTCAGACGATCATCTCCGGCATGGGCGAGCTGCACCTGGACATCCTGGTTGACCGGATGCGCCGTGAGTTCAACGTCGAAGCCAACATCGGCAAGCCTCAGGTTTCGTATCGTGAGCGCATCACGAAGAACTGTGAAATCGAAGGCAAGTTCGTTCGTCAGTCCGGTGGTCGTGGCCAGTTCGGTCACTGCTGGATCCGTTTTGCTCCTGCTGACGAAGGTCAGGAAGGTCTGCAATTCGTGAACGAAGTTGTAGGTGGTGTGGTTCCTAAGGAATACATCCCGGCTATCCAGAAGGGTATCGAAGAGCAGATGAAGAACGGCGTTGTTGCCGGCTATCCGCTGATCGGCCTGAAGGCTACCGTGTTCGATGGTTCTTACCACGACGTCGACTCCAACGAGATGGCGTTTAAAGTGGCTGCTTCCATGGCGACCAAGCAACTGGCCCAGAAGGGTGGTGGTGAGTTGCTCGAGCCGATCATGGCTGTAGAGGTTGTTACGCCTGAAGACTATATGGGTGATGTGATGGGCGACCTTAACCGTCGTCGCGGCATGATCCAGGGTATGGAAGACACAGTGTCCGGCAAGGTTATCCGTGCCGAGGTTCCACTGGGTGAGATGTTCGGTTATGCGACCGACGTTCGTTCCATGTCCCAGGGTCGCGCAAGCTACTCTATGGAATTCAAAAAATACGATACGGCTCCGTCGCACATCGTCGAATCCGTAACCAAAAAACAAGGCTGATTCAGCCCCTTTAGGCTAGGAGTTAATTGTCGTGGCTAAAGAAAAATTTGATCGTTCCCTACCGCACGTCAACGTTGGCACCATCGGTCACGTTGACCACGGTAAAACCACTCTGACTGCTGCTCTGACTCGCGTCTGCTCCGAAGTTTTCGGTTCGGCCGTCGTTGAATTCGACAAGATCGACAGCGCACCAGAAGAAAAAGCTCGCGGTATCACCATCAACACCGCTCACGTTGAGTACAACTCGACTATTCGTCACTACGCTCACGTTGACTGCCCAGGTCACGCTGACTACGTGAAGAACATGATCACCGGTGCTGCCCAGATGGACGGCGCGATCCTGGTTTGCTCGGCCGCTGATGGTCCGATGCCACAAACCCGTGAGCACATCCTGCTGTCCCGTCAGGTAGGCGTTCCGTACATCGTGGTTTTCCTGAACAAGGCTGACCTGGTAGACGACGCTGAGCTGCTGGAACTGGTTGAGATGGAAGTTCGTGACCTGCTGTCGACCTACGACTTCCCGGGCGACGACACTCCGATCATCATCGGTTCGGCTCGTATGGCGCTGGAAGGCAAAGACGACAACGAAATGGGCACCACTGCCGTTCGTAAACTGGTTGAAACTCTGGACACCTACATCCCAGAACCAGTTCGTATGATCGACAAGCCATTCCTGATGCCAATCGAAGACGTGTTCTCGATCTCGGGTCGCGGTACTGTTGTGACTGGTCGTATCGAGCGCGGTATCGTTCGCGTTCAGGACGCTCTGGAAATCGTTGGTCTGCGTGACACCACCACCACCACCTGCACCGGTGTTGAAATGTTCCGCAAGCTGCTCGACGAAGGTCGTGCTGGCGAGAACTGCGGCGTTCTGCTGCGTGGTACCAAGCGTGACGACGTTGAGCGTGGCCAGGTTCTGGTCAAGCCAGGTTCGGTCAAGCCGCACACCAAGTTCACCGCAGAAGTTTACGTTCTGAGCAAGGAAGAAGGCGGTCGTCACACTCCGTTCTTCAAAGGCTACCGTCCACAGTTCTACTTCCGTACTACTGACGTGACTGGTAACTGCGAGCTGCCAGAAGGCGTTGAAATGGTAATGCCAGGTGACAACATTCAGATGACTGTTACCCTGATCAAAACCATCGCGATGGAAGACGGTCTGCGTTTCGCTATCCGTGAAGGCGGTCGTACCGTCGGCGCTGGCGTCGTAGCCAAAATCATCGAGTAAGACTTTTAAAGTCAGCTTGATGGATTGAAAAAGCCCCCGCTCAGCGGGGGCTTTTTTATTGGGTTGACACCTATCGGGGGCGTCTATAGAATTGCGCCTCCTTTTAACGGGCGTATTGCGCCCGGTGGGAATAGCAGCCGGAGTCTGAAATCCAATGCAAAATCAGCAAATCCGTATCAGGTTGAAGGCTTTTGACCATCGCCTGATCGACCAATCAACCCAGGAAATCGTGGAAACCGCGAAACGTACTGGTGCTCAAGTGCGTGGTCCAATTCCACTGCCTACCCGTAAAGAGCGGTTCACCGTTCTGGTTTCCCCGCACGTCAACAAAGACGCGCGTGACCAGTACGAAATCCGCACTCATAAGCGTGTCCTGGACATCGTCCAGCCAACGGATAAAACCGTTGATGCGCTGATGAAGCTTGATCTTGCGGCCGGTGTGGAAGTGCAGATCAGCCTCGGCTAAGACTCGGTCTTGGTCGTGTAACGCTCTGAAATGGGCGGCCATAGCGGGTGAAAGCCCCGTACACTCATGAGGTTTACAACATGACTATTGGTGTAGTCGGTCGTAAATGCGGTATGACCCGTATTTTCACCGAAGAAGGTGTCTCCATTCCGGTCACGGTCATTGAGATCGAGCCGAATCGCGTCACCCAGTTCAAAACTGAAGAGACCGATGGCTATCGTGCAGTGCAAGTCACTGTCGGCGAGCGTCGCGCTTCGCGTGTAACAGCAGCTCAGGCTGGCCACTTCGCTAAAGCGAACGTTGCCGCTGGTCGCACTACCATGGAATTCCGTCTTGAAGAAGGCGAGTACCAGGCTGGCGATCTGATCAACGCTGAAATCTTCGCCGCTGGCCAACTGGTTGATGTAACCGGTCAGTCCAAGGGTAAGGGCTTCCAGGGTACGATCAAGCGTTGGAATTTCCGCGGGCAAGATAACACCCACGGTAACTCCGTATCCCACCGCGTCCCAGGCTCTATCGGCCAGTGCCAGACTCCTGGTCGTGTATTCAAGGGCAAAAAAATGTCCGGTCATATGGGCGCTGAGCGCGTGACCGTGCAGTCCCTGGAAGTAGTGCGCGTGGACGCTGAACGCAATCTGTTGTTGGTCAAGGGTGCTGTTCCTGGCGCTACTGGCGGCAACCTGGTTGTACGTCCAGCAGCCAAGGCTCGCGGTTAAGGGGAAGCTGACATGCAATTAAATGTAAATGACGCTCAAGCGATCGAAGTTTCCGAACTGACATTTGGCGGCGAATTCAACGAGACGCTGGTTCACCAAGCAGTCGTGGCCTACATGGCCGGCGGCCGTCAAGGTAGCAAGCAGCAGAAGACCCGTTCCGACGTTCGTGGTGGCGGCAAGCGCCCATGGCGTCAGAAAGGTACTGGCCGTGCTCGTGCCGGTACTATCCGTAGCCCAATCTGGCGTGGCGGCGGTACCACTTTCGCAGCTCGTCCACAGGATCACTCCCAGAAGCTGAACAAGAAGATGTATCGCGCAGCAATGCGTTCCATCCTTGCTGAGCTGGTGCGTACTGATCGTCTGGTCGTGGTTCAGGATTTCGCTGTTGAAACTCCGAAAACCAAAGATCTGCTGGGCAAACTGAACAACATGAGCCTGACCGACGTTCTGATCGTGTCGGACGCTGTTGATCAGAACCTGTACCTGGCTGCTCGCAACCTGCCGCACGTAGATGTACGTGATGTGCAAGGTTCCGATCCAGTTAGTCTGATCGCATACGACAAGGTGTTGATCACCGTGTCGGCCGTGAAGAAATTCGAGGAGCTGCTGGGATGAACCAGGAACGCGTATTTAAAGTTCTGCTTGGCCCGCACGTTTCCGAGAAGGCTACGGTTCTGGCAGACAAGAAAGGCCAGTTCGTTTTCAAGGTTGCTACTGATGCAACCAAGCTGGAAATCAAGAAGGCCGTCGAAAGCCTGTTCAGCGTGAAAGTAGAGCGCGTCACTACCCTGAACGTTCTGGGTAAGAGCAAGCGCACTGCTCGCGGTCTGGGCAAGCGTAATGACTGGAAGAAGGCAGTTATCTCCCTTCAGCCAGGCCAAGATCTCGATTTCAGCAGCAGTGCTGAGTAAGGAAGGGGTGCATCATGGCAATCGTTAAATGCAAACCGACTTCCCCTGGCCGCCGTTTTGTGGTCAAGGTGGTCAACCAGGAGCTGCATAAAGGCGCTCCTCACGCACCGCTGCTCGAGAAAAAATCGAAGTCTGGTGGTCGTAACAACAATGGCCGTATTACCACTCGTCACATCGGTGGTGGTCATAAGCAGCATTACCGTATGGTCGATTTCCGTCGCAACGACAAAGATGGCATCGTCGCCACTGTCGAGCGTATCGAATACGATCCAAACCGTACTGCTCACATCGCACTGCTCTGCTACGCAGACGGCGAGCGCCGCTACATCATCGCCCCTAAAGGCGTGAGTGCTGGCGACCAGCTGATCGCAGGCGCTCTGGCTCCAATCAAGCCAGGCAACGCTCTGCAACTGCGCAACATTCCAGTCGGTTCTACCGTACACGGCATCGAATTGAAGCCAGGTAAAGGTGCACAGATCGCTCGTTCCGCTGGTGCTTCGGCTCAGCTGATCGCTCGTGAAGGTGTCTACGTGACCCTGCGTCTGCGTTCCGGTGAAATGCGTAAAGTCCTGGCTGAATGCCGTGCGACCCTGGGTGAAGTCTCGAACTCCGAGCACAGCCTGCGTTCGCTGGGTAAAGCTGGTGCCAAACGCTGGCGTGGCGTTCGCCCAACCGTTCGTGGTGTTGCCATGAACCCGGTTGACCACCCACATGGTGGTGGTGAAGGTCGTACCTCTGGTGGTCGTCATCCGGTATCGCCATGGGGCTTCCCGACTAAGGGCGCGAAGACTCGTGGTAATAAGCGTACCGACAAAATGATCGTCCGTCGTCGCAAGTAAATAGAGGGATACGACAGTGCCACGTTCTCTGAAAAAAGGTCCTTTTATTGATCTTCACCTACTGAAGAAGATCGAAGTGGCGGCGGAAAAGAACGATCGCAAACCAATTAAAACCTGGTCGCGTCGTTCGATGATCCTGCCACAAATGGTCGGTCTGACCATCGCAGTACACAACGGTCGTCAGCACGTCCCAGTTCTCGTTAACGAAGACATGGTCGGCCACAAACTGGGCGAGTTCGCCGGTACCCGCAACTATCGCGGGCACGTGGCTGACAAGAAAGCCAAGCGTTAAGGGGTAAGGAAATGGAAGTAGCCGCTAAGTTGTCGGGCGCTCGAATCTCCGCCCAGAAAGCCCGCTTGGTCGCCGACCAGATCCGCGGGAAGAAGGTGGGCGAAGCGCTCAACCTGTTGGCTTTCAGCAGTAAGAAAGCCGCCGAGATCATGAAGAAAGTGCTGGAGTCGGCCGTAGCCAACGCCGAGCATAACGAAGGCGCAGACGTTGATGACCTGAAGGTCAGCACCGTTTTCGTCAACGAAGGGCGTTCGCTGAAGCGCATCATGCCACGTGCCAAAGGCCGTGCTGATCGCATCGTCAAGCGGTCTTGCCATATCACTGTCAAGGTTGCTGACAAGTAACGGAGTCGAAGAGATGGGTCAGAAAGTACATCCCATTGGCATTCGCCTGGGAATCGTCAAGGAGCACACCTCCGTCTGGTACGCAGACGGTCGGACTTATGCGGACTACTTGTTCGCAGATCTGAAAGTGCGTGAGTATCTCCAAGACAAACTAAAAAGCGCGTCCGTAAGCCGTATCGATATCCATCGTCCGGCCCAAACTGCACGCATCACCATCCACACCGCTCGTCCAGGTATCGTTATCGGGAAGAAAGGTGAAGATGTTGAGAAACTGCGTCAGGACCTGACCAAGCAAATGGGTGTGCCTGTGCACATCAATATCGAAGAGATCCGCAAGCCGGAGCTCGACGGTATGCTGGTTGCGCAGAGCGTAGCTCAGCAGCTGGAGCGTCGTGTAATGTTCCGTCGCGCTATGAAGCGCGCTGTACAGAACGCCATGCGCATTGGTGCCAAGGGCATCAAAATCCAAGTGAGCGGTCGTCTCGGCGGTGCTGAAATCGCACGTACTGAATGGTATCGCGAAGGTCGTGTGCCACTGCACACCCTGCGTGCCGACATCGACTATGCCAACTACGAAGCTCACACCACTTACGGTGTGATCGGTGTAAAGGTTTGGATCTTCAAAGGCGAAGTTATTGGTGGTCGCCAAGAAGAACTGAAACCACAAGCACCAGCGCCTCGTAAAAAAGCTGCTAAGTAAGGGGTACGCCAAATGTTGCAACCAAAGCGTACGAAGTTCCGCAAGCAGATGACCGGCCACAACCGTGGTCTGGCACTGCGCGGTAGCAAAGTCAGCTTCGGCGAGTTCGCGCTGAAGTCTGTTGCTCGTGGTCGTCTCACCGCTCGTCAGATCGAGTCAGCGCGTCGTGCTCTGACCCGTCACGTAAAACGTGGCGGCAAGATCTGGATCCGTGTATTCCCGGACAAGCCGATCTCCAAGAAGCCTCTCGAGGTTCGTATGGGTAAAGGTAAGGGTAACGTGGAGTACTGGGTTGCCCAGATTCAGCCAGGCAAAGTCCTGTATGAAATCGAGGGTGTTTCTGAAGAGCTGGCGCGTGAGGCTTTCGCCCTGGCTGCTGCAAAGCTGCCGCTCGCCACCTCCTTTGTTAAACGGACGGTGATGTGATGAAAGCGAATGAACTTCGTGAAAAATCCGCACAGCAGCTGAACGAGCAACTGCTCGGCTTGCTGCGCGACCAGTTCAATCTGCGCATGCAGAAAGCAACTGGCCAGTTGGGGCAGTCTCATCTGCTCTCGCAAGTTAAGCGTGACATCGCTCGCGTGAAGACTGTGCTCAACCAGCAGGCAGGTAAGTGATCATGGCTGAAGCCGAAAAAACTGTCCGTACGCTGACTGGCCGTGTTGTCAGCGACAAGATGGACAAAACCATCACCGTTCTGATCGAGCGTCGCGTAAAGCACCCGATCTACGGTAAATACGTTAAGCGTTCGACTAAGCTGCACGCGCACGACGAAACCAATCAGTGCCACATCGGCGACAAAGTCACTATTCGTGAAACTCGTCCGATGGCCAAGACCAAGTCTTGGGCGCTGGTTGATGTTCTCGAACGCGCTGTGGAAGTCTAAGGGCTAGGGGTCGGAGAAATTATATGATTCAGACTCAATCCATGCTCGATGTGGCCGATAACAGCGGCGCTCGCCGTGTTATGTGCATCAAGGTGCTGGGTGGCTCCCATCGTCGTTACGCTGGTATCGGTGACATCATCAAAGTTACCGTGAAGGAAGCAATTCCTCGCGGTAAGGTGAAAAAAGGCCAAGTGATGACTGCTGTTGTAGTCCGCACTCGTCACGGCGTACGTCGTGCTGATGGCTCCATTATCCGCTTTGATGGCAACGCTGCTGTTCTTCTGAACAACAAGCAAGAGCCGATCGGCACCCGTATCTTTGGGCCAGTGACCCGTGAACTTCGTACTGAGAAGTTCATGAAGATCGTCTCGCTCGCCCCAGAAGTGCTGTAAGGAGATCCGACATGCAAAAGATTCGTCGTGACGACGAGATCATCGTGATCGCCGGCAAAGACAAAGGTAAGCGCGGTAAGGTGCTGAAGGTTCTTGCTGACAACCGTCTGGTTGTTGGTGGTCTGAACCTGGTCAAGCGTCATACCAAGCCTAACCCGATGTCGGGCGTACAGGGCGGTATCGTCGAGAAAGAAGCGCCACTGCACGCTTCCAACGTCGCCATCTTCAACGGCGAAACCAACAAGGCTGACCGCGTTGGTTTCAAAGTAGAAGACGGTAAGAAAATTCGTGTCTTCAAGTCGACCCAAAAAGCGGTTGATGCTTGAACACTGCTAGGTAGAAGACCATGGCACGACTAAAAGAGATTTACCGGAAGGAAATCGCTCCGAAACTTAAGGAAGAACTTAAGCTTTCGAACGTGATGGAAGTTCCGCGCGTTACCAAAATCACCCTGAACATGGGTCTGGGCGAAGCGATCGGCGACAAAAAAGTCATCGAGCACGCTGTTGCTGACCTGGAAAAGATCACCGGCCAGAAAGTCGTTGTGACCTACGCTCGTAAATCCATCGCTGGCTTCAAAGTCCGCGAAGGATGGCCGATCGGCGTCAAAGTGACCCTGCGCCGTGAGCGTATGTACGAGTTCCTGGATCGTCTGCTGTCGATCTCCCTGCCTCGGGTTCGCGACTTCCGCGGCCTGAATGCCAAGTCCTTCGATGGTCGTGGCAACTACAGCATGGGCGTGAAAGAGCAGATCATCTTCCCGGAAATCGACTACGACAAGATCGATGCTCTCCGCGGTCTGGACATTACCCTGACCACCACTGCCAAGAACGATGATGAAGGCCGCGCTCTGCTGCGTGCTTTCAAATTCCCGTTCCGCAACTGATTGGAGTAGGAAAATGGCCAAGAAGAGCATGAAGAACCGTGAGCTGAAGCGTCAGCTCACCGTTGCCAAGTACGCCACCAAGCGTGCAGCGCTGAAAGCTATCATCGTCGATCTGAACGCAAGTCCAGAAGCGCGTTGGGAAGCTACCGTAGCTCTGCAGAAGCAACCACGTGACGCAAGCGCTTCGCGCATGCGTAACCGTTGCCGCCTGACTGGTCGTCCGCACGGCGTGTACCGCAAGTTCGGCCTCGGCCGTAACATGCTGCGTCAAGCTGCAATGCGTGGTGACGTACCAGGTCTGGTTAAAGCCAGCTGGTAACAGTTGTCAAAGTCTCGATGTTCGGGTTCGCAAGAACCTGACCATCGGTGACCTTGAATCTGAATCAAGCCCCTTTTGGGGCTTGATTCATTTCTGGGGTGTGTCTAGAATGACCGGCTCGCCTGAGCCCGTGTTTTTCTGCCCGGAAGTTCTCGGCGACAAGTAGTAGCCGCAAGGCTAATTTTTTTGTATTAGGAGCGTCTAGCCCATGAG
>NZ_JAFGYL010000035.1:0-25875 GCF_017491835.1 Pseudomonas sp. 67(2021)
GCTCCGGACGCGCCTGATGGAAGAACCACCACGCGCCGCCGTGTATCAGCGCCGACACGGCGATCAGCAAGAGCATCTGTGGTTTGTTCAACCCGCCGGGTCGTGACGTATTGGCTGTAAACGCCGGCCTGCCCGTTGCCGGCGAGACCGGCGCTTGCTGCAACGGCCCCGGCAGGGTTTTGTGCTTTACCGCATCGTTCATTAAAGCTCCCTCGGGTCAGATGAAGGGCAATAAGGTGCCGTCCGAACATCTGGCTGATGTTCGAGTGAGTAGGTGTAACTTTCTTCAGAGGTGTACGCGGGCCGATAGTCGGACTATCTGTTTAAACGGCCTCGAACAAACTTAGTGGCTTAGTAGCATCTATATCGATTGTTCATTATCCATTCCGTGGCTTGTTGTTGTGTGGAGACGTGAGCTGTCTCAGGTTTGTTACAGTTTGCAACAGGTGTGCCAGAAGTTGCTGAAACCGGTTGAACGCAAATCTTCGGTGTTACTGATGTCGCATTTATATAAGTTTCAGTTTCGCCCACTGTTTATTCGGCGCGAAGCGGTCCTCAAGTCCTCGCAGAAGGGCTTTTTCCAGAGCGAGTCAGCGGGAACGCTGTATCACGCCAATCGACGGGATAGAGCGGCTGCTCGGTGATCAGGCTTAGCACCTATCGGTGCGTAGCGAATCGATTTGGTGCAGGTCAGTCATTCAGCGGCTCACGGGACAAGTTCCTTATTTTGATTCTGGAGTTTTGGTTAACTGCATCACATTCGGGCGTGCGCTTTTGGTGCAACTTCAATGACGGAAAGTCATTGTTCGACAATCTTGTTGTTGTGCCTTTTATTAATTGCCGTATTTAAAAAATAAATAACACTCGGCGCCCGGCGATTGCTTGATCGCCAGGCACGCAAAGTGTGCATTGGGTTTCAGGTAATAAAGGAGAAACGCGCCAGGCTGAATAGGCTCGGCTGAACTTGGGGCTGGATTTGCGAGTAAGTCGGATATGTCGTACGGCGGAGCATTTGAAGATTCACGGGTGAACTCCTTATTGCCAGCTCGGACAGGCGAACTTTTGGTTCGCTGTCGCACCTTACAAGAACGCGGATAGCGTTCGATGAATGCTCTTGGTGCGGGATGGGCACCGCCAGCGCTGATTGGCGAAGGTTGATTTCGCAAGTCGGCAGTGCATGGGAAAAACGTGCCAATCACGACACATTTGCAGAATTTTCTACGTCAGGCCAGCCAGCCATCTACCCTGTGCAAAGGCCTTATCGGGGGAACGGACATGTACCAGCTCTACGGGCACAAGAATTCCGGCGCGGCTGCCGTCGAGGCGGCACTGGAGTTGTGCCAGATCGCCTATCGCTTCATTGATACCGAAGCCAGCGCCGAGGCCGACGAGGCGCTGGGCAAACTCAATCCGTTGAAACAGATACCAACCTTGCAACTGCCGGACGGCAGCGCCATGACCGAAAGTGCGGCGATCCTGATTCACCTGGGCCTGACGTTTCCCAAGTCCGGCCTGCTGCCGAGCAAGGCAGCCGATCGTGATCAGGCGATTCGCGGCCTCGCCTACATCGTCAGCAATTGCTACGCAGCGGTCGGCATCATCGATTACCCCGAGCGCTGGCTGAGCACGCCCGACGAGAGCGCACGGCAAAACCTGATCGCCGGCACGCGCCAGCGCCTGCACTTCAGTTGGGAGGTGTTTGCCGATCAGTTTTCCGGGGAGCTGTATCTGGATGACGAAACGCCCGGCGCGCTGGATGTGCTGGCGGCCGTGGTAAGCCGCTGGGCCGGCAGCCGCGAACACCTGCGCCGGACCCGCCCGGGCTTTTATGCGTGGCTGCAAAGGATCGACCGGCACCCGGTGCTGGCACCGGTGTTTGAGCGGCATTGGCCGGCCTGACGGGCGAGATCGTTCCCACGCTCTGCGTGGTAATGTCTCAACGGACGCTCCGCGTTCGGCTTTAGAGGGACGCGGAGCGTCCCGGGCTGCATTCCCACGCAGAGCGTGGGAACGATCATCACTGACTTGGCGCATTCGCGAGCAGGCTCGCTCCCACAAGGGGATCACGGCGGTGGGCTCACTCCCCGCGAATGTACTGCTCCAGCTGTTTGATCAGCTCGGCCTGTTCGGCAATCGCCTCTTTCACCAGGTCGCCGATCGACAACAGGCCGATCAACTGGCCGTCCTCGACCACCGGCAAGTGGCGCAGGCGTTTGTCCGACATGATCCCCAGGCAGGTGTCGACGGTTTGCCGGGTATCCACGGTAATCACGTCCTTGACCATGATGTCGCGCACTGGCGTGCCCACCGAAGAGCGCCCGTGCAGCACCAGTTTGCGTGCATAGTCACGCTCGCTGATGATGCCGACCACTTTGTCGTCTTCGACCACCAGCAAGGCGCCGACGTTTTTCTCGGCCATCTTCATCAGCGCTTCGAGCACCATGTGATCGGGTTTGATCTGGTGCACTTCCTGATTTTTCTGATCTTTGAGCTTGAGCAGTTGGGCGACGGTCTTCATGGCGGTTACTCAGGTGTTGTCGTTGTTCATCAAGCATCGTAGACGCAGCCGCGCAGAGCAAGGTGGCAAAGCGGCAGTTAGCGTGCAAAAAACGCCATTTGCCGGAAAAAACATCTTTGTATCGGTGAATGAAGCATCTGTGGCGAGGGGATTCATCCCCGTTGGCCTGCGCAGCAGGGCCTTTCATTAAAAGTGGGGCCGCTTCGCGGCCAGCGGGGATGAATCCCCTCGCCACAGATCCTGCGTAGAATGGCGTTCTGATTGAAACGTTGAGGTCGCAGTGGTGGATTTACAGCAGGGCTTCGTCCTGACCCGGCATTGGCGCGATACGCCGGCCGGCACCGAAGTCGAGTTCTGGCTGGCAACGGACGCCGGGCCGCGCCGCGTGCGTCTGGCGCATCAGCCGTCGGTCGCATTTATTCCCGCCGCACAGCGAGAAGCAGCCGAGCGTCTGCTGCACGATGAAAAGAATGTAGAGCTGCGACCGTTGGCGCTGCTGGATTTTCAGCATCGTCCGGTGCTCGGTCTGTATTGCCAGCAGCACGGCCAGTTAATGCGCCTCGAAACCGCGCTGAACCGCGCCGGCGTCGACGTCTTTGAAGCCGACGTGCGTCCCCCGGAACGCTATCTGATGGAGCGCTTCATCACCGCGCCGGTGCTGTTCGGCGGCACGCCTGATGCTGACGGCGTGCTGATCAACGCTCAACTGAAACCCGACCCCGATTACCGGCCGAAACTGCGCTTGGTCTCACTCGACATCGAAACTACCGAAAACGGCGAGCTGTATTCCATCGCGCTGGACGGCTGTGGCGAGCGCCAGGTGTACATGCTCGGCGCGCCGAACGGCGACGCCAGCATTGTCGATTTCGACCTTGAATACTGCGATTCGCGCACGCTCATTCTGAAGAAGCTCAACGACTGGTTCGCCCGCCACGACCCTGACGCAATCATTGGCTGGAACGTAGTGCAGTTCGACCTGCGCATCCTCCATGAACATGCGCGGCGTCTCGGCGTGCCGCTGAAGATCGGTCGTGGCGGCGAAGAAATGCAGTGGCGCGAGCACGGCAGCCGCAATCACTACTTCGCCTCGGCAGCGGGGCGGCTGATCATCGATGGCATCGAGTCGTTGCGTTCGGCGACCTGGAGTTTCCCCTCGTTCAGCCTGGAAAACGTCGCACAGACCCTGCTCGGCGAAGGCAAGGCGATCAACAATCCGTACCAGCGCATGGACGAGATCAATCGCATGTTCGCCGAAGACAAACCGGCGCTGGCCAAATACAACCTCAAGGACTGCGAGCTGGTCACGCGAATCTTCGCCAAGACCGAACTGCTGACGTTTTTGCTTGAACGCGCCAGCGTTACCGGTTTGCCGGCCGACCGCAGCGGCGGTTCCGTCGCCGCGTTCACCCATTTGTACATGCCGTTGATGCACCGTCAGGGCTTCGTTGCGCCCAATCTGGGCACCAATCCACCCCAGGCCAGCCCCGGCGGGTTTGTCATGGATTCACGCCCGGGGCTTTACGAATCGGTGTTGGTCCTCGATTACAAAAGCCTCTACCCGTCGATCATTCGCACCTTTCTGATCGACCCGGTGGGCTTGATCAAGGGCCTGCAGCACCCGGACGACGCTGACTCGGTGCCGGGCTTTCGTGGCGCACGCTTCTCGCGCACCCGCCATTGCCTGCCGTCCATCGTGGCGCGGGTGGCCGAAGGGCGCGAAACCGCCAAACGCGAGCACAACGCGCCGCTGTCCCAAGCGCTGAAGATCATCATGAACGCCTTCTACGGCGTGCTCGGCTCCAGCGGTTGCCGTTTTTTCGATACCCGGCTGGCCTCGTCGATCACCTTGCGCGGCCACGAAATCATGTTGCGCACTCGCCAGTTGATCGAAGAACAGGGCCACGCCGTCATTTACGGCGACACCGATTCAACCTTCGTCTGGCTGCGCAGTCTGCACGGTCAGGATGAAGCAGCGCAGATCGGCCATGCGCTGGTCAAACACGTCAACGATTGGTGGCGCACGCATGTGCGTGAGGAATACGGACTGGAAAGCGCGCTGGAATTGCAGTTCGAGATTCACTACAAGCGCTTTCTGATGCCGACCATTCGCGGCGCCGAGGAGGGCAGCAAGAAGCGCTACGCCGGACTCGTCACCCGCGCCGATGGCAGCGAGGAAATGGTCTACAAAGGCCTGGAAACCGTGCGCACCGACTGGTCGCTGCTGGCTCGGCAATTTCAGCAAGAACTGTATGAGCGGATTTTTCAGCGCAAGCCGTACCAGGATTACGTCCGCGATTACGTGCGTAAGACCCTCGCCGGCGAGTTCGACGATCGGCTGATCTACCGCAAGCGTCTGCGCCGCACCCTCGACGATTACGAACGCAACGTACCGCCGCACGTCCGCGCCGCGCGGCTCGCCGATGACTACAACGCCGAGCAGGGTCGGCCCCGGCAGTATCAGAACGGTGGCTGGATCAGCTACGTCATCACCCTGGCCGGCCCGGAGCCGCTGGAGGTACGCCGCGCCGCCATCGACTACGACCACTACATCACGCGACAGCTGCAACCAGTGGCGGATGCGATTCTGCCGTTTGTCGACGACGACTTCTCAACCCTGATCGGTGGGCAACTGGGCCTGTTTTGAGTCGAGCAGTTGCAGCGTCCATTCATCGAGAATGCCGTGGAAGTACCGCTCCAGCGCCTGATGGAACAGACTGTCCTCGGCGCTGAACTGGGCGAACAGGGTCATCGAAGAATGAAATTTCAAGTCATCGGGATGGCCAAACATTTCTGCAATCGAGCGCTGCGGCACATTCAGCACCAGTTGCGTGCAGGTGCGCAGCCGCGCCCCGAGCAGCTCGTGGGCCAGATAGGCCTGGGTTTCCTCGGCTGAACCAATGGCAAAGCGCCGGGCCATTTCGCTGCCGCCCAATCCGGCGAACTGCGGAAAGACGAACCACATCCAGTGGCTGCGCTTGCGGCCCGTTTCGAGTTCACGCAGGACCCGTTCGAACACCGGGTCCTGCGCCTGCACGAAACGTTGCAGGTTGTACGGGTCGTGCAGATCTGTGCTTCTCATGGCGAAGCCCTCGCAGTCGGCAGCTCAGACCATGGCCAGCCGCTGCTTGCGTTGAGGCGCCGGGAACACCTTGTCCAGCGCCGCCAGATCCCCGGCGTCCAGTTGCAACCGGGCCGCCTCGGCATTGAGTTGCACATGCTCGGGGCGCACAGCTTTGGGAATCGCAATCACGCCGTCCTGGCGCAGGAGCCACGCCAGTGAAATCTGCGCCGGGGTGGCGTTGTAGCGACAGGCAATGTCCTGCAGAACCGGCTCGGCGAGCATCGCGCCGCCCTGGCCGATCGGACAGTACGCCATCAATGGCAGGCGCTGGTGTTGGCACCACGGCAGCAGATCAAATTCGATGCCGCGCTCTTCGAGGTTGTACAGCACCTGATTGGTGGCGCAGGCCGAGCTGGACAGTTCTTCGAGGTCGTCGACATCGAAATTCGACACACCCCAACGGCCGATCTTGCCATCCTCGCGCAGACGCTCGAAGGCTTCGACGGTTTCCTCCAGCGGATACTGACCGCGCCAGTGCAGCAGATACAGATCGATGTAGTCAGTGCCGAGCCGACGCAAACTGCGCTCGCAGGCTTGCGGGATGCCCTGGCGGCTGGCGTTGTGCGGGTAGACCTTGCTGACCAGAAAGACTTGATCGCGCAGACCGGCGATGGCTTCGCCGACCACCGTTTCGGCACCGCCCTCGGCGTACATCTCAGCGGTATCGATCAGGCTCATGCCCAGCTCGATGCCGCTGCGCAGCGCCGCCACTTCACGGCTCTGCGCCGAACGATCCTCGCCCATGCGCCAGGTGCCCTGGCCAATCACGGGAACCTGCACGCCGGCCAACTCAAGGGTACGCATTCAAACCTCCTGCCTGAAAGAGTGGGTGTCTTTAGTGGGCAGCAGAATAGCGTCGGGGTTCAAAAAGCAAAAAAGATCGCAGCTCCTACAAGATCGTTCCCACGCTCCGCGTGGGAATGCATCAAGGGACGCTCCGCGTTCCAGCTCTGAAAGGGACGCGGAGCGTCCCGGGCTGCATTCCCACGCAGAGCGTGGGAACTATCATGCGGCGTGGGCCTTACTTGGCGGAGAACTTCAGTATCACGCTGTGAGCATAAGTCTGCCCCGGATCAAGCCGCGTGCTTGGGAAGTCCGGCTGGTTCGGCGAATCCGGGTAGTGCTGGGTCTCGAGGGTGAATGCGCCCCAGTGCGGATAGACCTTGCCGCCCTTGCCCTTGACCGTGCCGTCGAGGAAGTTACTGGTGTAGAACTGCACGCCCGGCTCGCTGGTGAACAGTTGCAGGACGCGTCCGGATTGCGGGTCGCTGACTTCGGTAGCGAGCTTGCTGACATCGCCCTTGGTGTCCAGTGCCCAGTTGAAATCGAACCCGCCCTGTTTCGGCTCGGCGAATTTCAGCTGCGGATGATCAGCCTTGATGTGCGTGCCGATTGCCGTCGGTTTGCTGAAGTCCATCGGCGTGCCGGCCACGGGCGCCAACTCGCCGGTCGGGATCAGTTTGGCGGTGACCGGCGTGTAATGGCTGGAGTTGATCATGGCGACTTGCTTGAGAATGTCGCCATTGCCGGCGCCGGCCAGGTTGAAGTAGCTGTGGTTGGTCAGGTTGAGCACGGTCGGTTTGTCGGTGCTGGCCTTGTAGTCGATGCGCAGCTCGTTGTTGTCGGTCAGGCGATAGGTGACTTCGGTGGTCAGATTGCCCGGGAAACCCATCTCGCCGTCGGCCGACAGGTAGGTCAGGGTTACGCCAACCGAATCCTTGTCCTTGGTTTCTTTGGCCTTCCAGACTTTCTTGTCGAAACCTTCGGGGCCGCCGTGCAGGGCGTTGGATTTGTCGTTCTGCGGCACTTGATAGCGCTTGCCATCGAGTTCGAAAGCACCTTCGGCCAGGCGGTTGCCGAAGCGGCCGATGGTCGCGCCGAAGTACGCGGTGCCTTTCTGATAGCCCTGCACATCGTCAAAACCCAAGACGACGTCGTCGAACTTGCCGTGTTTGTCAGCGACTTTCAGCGCTTGCAGGGTCGCGCCGTAGGTGATGACGGTGGCTTGCATGCCGTGGCTGTTGCGCAGGATGTACTGTTCGACAGGCGTGCCGTCATTGGTTTTGCCGAAGGCTTTGTGTTCGGCGGTCAGGCCCGCCGCGTTGGCGGAAAGGGTAGCGATCATCAGGGACAGTCCGAGGCCGGAGAGCAGGTGACGGGATTGAAGCATGGTTGACCTTCCTTTTTGTTGTTGTTTTGAGAAAACGCAATTAGTCAGGCTATTGAATATTTCGCAGAAGATTTATAGCGGATTTACCGCTGTTGGCAAATATAAAGTCCGACTAATTGATGTGGCGAAAAGCGCCGAAGGTCGGCTCACCGCCAAGGCACTGCACTTTTTCGCAATCGGCGGCTCTATGCATGGCCAGGATGCGGTGACCCCCGCCGCACAGGAATGTGCCTGTCCGAGACTTCATGCCGAGTGTTTTTGCCCTGATCACCGCCGCTCACCGCCGCCCGTGCCTGCTCCTGGCCTGCCTGTTGTCGCTGTTGCTAAGCGGCTGCAGCCACCAGAACGGCAATGGATTTTTCAATCAGATACGAGAAGGGCAGCCGCAGGAGTTTTTGCAGACCAGCGTCGACCGCATGGCCACCCTGGCGATGCGCGATAACCTCGACAGTCTCTATCGATTGATGGGCAAGCTTTACCTGCGCAACCCGGAAGAACTGCGCAAATCCGGTTTCCTCACCGTCAACGCCGCCGTGAAACAGGTGCGTCTCGCTGTCGAGCAACAGCAGCCGTTGCCCGTGCTGGGCGGGCGCAAGGACCTGGCGGCGCTGAGCTATGCGATGAGTCCGGAATTCCTCGGCGACCGCGTCGGCGCCTTCATCTATGCGATCGGCAGCATGCTGGTTACCGCCCACGGCAATCGCACCGAGTTCTACATGACCGACGCGATCAACCCGACGTTCGTGCACAACGCCGCGCGCAACATCGAAAAAGCCATGTGGATTTTGTCGCAACGACAAAACAAGGAAGGTCAGCCGTTGCTGTTCTCCAACGAAATCTCGGAGGAGGGCAGCAATCTCAGCTTCGCCACCGAATTCAGCAAAATCGTCGCGCGCCTGGATCTGCTCACGCAGATGCTCGATGAGCGCTATCGCAGGATCGGACTGAATTACGCGCAGAGTCTGCTGTTTCTGAATTTCTTGCCGGTGCAGTGAGCCTTGCAGGTTTGCTGTAGCGCAAAGATCCACTGTGGGAGCGAGCCTGCTCGCGAATGCGTTGTGTCATTCAACTCATCGGTCGGCTGACACCCCCTTCGCGAGCAGGCTCGCTCCCACAGGGATCTGCGGTGAATTCGATATGGCATAACGATAGACCGCATCGATATATGTGGTTATAAGAAAAATCGCTATGCTGCGGGCCAGATTTTCCTGTCGTTTTCTGGACGTTTGAATGGAATTGGCAAATTTCGGCCTGGTGATTGCCGGGCTGGTGGTGGGGTTTATCGTCGGCATGACCGGTGTCGGCGGTGGTTCGTTGATGACGCCGATTCTGCTGTGGTTCGGCATCAACCCGGCGACGGCGGTGGGTACCGATCTGCTTTACGCTGCGATCACCAAATCCAGCGGCGTCCTCGTTCACAAGAAGAACAAGAACATCGACTGGGCGATCACCGGCTGGCTGACCCTCGGCAGCGTGCCAGCCGTGGCCATGACCCTGTGGTTCCTCAGCACCCTGCACACCGCGCCGGACGCGATGAACGCCATCATCAAACAGGCGCTCGGCTTCGTCCTCTTCGCCACCGCCCTGGCAATCTTCTTCAAGAAACGCTTGCTCGAATTCGCCCACAAACGCGCGGGTGGCAACTACAACCCGAGCGGTTCGCGCCTGAATATCATGACGGTGATCACCGGTCTGATCCTCGGCACCATGGTTGCCCTGACCTCGATCGGCGCCGGCGCACTGGGCACCGTCGCCTTGTTCATCCTCTACCCGCTACTGCCAACCCGCCGCCTGGTCGGCACCGAAATCGCCCACGCCGTACCCCTGACCCTCGTCGCCGGCCTCGGCCACGCAAGCATGGGCAACATGGATTGGGGCGTGCTGGGCTTCCTGCTGATGGGCTCGCTGCCAGGCATCTGGCTCGGCAGCCACCTGACCGGACGCATCTCGGACGAAGTCCTGCGCCCGTGCCTGGCGACGATGCTGGTGTTGATTGGTTATAAGTTGGCATTCTGAGTCAGCCTGGAGAAAACACTTCCAATGCAGCGGCCGTAGGGATGTGCCAATGATCGCTTGCGTCATGTTGCGCAAAGTTCTCCCTGACCTAAGCTTCTGACAGGGCAATGCCTTTTTGCCAGACGCCGCCGGAACAATCGCCACGATGCGCAATCAGTAGTGCGTGGATATCAAAAGGAGATGCGCATGCTCATCAGGTCCCTGACCCTGACCCTCTTGCTGGCAATCGCCGGCCCCTTGTTCGCCGCCGACAGCGATTCACCCCTGGCCGGGGACGTGGGCCGCGCCCGCCCGCTGATCGTGATTGCGCAAAGCACTGTCGACCCGGTGTGGCTGAGCCTGAAGAAGTCGCTGGAAGATCCGGCCAACAAAAAGGGCGTCACCGACCGCAACATCAAGGTCTACACCATCCTCAGCATGTCCGGACAGCTCGACGGCAAGGACATGGGCCAGCAGGACACCATGGCCCTGCTGCGTTCGCTGAAGCTCGGCGCCGGCGCTTATCCCAAAGTGTTCTTGGTGGGAAAGGACGGCGAAACCAAGCTCTCCGCCTCGGGTGATGAAGCCAAGGCATTGAGCCTGGCGAAAATCTTCGAAACCATCGACGCCATGCCCATGGCCGAAAAAGAAGCCGCCGCTGCGGCCGCCGCCGCACAAACGCCTGCCGCCACCGAGCCGGAACCGGCAAAAGGCGCGAAGGGCAGCAAACCGGCGAAACCGAGCAAACCACCGCAGATGCCGGATGATTGATTGCGCGTTGCGTGAGTGAAGCAAAATCCCTGTGGGAGCTGGCAAACCAGCTCCCACATTTTTTTGTGAAGTGCACAGTTCAAATGTGGGAGCGAGCCTGCTCGCGATAGCGGTTTTTCAGGCGCTGAAAGGTGACTGATCGAGCGCATTCGCGAGCAGGCTCGCTCCCACAAGTCATCTGCTGATCGAAAGTCATTGCAGCATGTGCCTGCCGAAATGTCTGACGCCAACACCCTTCAAACCCAGTGGATTTTTCCTGCAAGACGCGGCGGCCGTGGTGAACTGGTGCGTTGTGACGCAGAGGGATAACCTCTTTTGGCCGCTGAAAAACACAGTGGTCGGATGTGGAAGTCCGGTGATTCCCGAGCGCGCATTGCGCCTGTAAACACATGTTGGTGGTTTTTATGCCAACATTGTTTGCTTATGGCAGCTATGCGCAGGAGCACTCTCGAGTGCACCGGGTTCCTCGGGCTTCCCCGGACTTCCACACCTGCGCAAAGCTGCCACCCTCTCGTGGAAGTGAGTTCGGCAGTTTTTTCTTTAAATGTCCCGAGGGTTTATTTATGAAAAAACACACTCCAAATCCCCCCGAATCCCCCATGGATTCAAGCTCCTTCGACTCCAATAATCCGCGTCTGCGCCACCCCGGCCAACCCGATCCCATCAGCCACGTTTTCACCATTCTCCCCGACATCGACACGGCGACACTGCTGAGCCATGCCTGCGAAACC
Source organism: Pseudomonas sp. 67(2021) (assembly GCF_017491835.1). NCBI lineage: Bacteria > Pseudomonadati > Pseudomonadota > Gammaproteobacteria > Pseudomonadales > Pseudomonadaceae > Pseudomonas > Pseudomonas sp. 67(2021). The sequence goes on from NZ_JAFGYL010000035.1 coordinate 11,307, forward strand.
CTTGCCTCACTGAACGTACTGACCACCGATCTGGCCTGCGAGTTGAGCGGTGCGCAGCGCAGCCTGACGTTGTCGATCCAGCAATTGGCGGTAGTCGGAGAACTGCTGGTCAACCGCGCGCTGGACAATCTCGATTCACCCCCAACGGCGACTCAACATTGAACAGGGAGGTTCTACCATGGCGCGTTACATACCGATCACCGGGATTGACTGCAAAATTCCCTGTGTGCTGATCGACAGCGAAGCCCCCATTGACGTGTTGCACGGCACCGCGGCTTACCGCTTGCGCTGTGTGACGCAGCTGATGGAGAGCCTTTCGCTGGACGAGGGCAAGGGACACGATGCATTGCTGTTGCAGGATTTCGCCCGGGTGCTGGCGATTCCGTTGCGCGATAGCTGTGACTTGATGGATGTCATTGGCTGGCGCTTGCAGGCGCAGCTTTAAGCGCTGAAACGAAAAAGATCGCAGCCTGCGGCGGCTCCTACAGGATCGGGTTTTCACTCGGTCAATGGAGCTGCCGCAGGCTGCGATCTTTTGATCTTTATTCGGTCAACTGACTGAAAATCTCATGCGCTATCTTCACCCGTTCGACGTTCGGGTAATTCTTGTTGGCCAGAATCACGATGCCCATGTCCCGCGACGGCACGAACGCCACATACGCGCCAAAGCCCCGTGTAGAACCGGTCTTATTGAATAGCACATTGGCCGGTTCAGCTTGCGGTGGAGTCAGCCATTCGACTTTGTGCGGTTCCATGGCCATGGGGGTCGAGTTGCCGTTTTGCAGTTTTTCCAGGCTGATCGGGTAGGCGTAGCGTTCCCAGCCCAGGCCTTGGGTCATGTCGCCGACGCGGTAATAACCGATGTGGGTGTTGGCGATGGCTTTGTGCAGATCAGGCGCAAGGCTGGCCGGTTGCAGCTGTGCCTGGACGTATCGCAGCAGGTCGGCGGCGCTGGTTTTGATGCCGTAGGCTTCGGCGTCGAGGGCGCCGGGGCTGACGCGTACCGGTTGGTCGGCGCTGTCGTAGCCTTGGGCATAAAGCTTCGACTGCGCTGACGGTACGCTGAGGAAGGTGTGCTGAAGGCCGAGTTTCGGCAGCAGGGTTTGCGTCATTGCCTGGTCGAACGGCTGGCCGAGGCTTTTCGCCGTCAGGTAGCCGAACAGGCCCAGGCTCGGGTTGGAATACAGGCGATGGCTGCCGGCGGGAAATTGCGGTTTCCACTGTTGGTAATAGCCGAGCATCCTGTCGGAAGAATCCGCGTCAGCGGGAAATTGCAGCGGCAGTCCGCCAGCACTGTAGGTGCCCAGTTGCAGCACGCTGATGTTGTCGAAGGCGCTGCCCTTGAGCTCCGGCCAGAGTTGGCTGGCCTTGCTCGACAGGTCGAGTTTGCCTGTGGCCTGGGCGTAACCGGCGAGGGTGGCGGTGAAGGTTTTACTCACCGAGCCGACTTCGAAGAGGGTGTTTTCGCTGACCTTTTGCCCGGTGTCTTTAGCGGCGACCCCGTAGTTAAAGTAATGCGCCTGGCCATTCAGCGTGATCGCTACGGTCAGCCCCGGGATGTTGTTTTGCTGCATCACCGGGGTGACGGCTTGGCTGACCAGTGCCTGCAATTGCGCATCCGTCGGCGTTGCGGCATGACAGGCAACGCTGCCGAAGAACAGTGCGAAAGCGCTGTAGGAAAAGACCTTGCTCGGTTTTAAGGAACACATGATTGAATCACTCTCCATGAGTGTCGATTGTTGTATCCCGCTACACTGCGGGTGATTTTTCATCGGGCGGCCGATCAGCGCGGCCAATTTAGGCACTTCGCCGGCCCTCGACAAACGATGAAAACTCGCATGGGCCATTAGAAAAATTTGGGGCAACGCATGATTCGACCGCAACTGCCGCTCAACGCTCTGCGCGCATTTGAAGCCTCGGCACGTCATTTGAGTTTTACCCGTGCTGCCGTCGAGTTGTGCGTGACACAAGCGGCGGTGAGCCATCAGGTCAAAAGCCTGGAAGCGCAGCTCAACCTGACCCTGTTCAAACGCCTGCCACGTGGGCTGATGCTGACCAGTGAAGGCGAAACCTTGCTGCCGGTACTCAGCACATCATTCGATCATATTGCGCAGATGCTCGAACGTCTGGCCGGTGGGCAGTATCGCGACATGTTGACGGTCGGCGCGGTGGGCACTTTTGCTGTGGGTTGGCTGTTGCCGAGGCTGGCGGACTTTCGGGGGAAACATCCGCTTATAGATTTACGTCTGTCGACCAATAACAACCGGGTGGATGTGGCGGCGGAAGGACTGGATTACGCCATTCGTTTCGGTGCTGGCGCCTGGCATGGCATCGAGGCGACACGCTTGCTCGATGCGCCGTTGTCGGTATTGTGCGTGCCGGAGATTGCCCGGCAGCTGCACTCGCCGGCGGACCTGTTGCAGCAGACCTTGCTGCGCTCCTATCGCACCGATGAATGGCCGGAGTGGTTTCACGCAGCGGGCCTGGCGACGCAGGCCGCGCCACCGCAAAGCATCGTGTTCGATTCGTCGCTGGCAATGATGGAAGCCGCATTGCAGGGCGGCGGCGTGGCGTTGGCGCCGCCGCTGATGTTCGCCCGGCAACTGGCGGCAGATGCGATCTGCCAGCCGTTTGCGATCGAGATCACCACCGGCAGTTACTGGCTGACGCGGTTGCAGTCGCGAGCGGAAACGGTGGCGATGAAAGCGTTCAAAACCTGGTTGCTGCAAATCTCAAGCTGAAAACCGATTTGTAGGAGCTGCCGAAGGCTGCGATCTTTTGATTCTGTTTTGAAGATCAAAAGATCGCAGCCTTCGGCAGCTCCTACTCCCACAATTGAAATCAGCGGCGCCTGCTGGATTACCGCACCAGACACGGCCGTTTGTTATCGAATTTCCACCCCGGAATCAGAAACTGCATCGCCACGCTGTCATCCCGCGCGCCGAGGCCCATGCTTTTGTACAGTTCGTGGGCCTTGGCCACTTGATCCATGTCCAGTTCCACGCCCAGTCCCGGTTTCTGCGGCACTTGCACGCAGCCGTCGACAATCTGCAGCGGTGCCTTGGTCAGGCGCTGACCGTCCTGCCAGATCCAGTGGGTGTCGATGGCGGTGATCTCGCCGGGTGCGGCGGCGGCGACATGGGTGAACATGGCCAGGGAAATATCGAAGTGGTTGTTGGAATGCGAGCCCCAGGTCAGGCCCCACTCGTGGCACATCTGCGCGACGCGCACCGAACCCTGCATGGTCCAGAAGTGCGGGTCGGCCAGCGGGATGTCCACTGACTGCAACTGAATCGCGTGGCCCATTTCACGCCAGTCGGTGGCGATCATGTTGGTCGCGGTTTTCAGCCCGGTGGCGCGGCGAAATTCAGCCATGACTTCGCGCCCGGAATAACCGTTTTCCGCACCGCACGGATCTTCGGCGTAGGCGAGTACGTGGTGCTGATCGCGGCATAGACGAATCGCCTCTTTCAGCGACCAGGCGCCGTTCGGATCGAGGGTGATTCGCGCTTCAGGGAAGCGCTCGGCCAGTGCCGTGACCGCTTCGATTTCGGCATCGCCGCTGAGCACGCCGCCCTTGAGTTTGAAATCCTTGAAACCGTACTTGGCGTGCGCCGCCTCGGCCAGGCGCACGACTGCTTCGGCGGTCATGGCCTTCTCGTGACGCACACGGAACCAGTCGTTGTCGGCGTCCGGTTCGCTGCGATAGGCCAGATCGGTTTCGTGTTGATCACCAACGTAAAACAGGTAACCGAGCATCTTCACTTCGTCGCGTTGCTGACCTTCACCGAGCAGCGCCGCCACCGGCACGTCCAGATGTTGGCCGAGCAGGTCGAGGAGGGCGGCTTCCAGGCCGGTGACCGCGTGAATGGTGATGCGCAGGTCGAATGTTTGCAGGCCGCGGCCGCCGGCATCGCGGTCGGCGAAGGTCTGGCGCACCTGATTGAGGATCTTCTGGTAGGTGCCGATGGGGCTGCCGACCACCAGATTGCGCGCGTCTTCCAGGGTCTGGCGAATGCGCTCGCCACCGGGCACTTCGCCGACGCCGGTGTGGCCGGCGTTGTCCTTGAGGATGACGATGTTGCGGGTGAAAAACGGCCCGTGGGCGCCGCTCAGGTTGAGCAGCATGCCGTCGTGACCGGCCACCGGAATGACCTGCATGTCGGTGATGATCGGAGCTTTGGCGGTGTCATGAACAGTCATTTTTGTTTTCCTTGTCGAGACGTAGTCAGGCGTGTTTCGGCGCGGCGTCGGCCACAGCCTTTTCAGCAGCGGGTTTGGGCGTGGTGCGCGCGGCGAAGACGATGATTGCGGCGATGATCGAGGTTGCGGCCAGACCATAGAGGCCGCCCTGAATCGAGCCGGTGTGTTGCTCAAGCAGGCCAAAAGTGGTCGGTGCGACGAAGCCGCCGAGGTTGCCCACCGAGTTGATCAGCGCGATCACTGCCGCCGCGATGCGTGCATCCAGATAAGCCTGGGGAATCGGCCAGAACAGCGACGAGGCGGATTTGAAACCCAGCGCCGCAAAGCAGATCGCGACGAAGGCGAAGATCGGCCCGCCAGTGGTGGACATGAACATGCCCGCTGCGGCGATCAACAGGGCAGTGGCGACCCATGCTTGTTGACGTTTCCACTTCGCCGACAGCGAGGCGAAGGCGTACATGCCGACGATCGACAGCAACCATGGAATCGAGTTGAACAGGCCGACCTGCACGTCGCTGAGTTCGCCCATCTTCTTGATGATGCTCGGCAGCCAGAAAGTCGCCGCGTAAATGGTCAGCTGAATGAAGAAGTAGATCAGGCAGAACAGAATGATCTGCCGGTCCTTGAGCAGTTTGCCCAGCGATGGCCGGATCGGCGTCGCGGCTTCACGTGCTTTTTGCTCGTCGTCGATGGCGCTGACCAGTGCATCCTGTTCGGCGCGGCTCAGCCATTTCGCGTCGTGGGGTTTGGCATCCAGCCAAAACCAGACAAACACGCACAGGCACACCGAGAACATCCCCTCGATGAAGTACATCCACTGCCAGCCGTGCATGCCCAGCCCATTGATCTGCAGGAGCAGGCCGGACAGCGGACCGGAGATCAGCGAGGCCACGGCCGAGCCGCTGAGGAAAATCGCGATCGCCTTGCCGCGCTCGACGCCGGGCAGCCAGCGGGTGAAGTAATAAATCACCCCGGGAAAAAACCCGGCCTCGGCGACACCAAGCAGGAAGCGCAGGATATAGAAGTGGGTTTCATTCTGGATGAAGGCCATGCAGGCCGCGACTATGCCCCAGGTGAACATGATGCGGGTCAGCCAGATGCGTGCGCCGACTTTTTGCAGAAGCATGTTCGAAGGCACTTCGAACAGCGCGTATCCAATAAAGAACAGCCCGGCGCCGAAGCCATAGGCGGCAGCACCAATGCCCAGATCGGTTTCCATGTGGGTGCGGACGAAACCGATGTTCACCCGGTCAATGTAATTGACGATGAACATGATCACGAAGAGCGGCAGGACGTGGCGTTTGACTTTGGAGATGGCTGAGGCGAGCGTCGGGTCGACGCTGTCCTGCATCCCGGAGATGGACGTTTTCACTGATGTTTCTCCCACTGATTATTTTTATGCGGGTAGGACTGGGTGCTGCGCTGTTGCTAGACATCATACAACTGTAATTTTTTGTCCTACAAGTGGGGAGGGCGATCAAATTCTTCTGATTGTTCGGTTTTTTATGCGAAAACCGGATTCTAGCTCGTATTTATTGATTGTTGCGCCAATCGAGCGGAGCGCATTTTTGATATGTGAATGGTGGTGCGTGATGGCTGGCTATCGAAAATATTCGACGTAATTGAATGTTGTCATACAAGTTGATGGCCCGTCGACCGCTAAAATCCATCTCAACCGTCATCCCGCAGTGCTACGATCGGCAAGCCCCGATCACCGGAACCGATCATGCAAGAAGACCTCGACGCGCCCGCGCGCAAACGCACGCACAACCTCGCTCATGACCTGGTGGAAAAGCTCACCCAGAGCATCCTGCTCGGACAACTGTCGCCCGGTGACAAGCTGCCTTCGGAGAACTCCATCGTTCAGGAGCACGGCGTCAGCCGCACGGTGGTGCGCGAGGCCATTTCCAAGTTGCAGGCCTCGGGGCTGGTCGAGACGCGCCACGGCATCGGTACCTTCGTGATCGAGCGTGCAGCGGAGCAGGGCCTGCGCCTGAACGTCGATACGGCGCTCGGCGTGCGCAGCATTCTCGAATTGCGCATGGGCCTGGAGACGCAAGCGGCGGCGCTAGCGGCGCAGCGGCGCAGTGAGCAGCAGGTGCAGCAGATGCGTCAGGCGCTGGATGACTATCAACGGCTGCTGGCGAACAACGACAGCTGCGTGGAGGCCGATCGGCGTTTTCATCTGCTGATCGCCGAGGCCACCGGCAACGCTTGTTTCAGCGAGATCATGCAGCACCTGGGCAGTGCGATGATCCCGCGCAATCGCCTGAATGCCGCCGAGCGCGGCGCGGCGGATCTGAGCAAGCTCGGGCACTTGGCCAATCTGGAACACGAGGCGATTCTGAATGCGATCAAGCGTCAGGACGCCGATGCCGCCCGCGCCGCGATGTGGCTGCACCTGACCAACAGTCGTGATCGCTTTATCGCCCAAGGCTGATGCCGCTGGTCTGATCTACCGCACGCCCTCAGCACCCGCGCTTCCAAACAATACGCCCCGGATAATCCGGGCCAGTATTGTGAGGTGCAGCATGGCTGATGACTCGCTTGTTCCCGGTGGCATGGCGACCACCGACCAGACCCGCCCCGTATCCGGCACCGACGAGCCGACGCTGAGCGATCACGACGCACCGCCGGGCATGGACCCGGGGCGCGATCCGCTGAGCGATGCCGACCGCCCGGATGACTGGAAGGATCCGCCGGATGACGAGGATGTACCGCCGGCGGATGAGCCGACACCGTTGTCGGATGATATGCGCTGAGGTCTGGATTATTCATTGAGTGGGCCGGTCTCTTCGCCAGCAGGCTCGCTCCCACAGGGAGTTTGTGTCATCCACTGTGGGAGCGAGCCTGCTCGCGAAGACGGCATCGGCTTCACCGCAGATTCAAGCCTTGCTCTCAACTGCTCGAACGACGCCAACCCGACGCTCCAGATTCAACGCCAACACACTGATCAACACCACCACCGCTCCCATCAGCACCATCAACGTCGGCCGTTCCCCCAATCCCCACGACGCAATTCCCATGGCCGTCGGCGGTGTCAGATACAAAGTCATCGTCGCCCGACTCAAGTCCACATGCTTGAGCACGAAACCCCAGGCCAGATACGCCAGCGCGCTGGGAAACACCCCCAGCATCAGCACCGCCCACTGCGCGCGCGGCGGCGCCTGCATCACGGCGTCAGCCAGCCCTGGCAGATAAATCAGCAATAGCAACGTTCCCGACCACACCGCATAGCAGCCCAGGCTGAAACCGTCGTAGCGCCGCGCATGATGCTTTTGCAGGGCGAAATAGAGGCTCCAGGAAAGCGCCGCCAACAAAATCAGCAAGCCATGGGCATCGATAGCGCCCATGCCCTTGTCGCCGCTGACTACGACCACCACGCCGACAAATCCAAGCAGCACACAGCCCCAACGCCAGGCGCTGACGCGGTCCTTGAACACAAACCGCGCCAGCAGCGTGCTGAATAACGGGCTCGATTGCGCCAGCACGCTGGAAGCCCCGGCACTGATGCCTTGCTGGCCGATGTTCAAGGCGACGTGATGCAGGCTGACAGCGAAGAAACCCAAGGCAACCAGCAACGGCACATCGCGCCACTGCGGCAGGCGAATGCCTTTGAAAATTGCGATCAGCGCCATCAACAGCGACGCCAGCAGAAAACGCAGCAAGGCCAGATGTCCGGGATCGTACCCTTGCAAGCCGATGTGAATGCCGGTGGGCGAATAACCCCAGCAGCCGACGACAAACGCCATGGCCAAGATGATTTTGCAGGTAGAAGTGGAAGTCATGATCGAGGCACCAGGGCAGTGGATGCGCCGAGTATCCGGGCGCCCGATCATTCGCCACAACTGACTTATACTGCGTCGAATGTTCACTCGGAGTGATGGTTATGGAGCTGGCGCAAATCCGCATGTTCAAGACTGTGGCCGAGGTCGGCAGCATTGCCCGGGCCGCTGAAAAGCTGTTCTGCGTGCCGTCGAACATCACTGCGCGGATCAAAGCGCTGGAGGCCGAGTTGGGCGTGGCGCTGTTCTTGCGCGAGGGGCGCGGACTGCGCATCAGCCCGGCGGGGCAGACCTTTCTGGTTTATGCGGAAAAGATTCTGGCGCTGACCGTCGAAGCCAAACGCGCGCTCGACCCGGCCGCCGAGCCGTCCGGACCGCTGCGCATCGGCGCCATCGAGTCTTCGGCGACCGGGCGCTTGCCGCGCCTGCTGGCGAAATTCCACAAGCGCTACCCGCAAGTGGCACTGGAACTTACCACCGGCACCTGGAGCCAGTTGCTCGACGACACCGTCAACCATCGCCTGGATGGTGCGATCGTGGCGGTAGATGTCGAACGTGCTCAGCTCAAACGCACGCCGATGTATCGCGAGGAATTGTTACTGATCGCCTCGACTTCATTCGGCCCGGTGCGTGACATCGCGGATCTGCAAGACAAAACCCTGTTCATGTGGCCACCGGGTTGCCCATACCGCGCGGCACTTGAGCATTGGTTGCTGCGCCGAGGACAGGCGCTGCCGATTGTCAGTCTGGCCAGTTACGGAGCGATTGTCGGCTGCGTCAGCGCCGGTGCCGGGGTGGCGCTGGTGCCCAAGGGCGTGTTCGAGCAGTACGCCAAAGGCGCGGGCTGCGAGGGTTACGAGTTTGCTGAACTGATGGCGATCGAGAATTTGTTTTACTGGCATGAAAACGCCGGTGTGCACCCGGCGCGAGATGCATTTGTGGCGATGTTGCGGGAGGAGTTTGCCCAATAGAAAAGCGGCCCTCACCCCAGCCCTCTCCCGGAGGGAGAGGGGGCCAGCCGAGGTGTCTTGCGCCAGACATCGACCTGAAAGTCCGAGCCGCTTATGGATTTACGAGCACAACCAGCGCTGTGTAGTTTGCGGATTCAGCGGTCCCCGTTCAGGTCAGCGTACCTCTGAAATATCCCCCGATCAGTCCCCTCTCCCTCTGGGAGAGGGCTAGGGTGGGATTCAGGTCCGCGGCAAATCCCGCATCAACAACCCAAAGCGCAAATCCACCGCATCCGGTATCGGCACGTACACCGTATGCCCGTCCCCCGGCGCCACTTCGATCGCTTGGCCGCTGACACTCTGCAATTCGTGCAGATCAAAATGGAAATTGCCCTTGGGCGTCATCAGTTCCAGATGATCGCCCACGGCAAAACGATTCTTCACTTTCACCTCGGCCAGGCGGTCCCGGCGCTCGCCGGTCAGCTCGCCAACGAACTGCTGCCGCTCCGACACCGAACTGCCGTGCTGATAGTTCTGATATTCGTCATGCACATGCCGGCGCAGAAAACCTTCGGTGTAGCCGCGCTGGGCGAGCGACTCAAGATCCAGCATCAGGCCGCGATCAAACGCGCGCCCGGCCACGGCATCATCGATCGCCCGGCGATACACCTGGGTGGTGCGTGCGCAGTAGAAATGCGATTTGGTCCGGCCTTCGATCTTCAATGAATGCACGCCCATGCGCGTCAGGCGCTCGACATGCTGCACGGCGCGCAGGTCCTTGGCGTTCATGATGTAGGTGCCGTGTTCGTCTTCGAAAGCCGGCATCAATTCATCGGGACGATTGGCTTCCTGCAACAGAAAGACCTGATCGGTCGGTGCGCCGAGGCCTAGCGTCGGCTCGGGTTGAAAGGTCTGGACGATCTCGCCGAGCTGGTTTTGTGTGGCTTCCTGCGCCGTGTACTTCCAGCGGCAGGCGTTGGTGCAGGTGCCCTGATTGGCATCGCGTTTGTTCATGTAACCGGAAAGAAGGCAGCGCCCGGAATAGGCCATGCACAGCGCGCCGTGCACGAACACTTCCAGCTCCATGCCCGGCACCTGCTCGCGGATTTCGCCGATCTCCTCCAGCGACAATTCGCGCGACAGAATGATCCGGCTCAGTCCCTGTTGCTGCCAGAACTCGACGCTCGCCCAATTCACCGTGTTGGCCTGCACCGAAAGATGAATCGGCATCAGCGGAAAATGCCGGCGCACCAGCATGATCAGGCCGGGGTCGGACATGATCAGCGCATCCGGGGCCATCTCGATCACTGGCGCCAGATCCTTGAGAAACGTCTTCAGCTTGGCGTTGTGCGGGGCGATGTTGACCACCACATAGAAGCGCTTGCCCTGCGCCTGCGCCTCACGGATGCCCAGCGCCAGGTTGGCGTGGTCGAATTCGTTGTTGCGCACCCGCAGGCTGTAGCGCGGCTGGCCGGCGTAGACCGCATCGGCGCCATAAGCGAAGGCGTAACGCATGTTTTTCAGGGTGCCGGCGGGGGCGAGAAGCTCGGGGGCGATGAGAGTCTGCATTTGGGTGTCGGTCGCAAAAGCCGCGCAGGGTAGGGCAGCTGTTGCGAGGGTTTATTGATCTGGATCTATGCTCCATGAATAAACATGGCACTCGCGCGCTCGGCGGCTGACTAAGTGGGGCGGGCGTGCGTGACGCCTGACTGACATGGACCGGATATGAACGAAAAGAGTCTGCAATTCAAATCCCTGACAGTGCTGCTGGTGCTGGTCACGGTGGCTTTTATCTGGATTCTGCTGCCGTTTTACGGCGCGGTGTTCTGGGCTGTGATCCTCGGCATTCTGTTTGCGCCGGTACAGCGCAGGTTGCAGCAGAAGTTCGGCTTGCAACGCAATGTGACGTCGCTGTGCACCTTGAGCCTGTGCCTGGTGATCGCGATTCTGCCGGTGATCATCGTCAGCATCCTGCTAGTGCAGGAAGGCGCGACGGTCTACAAGAACATCGAAAGCGGCGAGCTGGATATCGCCGCGTATCTGGCGCAGTTCAAGCACAGCCTGCCGCCGTACTTTCAGCACTTGCTCGACCGCTTTGGCATGGGCGAACTCGACAGCTTGCGCGAGAAGATCGTCAAAGCGGCGATGCAGGGCAGCCAGGCGCTGGCGACTCAGGCGTTCAGCTTCGGCCAGGGCACATTCGAATTCGTGGTGAGCTTTTTCATCATGCTGTATCTGCTGTTTTTCTTTCTGCGTGACGGCCCTGAGCTGGCGCGCAAGATGCGCACTGCCGTGCCGCTGGAAGAAAACCACAAGCGCCGCCTGCAACTGAAGTTCAACCGCGTGGTGCGCGCCACGGTCAAAGGCAACGTGGTGGTGGCCGTGACCCAAGGCGCGCTGGGCGGGTTGATTTTCTGGTTTCTCGACATTCCCAGCGCGCTGCTCTGGGCGGTGCTGATGGCGTTTCTGTCGCTGTTGCCAGCGGTGGGCGCGGGGATTGTCTGGGCGCCGGTGGCGGTGTACTTCCTGCTCAGCGGCATGATCTGGCAGGGCGTGGTGCTGGGCTTGTTCGGGGTATTCGTGATCGGCCTGGTCGACAACGTGCTGCGCCCGATTCTGGTGGGCAAGGATACGAAAATGCCCGATTACCTGATTCTGGTTTCCACCCTCGGCGGCCTCGCGGTCTTCGGCCTCAACGGCTTTGTGATCGGACCGCTGATTGCCGCGTTGTTCCTGTCGAGCTGGGCGCTGTTCGTCGAGACCAAGCCCAAGGTGCAGCTGCCTTAGGCATGAAACGTATTGCTGGCGACTTGTTGCGACAAGGCCTGTGCTGCTGGCAAGGAGGTGAGCGGGCCGCTGATCGGCTCGCCATCGCGCACCAGATACCAGCAAGCGAGCAAACCGGATGCACGCAGCGAAGCGGGAACTGCGCTGCCGATCACCGACATGATTTGAACCTGTGCCATGGGAAAAACTCCATCAAACTGATGGGGCTACCTTAGGGATTTGCCGGCACGACGGACAATCAACGCTTTCGATAGTGGTCATTGATGCCAGTGAGGTCTGGCGTCATTCGACCACTTGATCGAGCATGTGCATGACTTCGCGCTCATTGAGCAGGCCCTTGTGCACGAGGTTTTCGGCGAGCAGGGACAGCAGCTTGGCGCAGCGATGGCCTTCCAGATGCTTGAGCTCGGTAAGTGCGCTGTACACCTTGCTCGAGGTGCACAGACCGACGATGCGGTGCGGGTTTTGTGTGGGCATACAGTCGTCCTTGTTGTTATCGATCTGTTGTTTACGGACGGATTCAGATTGCGGTTCCGTCATGACAAAGCGGTGACCGTTCGATGAAAAAAGCCCGACGGTCGATTCCATCATGCCGACTTTAGCTGCTCGCACTGTCCTCACAGCGACCTTGGCGAGATTTTTTCAGACGTTGGCCGACCAGCGGTCATAAAAAAGCCCCGCTTGAAAACGGGGCTCTGTGTTGCGCTTACCAGCGTGGACCGCCGTAGTAGCCATGCGGGCCGCCGTAGTAGCCGTGGGGCCGACCGTAATAACCACGAGGCGGGCCGTAATAGACGGGGGCTGGCTGCACGTAGACCGGTTGTTGTACATACACCGGCGCCGGCTGGTAATAGACCGGTGGCGGCGGTTGCTGCACGTAGACCGGTTGCGGCTGCACATAAACCGGTTGTTGCTGCACATACACCGGCCGATCCTGGTTGATCAGTGCCGAGCCGATGATGGCCGAGCCGACGATCGCGCCAAACACTGCAGGGCCCTGCCAGCCATGGCCACCACCCGCTTCAGCCTGGCCGGTGACGGCAAGTGCGCCAATCAACAAAGCCATGATGGGAAGTTTACGAATCATGATAAGTCCTCGGTTCTTCGACCCGGCGCCGCGGCCTGAGTCAGGCCCACAGTTGTCGCGGGGATACAGCTAAGACAGCAAAATTGCGAAATTCAGCACAGCCGCTGGGTAAATTTTGTGTAAGGTCTGTAGCGGCTTCTTTACCCGGCTGCGCGGCGCCACAAACAAGCCCCAATGATGATTCAGAACCCGGTGGGCTGGCCAATCCCGTCCATCCGAAAGTGCGTTTGAAGGAGAAGTTTCATGCAGATGAACCCGAACAAAGACACCCAACTGTGCATGTCCCTGTCGGGGCGGCCGGGGAATTTCGGTCTGCGTTTTCACAACCATTTGTATGAACAGCTGGGCCTGAATTTCTATTACAAAGCGTTCAGCAGCCAGGACCTGACCGGCGCGGTCGGCGGCATCCGGGCACTGGGCATTCGCGGCTGCGGCGTGTCGATGCCGTTCAAGGAAGCCTGCATTGCGCTGGTCGATGAGCTGGATGCGTCGGCGGCGGCGATCCAGTCGATCAACACCATCGTCAACACTGGCGGCCACCTCAAGGCCTACAACACCGATTACATCGCCGTCGCGCAATTGCTGGAAAGCCACGCGGTGCCGAAGGATTCGACCTTCGCCCTGCGCGGCAGCGGCGGCATGGCCAAAGCGGTGGCCAGCGCCCTGCGCGATGGTGGCTACAAGAACGGTTTGATTGTCGCCCGTAACGAACGCGCCGGCCGCGCCCTGGCGGACTCGCTGGGTTATCGCTGGCAGGCCGAGCTTGGCGACGAGCGCCCGCAGATGCTGATCAATGTCACCCCGGTAGGCATGGACGGCGGGCCGGAGGCGGGGCAACTGGCGTTCGAGCCTGAAGTGATCAAGGCGGCTGAGACTGTATTCGACGTGGTGGCGATTCCTTCGGAAACCCCACTGATTGTGCGTGCACGAGCCGAGGGCAAGCGAGTGATCACCGGGCTTGAGGTGATTGCGATTCAGGCGCTGGAGCAGTTCGTGCTGTACACCGGAGTGCGGCCGAATGAGGCGCAGTTTGCGGCGGCGGTGGATTTTGCGCGCAGCTGATTGATCTTTTAGTGGCTGGGCTGGCCTCTTCGCGAGCAGGCTCGCTCCCACAGGTTGAGCTGGAATGCGATTGAATGTGGGAGCGAGCCTGCTCGCGAAGGCGGCGCTGCGGTTCTGGATCACTATCTATAATCCTCGCCAGCACGCACAGACGTGCCACCACAAAAACCATAACCGAGGCCGCCCATGCATCCGCCCATCCTCAACCTCAACGAGGTCGAACTCGAAGCCCTTCCCGAAGCCCTGGCCCCTGAAGGCGAAACCGCCGGGCGTTATCAGCAGCGTATCGCGCGGATCGGTCAGCAACTGGGTGCGCAGAAACTCGGTTATCGCCTGTATGCGCTGCCAGCGGGCATGCGCGGCAGTCCGTTCCACAGCCATCGGGTCAATGAGGAGATGTTCTACGTGGTGGCCGGGGAGGGCGAGGTACGCCTGGGAGGCGAGCGTTTTCCGATCCGCGCCGGTGATGTGATCGCCTGCCCACCCGGCGGACCCGAGAAGGCACATCAGATCATCAATACCAGCGCGGGCGAACTGCGTTATCTGGCGGTGAGCACTCAGCAGCAGCCGGAGATCTGCGAGTATCCGGACTCGAACAAGTATGCGGTGATGGATAATTTCGCGGTGGATGCCGACGGCAATGCCTCGGGTTTTGTCGCTGTCGCGCGGCAGGTGGATGGGGTGGGTTATTGGGA
>NZ_JAFGYL010000036.1:0-25813 GCF_017491835.1 Pseudomonas sp. 67(2021)
CCCCGCCTCCACCGCCGCCGGAACCCGAGCAGCCGGTGGAAGACGAGGACGCGGTCAAGCCGCCGCCCAAACCGGTGGAGAAGCCCAAGCCGATCGAAAAACCAAAACCGGTCGAGAAACCCAAACCGGTGAAGAAAGTCGAGCCACCAAAAGCGCCGCCAGCCCCGGCGCAACCTGCCGCACCTGCGGCGCCGACGACACCGAGCGCACCACCGGCACCACCTGCTGCGCCCGCTCCGGTCAAGGAGTCGGCGGCGATTTCCGGCCTGGCCAGCCTTGGCAACCCGCCGCCGGAATACCCGTCGCTGGCGCTGCGCCGCAATTGGGAAGGCAGCGTGGTGCTGCGCATTCAGGTGCTGGCCAGCGGCCGTGCCGGCAGCGTGACGGTGACCAAGTCCAGCGGTAAGCCGCAACTGGATGAGGCGGCCGTCGCGGCGGTGAAGAACTGGAAGTTCATTCCGGCCAAGCGCGGTGACACGCCGATCGACGGCTTCGCCACCCAGACCATCGATTTCAAATTGCCGCAATGACGGCGCAACCGACTCATTACTGATTAACGCAAGCGAGGTGTAGCCATGAACGATTCACTGTCTTCGATGATTGTCCCCGGTGTGCTCTGGGGCCTGGTGCTGTTTTCCGTGGTCAGTTGGGCGATCCTGCTGGTCAAGTCGGCCCAATACCTGCGCCAGAAAGCGCAGAACAAACAGTTCGCCAAAGCCTTCTGGAGCGCGCCAGACCTGCTCACCGCCGCCGAACACGCCAGCCAGTATCCAGGCTCGCTGGCGCGCATCGCCAGCAGCGGTTTCGAAGCCCTGCTGGTGGAAGAGTCGCCGCGCACCACGCAGCAACTGGCGCACACCATCAACCGTTCCGATCGCCTGGAACGCAACCTGCGCCAGCAGATCCAGAAAGAACGCCGCTCGCTGGAAAACGGCCAGGCGATTCTCGCCAGTATCGGCAGCACCGCGCCGTTCATTGGCCTGTTCGGCACCGTGTGGGGAATCATGGAAGCCCTGCAAAGCATTGGCGAAACCGGCTCGGCCAGCCTTGAAGCGGTCGCCGGCCCCATCGGCCACGCACTGATCGCTACGGGCGTGGGCATCGCCGTCGCGGTGCCGGCGGTGCTGATCTACAACTTCTTCCTGCGTCGGCTGAAACTCGCCTCGGCGGACATGGACGACTTCGCCCACGACTTCGACGCCCTCGCCTCGCGCAGTGCGTTTTCCATCAGCCGCCAGGCCATTGCCAGCAAAAGCACCAACGCCGTGCGGGAGGCCAGCTGATGTCCTTCTCCACTCAAGACAGCGATGAAGTGCTCAGCGAAATGAACGTCACGCCGCTGGTCGACGTGATGCTCGTGCTGCTGGTGGTGTTCATTGTCACCGCGCCGCTGATGACCAACGCGATCAAGGTCAACCTGCCGAAAACCGACGCCGTCGCCCCTGCCGAAAAGAAAGACCCGGTGGTGGTCAGCGTCGATCAGGACGGCAAGTTCTATCTGGCCAAGACCGAACTGGCCCCGGAATCCCTCGAGGCCAGCCTCAAGGAGGTCAAGGCCAAAGACGCCGACGTGCGCGTGCAGTTGCAGGCCGATGCCGCCGTCAATTACGGCCAGGTGGCCAAGGCCATGGCATCGATCGAACGCTCCGGCATCAGCAAGATTTCGGTGATGACCACCCACTGAGTGCGGTGCCGGATGGGTGATGAAACACCCGCCCGGCACCGCTGAAAAAAGAAATCCCGTCGCACCCGGCCGACCGAAACAACGCTACGCGTCTTCGGAGGGGATCGGCTTGCTTGAAGAAAGTGGTTTTCCGCGCGCGGTATCACCGGAAGCGGAGCAATGAGCGGCTCACAAGGCCAATTCGATAACGTCTGAAAATCGGAAACAACCATGCTGATGAACACTCCACGCTTCACGCTCAAACCTTTGGTGGCAACGATGTCTCGCCACCGTTTCGTTCCGCTGTATCTGGTGGCCATGGGGATGGGCGCCGGGACCGTGCAAGCGGCCGAGGACGACAGCAGCGCGACGCCGGCAGCTGCTGTCGTGGCAGCGCCGACCACGCAACTGCAACGGGTCGAAGTGACCGGTTCGGCGATTCGCCGGGTCGATGCGGAAACGGCGGTGCCGATCACCATTCTCAAGGCTGAAGAGCTGCGCAAACAGGGCGTGACCACCACCGCCGAACTGGTGCAGCGCATCACCGGCAGCCAGTCGATCAACAACAGCGCCGGCTCCGTCGGCGCGGCCACTGGCGGTGCGTCGTTTGCCGACATGCGCGGCATCGGCGCGAACAAGACGCTGGTGCTGCTCAACGGCCGACGCCTGGCCAACAATGCCCTGTCGGGGACCAACTCGGCCGGCGGCGCGGTAGACCTGAACATGATCCCGTTTGCCGCCATCGAGCGCGTGGAAGTGCTGCGCGACGGCGCCTCGGCCCTGTACGGCACCGACGCCATCGGCGGTGTGATCAACTTCATCACCAAGAAATCCCTTACCGACGGCGCGTTGACCCTCGGCGGTGAAACGCCGACCCACAGCGGTGGCGGCGCGACCAAGGACATGAGCGCCAGTTGGGGCTACGGCGATCTGGAAGAAGACCGCTTCAACGTCCTCGGCGTGTTCAACTACAACAAGCAGCAGAACCTCGACGCCAACGACCGCTCCTTCGCCACCGACTACGCGCCCGGTCGCGGTCTCGATCAGACCTCCGGCACCGCGTTCCCCGGCAACTACAGCCAGAACGGCAACGCCACCAACCCGTTGGCCAACAGCAACTGCAACGGCCCCAACCTGATCGCCCGCGACGGCTTGTGCCGCTTCAGCACCCGTGAATTCATCGACCTGGTGCCACAGACCGAGAAGACCTCGTTCTTCGGCAAGACCACTGCCAAGCTCGGCGATGATCACAACGCCAACCTCGAATATTTCTGGTCGCGCAACAACAACGCCGTCGCCGTCGGCCCGGCGCCACTGACTGGTCTGAGCCTGGATTCTTCCTCGCCCTACTACCCCGGCAACGGCATCACCCCGGCGCCGACCGATTTCGCCCTCGATCCGACGCAGCCGGTGGACGTCAACTGGCGTGAAACCGCTGCCGGCCCGCGTGAATCGAAAGACCAGAACACCAGCCAGCGTTTTCTGCTGAGCTTCGACGGTCTGGTCGGCGGCTGGGATTACAACGTCGGCGCCTCGTACAACCAGAACAAAATCGTCTCCAGCGTCACCAGTGGCTATGTCAGCGATCAGGCGATGATTGACGGCCTGGCCAGCGGTTTGCTCAACCCGTTCGGCCCGCAGACCGCTGCCGGCCAGCAGTACATCGACGCCGCCGCGTACCACGGCGCCTACTCCACAGCCGTAGGCCGCGTCGCCGGGTTCGATGGTCGCGTCAGCCGTGAAATCGGTGACTGGTTCGGCGCAGGTCCGTCCGGTCTGGCGCTGGGCGGCGAGTACCGCAAGGAGAAATTCCATCAGGACTTCGAGTCGTTCGCCGGCGACATCCAGAGCCTCGGCATTGACCCGGCCGGTAGCGTCGAAGGTGATCGCAGCGTCAAGGCCGCCTATGCCGAACTCAACGTGCCGGTGCTCGACAGCCTTGAACTGTCCGCCGCTGTGCGCCACGACAAATACAGCGACTTCGGCAGCACCACCAACCCGAAATATTCGTTCCGTTATCAGCCGTTGAAAGAGCTGGTGGTGCGTGGCGCCTACAGCGAAGGTTTCCGCGCGCCGTCGCTGTATGAACTGTATTCGCCGCGCAGCATCACCTTCACCCAGGGTTTCTACAACGATCCCGTGCTGTGTACCGGCGGTGTGGTGCAACCGGGCGGTAACGGCGGGCGTGATTGCGGTCAGCAATTCCTCAACCAGATTGGCGGCAACGAGGATCTGGCCCCGGAGAAGGCGCGCAACGTGACGTTGGGCTTCGTCTACCAGCCGATCAGCAATCTGTCCGTGGGTCTGGATTTCTGGTGGATTCACATCTCCAACCAGATCCAGCCGTTCCCGGAATCCACCGTGTTCGATCAGGCCGGATCCTACCCGGACCGCTTCGTGCGCAACGCCGACGGCACGCTCAACTACATCGTCACCGGCAACGCCAACCTCGGCATCGTCGAGACCAATGGCGTCGACGTGTCGCTCGACTATCGCTTCCCGAACACGCCGTACGGTCAGTTTGGTCTCGGCCTGCAAGGCACCTATGTCGACGAGTACGACTTCCAGAGCACCATCAAAGGCCCGTTCACCGACAAGGTCGGCGACTTTCAGGGTGACGGCGTGATCGCGCGCTGGAAGCACAACCTCACCGGCAGCTGGAGCCTGGGTGCGGCGCGAGCAGCGCTGACCAACCGCTTCACCACCGGTTACAACGACTATGACCGCGACACCCATTCGCGCGTGGCCTCGTATTCGGTGTGGGATCTGTCGGCCGGTTACACCTTCAACAAGGTGCTCGACGTCGATGCCGGGATGAAGAACGTGTTCGACCGCAACCCGCCGTTCTCCAACCAGGCCTACAACTTCCAGAGCGGCTATGACCCGCGCTACACCGACCCGCTGGGCCGGACATTGTTTGCGCGCATGACTTACCACTTCTAACCCCAAATAAAACGCATCCCTCTGTGGGAGCGAGCCTTTGTGGTGAGGGGATTTATCCCCGATGGGGTGCGAAGCGCCCCCAGGACCTGCCGACGCGGAGCATCAGAAGTAACGCATGCATTGATCTTGCGACTGCTGCGCAGTCGATCGGGGATAAATCCCCTCGCCACAAAGGCTCGCTCCCACCGGGGGTCCGGGTTCCTTCAGGGATTTCAAGGGTGACTTCATGAGTTTTTTGCGCAACATGGCTGGCCTGCTGCTCGGCAGTGCGCTGCTGTGCACTGGCACTTCGGCGCTGGCCGGCGGCAGTTATGCGCTGACGGTGTATGGCGAGGCGCCGAAGTATCCGGCCGGCTTCAAGCATTTCGATTTTGTTAACCCCGACGCGCCCAAGGGCGGTTCGCTCAGCCGTGCGTCGATGGAGATCGGTCAGTACAACTACATCACGCCGTATGCCGATCAGGGCATTTCGGTGGTGCAGGTCAACGATTGGGTCTACGCGCCGCTGGCGTTCCGTTCGCTGGATGAGCCCTACACGGTTTACGCCTTCGTCGCGCAGCAGATCGAGCGCGATCCCGAAGGTTTGTGGGTGCGCTTCACCCTCAACCCCAAGGCACGCTTTGCCGACGGCACGCCGATCACCGCCGAAGACGTGCGCTACACCTTCAATTTGCTGATGACCAAGGGCAGCCTGAGCTATCGCCAGCAATATGCCGACGTGCAGGACGTGCTGGTCGAAGGTCCACGCCAGGTCCGTTTCACCTTCAAGAACAACCTCAATCGCACCCTTGCACTGGATCTGGCGACGCTGCGCGTGCTGCCCGAGCACTGGTGGAAAACCCGCGACTTCGCCAACGGCGGCGGCTTCGAGCCACCGCTGGGCAGCGGGCCGTACCGGGTGAGCAAGGTCGACGCCGGGCGCAGCATCAGTTTCCAGCGTGACCCGGACTGGTGGGGCAAGGACCTGCCGGTCAGTCGCGGCATGTACAACTTCGACAGCCTGACGGTGAATTTCTACGGCGACACCGACGTCGCTCGCCAACTGCTGCAGGCCGGTGCGTTCGACTACAACCGCGAGTTTTCTTCCTCGGGTTACGTGGTTGGCTACGACAGCCCGGCCCTGCGCGACGGTCGTTTGCAACAGTCGATCCTCGCCCCGGACAAACCCACCGCCGCTCAGGGCTTCGTGTTCAACCTGCAGAACCCGTTCTTCAAGGATCGCCGCGTGCGTCAGGCGATCAGCCTGCTCTGGGATTTCGAGTGGACCAACAAACAGATGATGCGCGGCTTCTACGTGCGTCAGAACAGCTTCTGGCCCAAGAGTGAAATGGCCGCCAGCGCCCTGCCCGATGCCGAGGAATTGAAGATCCTCGAACCGTTGCGCGGCAAGGTCCCTGACGAGGTGTTCACCACGGTCTATGAAGCGCCGAAAACCGATGGCAGCGGCTACATCCGCGACAAGCAACTGCAAGCGCTGAAGCTGCTCGCCGAAGCCGGTTGGACGGCGAAAAACACTCGTCTGGTCAACGCCGCCGGCGAGCCGCTGGAATTCACCTTTCTCGATGGTCAGGGCGGCTTCGATCGCATGCTGCTGCCGTTCAAACGCACCCTCGCGCAGATCGGCATCACACTCAATCTGCGCCGCATCGATTCGGCGCAATACATCAACCGTCTCAACGCCCGCGATTACGACATGATCGTCTGCGCTTTCCCGCGCAGTGGCGATCCGATCGTCTCGCCGGGCCGCGAGTTGTACAGCCTGTATGGCTCGCAAAGTGCCACGCAAGTCGGCAGCTCGAACGCGATGGTGCTGGCCGATCCAGCGGTCGATCAGTTGCTCGACGGGCTGGTCCAGGCCAACAGCCGCGAAGCCATGGTGCATTACGCCCGCGCCCTCGACCGGGTGCTGCAATGGGGTTACTACATGATTCCCAACTACTACTCCAAAGGCACGCCGACGGTGTATCAGAACCGCTTCGGCATGCCCGCCGTGCAACCTTCGTATGACGAAGGCCTCAACACCTGGTGGGAAGTCTCAGCCAAGCCGCTGACGACTCAGCAAATGAGCGCTCAGCTTGCGGGAGGCCAGTGACATGCTGCGTTATCTAAGTCGCCGTTTGCTGCTGATCATCCCCACGCTGTTGTGCATTCTGGTGGTGAATTTTCTTATCGTGCAGGCCGCGCCCGGCGGGCCGGTGGAACAAGCCATCGCCCGCCTGCAAGGCTTTGGCGGGCACAGCATGGGCGGTGGCGGCGAAGTCGCGGCGGTCGGCGGTGCCGGGCGCAGCAGTCGTGGGCTGGACCCGGCGCTGATCGAGGAAATCAAACACCATTACGGCTTCGACAAACCGCTGCACGAACGCCTGTGGCTGCTGCTGAAAAACTACGCACAACTGGATCTGGGCAACAGCTTCTTTCGCGGCGCCAAGGTCACCGACCTGATCGTGCAGAAGCTGCCAGTGTCGCTGTCGCTGGGCTTGTGGGCGACGCTGATCACCTACCTGATCTCAATCCCGCTGGGCATTCGCAAGGCAATCAGGAACGGCAGCGCCTTCGATGTCTGGAGCAGCACCGCGATCATCGTCGGTTATGCGATGCCGGCGTTTCTCTTCGCCATTCTGTTGATCGTGGTGTTCGCCGGGGGCAGCTACGTCAACTGGTTTCCGGTGCAGGGACTGGTGTCGGACAACTTCGACAGCCTCAGCACATTGGGCAAGGTCGGCGACTACCTCTGGCACCTCGTACTGCCAGTCACGGCGCTGGTAATCGGCGGCTTTGCCACGCTGACGATCCTGACCAAAAACAGCTTTCTCAACGAGATCAGCCGGCAGTACGTGATTACCGCACGAGCCAAGGGCCTGACAGAGCGGCGCGTGCTGTACGGCCACGTGTTTCGCAACGCCATGCTGCTGGTGGTGGCCGGTGTGCCGTCGGCGCTGATCGAAGTGTTTTTCGCCGGCTCCCTGCTGATCGAAACCATCTTCAATCTCGACGGCCTCGGGCGCATGAGCTACGAAGCGGCGGTGTCGCGCGACTATCCGGTGGTGTTCGGCGCGCTGTTTCTGTTCACCCTGTTCGGCCTGCTGATCAAGCTGATCGGCGACCTCTGCTACACCCTGCTCGACCCGCGCATCGATTTCTCGGCGAGGACTGCCTGATGTTCACACTGTCGCCTCTGGGCCAGCGCCGCGTCGCGCAATTCAAGGCCAACCGCCGTGGGCGCTGGTCACTGTGGCTGTTCATCGGCCTGTGCCTGATCTGCCTCGGTGGCGAGCTGATCGCCAATGACAAGCCGCTGGTGATCCGCTACCACGACGCCTTTTACTTTCCGATCCTCAGCGATTACCTGGAAACCGATTTCGGCGGCGAGCTGCCGTTTCAACCGGATTACGCCAGCAGTTATGTGCACAAACTGATCGAGGATCAGGGCGGCTGGATGCTGTTTCCGCCGATCCCGTTCAGCTACGACACGGTCAACTACGACCTCACCGAACCGGCGCCCAGCCCGCCGTCATCGAGCAATTGGCTGGGCACCGATGATCAGGCTCGCGATGTTCTG
This sequence comes from Pseudomonas sp. 67(2021), assembly GCF_017491835.1. NCBI lineage: Bacteria > Pseudomonadati > Pseudomonadota > Gammaproteobacteria > Pseudomonadales > Pseudomonadaceae > Pseudomonas > Pseudomonas sp. 67(2021). The sequence continues at coordinate 8,166 of NZ_JAFGYL010000036.1, forward strand.
GCGCGGGTGATTTTCGGCACACGGATCTCGATTCTGTTCGCGCTGATCCTCACCGCGATCAGCGCGTTGATCGGCATTCTCGCCGGGGCCTTGCAGGGCTACTACGGCGGCTGGGTCGACTTGCTCGGGCAGCGCGTACTGGAAATCTGGTCGGGGTTGCCGGTGCTGTACCTGCTAATCATCCTGTCCGGCTTCGTCTCGCCGAGTTTCTGGTGGCTGCTGGGGATCATGGCGCTGTTTTCCTGGCTGGCGCTGGTCGACGTGGTGCGCGCCGAGTTCCTGCGGGGGCGCAATCTCGAATACGTGAAAGCCGCGCGCGCGCTGGGCCTGACCGACAGCGAACTGATGCGCCGGCACATTCTGCCCAATGCCATGACCTCCACCCTCACCTACCTGCCGTTCATTCTCACCGGCGCCATCGCCACCCTGACCGCGCTGGATTTCCTCGGCTTCGGCATGCCCGCCGGCACCGCATCGCTGGGTGAACTGATCGGTCAGGCCAAGCGCAATCTGCAAGCGCCGTGGCTGGGGCTGACGGCGTTTTTTGCCCTGGCGCTGATCCTGTCTTTGTTGGTTTTCATCGGTGAAGCGTGCCGAGATGCCTTTGATCCGAGGAGCTGACATGCAAGACAACCTGATTGAAATTCGCGACCTGCGCGTGGCCTTCGCCGGGCAGGAAGTGGTGCACGGTGTGAACCTCGATATCCGCCGTGGCGAGTGTCTGGCGCTGGTCGGTGAATCCGGCTCGGGCAAGTCGGTGACGGCGCATTCAATCCTGCGCCTGCTGCCGGGCCAGAGCGTCAGCAGCAGCGGCGCGATTCGCTACAACGGCGTGGATTTGCTGCACGCCAGCGAACAGCAGATGCGTGGTTTGCGCGGCAATCGCATTGCGATGATTTTCCAGGAGCCGATGACTTCGTTGAACCCACTGCACACGGTGGAAAAGCAAATCAGCGAAGTGCTGGAAATCCACAAGGGCCTCAAGGGCCGCGCCGCCCGCGCGCGGACGCTGGAGCTGTTGGAGCTGGTGGGTATTCGCCAGCCGTTGCAGCGCTTGAAAGCCTATCCGCATCAGCTTTCCGGTGGTCAGCGGCAACGGGTGATGATCGCCATGGCGTTGGCCAACGAGCCGGAACTGTTGATTGCCGATGAGCCGACCACGGCGCTGGACGTGACCGTACAGCAGAAGATTCTTGAACTGCTGATCGAGTTGCAGCAGCGCCTCGGCATGTCGCTGTTGCTGATCAGCCACGACCTCAATCTGGTGCGCCGGATCGCTCAGCGTGTGTGCGTAATGCGTCAAGGCGAGATCGTTGAACAGGCCGATTGCGAGACGCTATTCCAGGCGCCGCAGCATCCTTACAGCCGCTTGTTGATCGAGGCTGAACCGAGCGGCGCGCCAGTGCCCAGTGAGTACGAGCACAACCTGCTGGAAGTCGATGATTTGAAGGTGTGGTTTCCCCTGCCGAAAAAACTCTTCAGCCGCCAGCAGGATTACATCAAAGCGGTGGACGGGGTCAGTTTCACCCTGCAACGCGGCAAGACGTTGGGCATCGTCGGCGAGTCGGGTTCGGGCAAGTCGACGCTGGGTCAGGCGATCCTGCGACTGGTCGAATCAGAGGGCAATATCCGTTTCGGCAACAAGCAGTTGAGCCTGCTCAATCAGCGCCTGATGCGCCCGTTGCGCCGGCAGATCCAGGTGGTGTTTCAAGACCCGTTCGGCAGCCTCAGCCCGCGCATGTCAGTGCAGCAGATCATTGCCGAAGGCTTGCTGACCCACGGCATCGGCAGCGAGGCCGAGCGCGAGGCAGCGGTAATTCGCGTGCTGGAGGAAGTCGGCCTCGACCCGCAGAGCCGCCATCGTTACCCCCACGAGTTTTCCGGCGGCCAGCGCCAGCGCATCTCCATCGCCCGCGCACTGGTGCTGGAACCGGCGCTGATCCTGCTCGACGAACCGACCTCGGCCCTGGATCGCACGGTGCAGAAGCAAGTGGTGGAGTTGCTGCGCCAGTTACAGATCAGGCATGGGCTGACCTATCTGTTCATCAGCCATGATCTGGCGGTGGTACATGCGCTGGCGCATGACTTGATGGTGATCAAGGACGGCAAGGTGGTTGAACAAGGCTCGTCGCGGGAGATTTTCGCTGCGCCGAAACATCCGTATACCCAAGAGTTACTGAAAGCCTCGGGCCTCAAGCCTTACAGAGAGCCTTGTGGGAGCGAGCCTGCTCGCGAATGCGCTGCGTCAGTCACATAAGTGCTGACTGACCCGACGCTTTCGTCGGAACGCCGCCCGGAGCAGGCTCGCTCCCACAGGTTTGATCGGTGGTGTTTGAAATTTATTTTTCCGGCACTGCATCCAATCGCCTCCGCCACGGGTAGTCCCTGTAACAGCCCACTCTGGTGCTGTCAGCGCCCTACCCTTTTCGGAGAATCATCGGATGAACATCACCCAGCTGATTGGCTTCACCGGTTTGCTCGCCTTCACCGCGACCACCTTCGCCCAGAGCAGTTATCCCGACGCGATCAAGGTGCCGGACGGGCACAAGATTGCCCTGGAAACCACCGGGGTTGGCGAGATCACCTACGAATGCCGCGACAAGCCCAATATGGCCGGGCAGACCGAATGGACCTTTGTCGGCCCGAAAGCGGTGCTCAATGATCGCAGCGGCAAACAGGTCGGCACCTATTTCGGCCCGCCAGCGACGTGGCAAGCCAAGGACGGTTCGAAAGTCACCGGCACGCAATTGGCCGTGGCACCGTCGAGCCCGGGCAACCTGCCCTATCAACTGGTCAAGGCCAACCCGGCAGAGGGCAAAGGCGCGATGACCGGGGTCAGCTACATCCAGCGTGTCGCGCTCAAGGGCGGCGTCGCGCCGGGCAGTGAGTGCACCATGGCGAACAAGGGCAAGCAGGAAGTGGTGAAGTACCAGGCGGATTATATTTTCTGGGCGGCGAACTGATATTCGGAAGCAGTGCACAATCCTGTGGGAGCGAGCCTGCTCGCGAAGACGGAGGGTCAGTCGCCTTATTACTTTCTGACCCACCGCATTCGCGAGCAGGCTCGCTCCCACAGGGAACAATGCGTCTGGATGTTTGGGAAATGTGAGCTAGATTGCACCCCATGCCTTTACCCGAATCCGTTTTCGATTACGAAGCCCGCCTCGCCGCCTGTGCCCGGGGCGAGCGCGCGGCTTTGCGCGATTTGTATGTGCAGGAAGGCCCGCGCCTGCTCGGCGTGGCCAAGCGGCTGGTGCGCGATACGGCGCTGGCGGAGGACATTGTGCATGAGGCATTCATCAAGATCTGGCACGGCGCGGCCGGCTTCGACCCGGCGCGCGGCTCGGCGCGGGGCTGGATGTTCAGCGTGACCCGGCACCTGGCGTTGAATCAGTTGCGCAAGCAAAGTCGGGAAACGCCGTTCAGCGAAGAACATGAGTCAGCGGCGCCTGATGAGGCGGTCGATGTTCACTCGGCGCGCATTCATCGCTGCCTCGAGCAGCTGGAACCGCAGCGGCGCAGCTGCATCCTCCACGCCTACGTCGACGGTTACAGCCACGCGCAGATTTCCGCGCGCCTCGACACGCCGCTGGGCACGGTCAAAGCGTGGATCAAGCGCAGCCTCAATGCTTTGCGGGAGTGCATGGGATGACCGGCGAATCAGCGCAGGAACGGGATGAACTGGCCGGCGAATACGTGCTCGGCACCTTGCCGTTCGAGCAGCGCATCGAGGTGCAACGGCGCCTGCCGAACGATCCTGAGTTGCGGGCGGCAGTCGACGCATGGGAGCGACGTCTGCTGGAGCTGACCGATCTGGCCGAACCTCAGCAACCCTCGGCGCAGTTATGGCCTCGTATCGAACGCAGTCTCGAACGGCTGACGGTGAAGAAACCGCTGACCTCGTGGTGGAATCTGCTGCCGCTGTGGCGCGGCTTGAGCGCGGCCGGGCTGGCGGCGACATTGATCCTCGGCACGATGCTTCTGACCCAGACTGCGCCGAAACCGAGTTATCTGGTGGTGCTGGTGGCGCCGCAGGACAAAGCGCCGGGCTGGGTGATTCAGGCCAGCAATGCGCGGGAGATCCAGTTGATCCCGCTGGGCGTGGTCGAGGTGCCGGCGGACAAGGCGCTGGAGTTCTGGACCAAGGCTGACGGCTGGTCGGGACCGGTGTCGTTGGGGCTGGTAAAGCCGGGGCAGGCTTTGTCGGTGCCGCTGGACAAACTGCCGCCGGTGCAACCCAACCAGCTGTTTGAGCTGACCCTGGAAGGCGCCAATGGCTCGCCGATTGGCAAACCGACCGGGCCGATTCAGGCGATCGGGCGGGCGGTGAAAGTGCTCTGAGGCTCTGCTACGCGGTTGTCCGCAACCATCATCGACGTCGATGTTCACCATCACGGCAATGAAGTTCTCATAAAAAATTCCGGGCGTAACATCAGCTCCATACCAACCAATAACACCCCGGAGCACACCATCATGAAACGCCAGACTCTTCTCAGCATCGCTTTCTCGGTTTTCGCAGTTAACGCTTTCGCCGCCACCCCGGCGCACACCATGATCGCCGAAGGCGGTTCGGACAAGCTGATCGAAAGCCGTCTGGCTGAAGGTGGTTCAGATCGTCTGATCGAGCGCCGTGTTGCTGAGGGCGGCTCGGATCGTCTGATCGAACGCCGCGTTGCCGAAGGTGGCTCGGATCGTCTGATCGAACGCCGTGTTGCCGAAGGTGGTTCTGATCGTCTGATCGAACGCCGTGTTGCCGAAGGCGGTTCGGATCGTCTGATCGAACGCCGTGTAGCCGAAGGTGGTTCTGATCGTCTGATCGAACGCCGTGTTGCCGAAGGTGGTTCGGACCGTCTGATCGAGCGCCGTGTTGCTGAAGGTGGCTCGGATCGGCTGATCGAACGCCGTGTTGCCTGATGCATGACTGCAAGCGCAACACCGCAGAGAAACCCGGCTCCCGCAGCCGGGTTTTTTATGTCTGCGTGTTCTATCCGGCCTTGGCCATGCAGCGCTTGTAGCGCTCGTCCACGCGCTTGGCGAACCAGGCTGTAGTGAGTTTGCGGGTGATCTTCGGACTCTGCAGCACAATCCCCGGCAATACCGCGCGCGGTAACGCCTTGCCTTCGGCCCGCTCCGCCAGTTCGAACACGCGCTGATAGAGTTTGGTCTCTTCGAATTCCAGGGTTTTGCCTTTTTCCAGTTGATCGCGAATCGTCGGGTTGCGCATGCCCAGCGACTTGCCGAGGGTGCGCACCGCCAGTTCGGTACTGCCGGGCATGATCGAGTCGTAGCGAATCAGGTCGCCGTCCAGGGTCAGCGGGATGCCGGAAGCGCGGCTGACCGCATTCTGAAACGCGGCATTGCGACTGGCGTACCAGCCGGCGTTGAAATCGGCGAAGCGATACAGCGGCTCGCGGTAATTCACCGGATAGCCGAGCAAATGGGCGATGCCGAAATACATGCCGCCGCGCCGGCTGAACACTTCACGGCGGATCGTGCCGTCCACCGGGTACGGGTAATCCTTGGCGTGCTCCTCGGCAAATTCGATGCTGACCTGCATCGGCCCGCCGGTGTGCACCGGGTTGAAGCCGCCGAACAACGTGCGGCCCATCGGCACCATGCCGATGAAGTCGTCGAAAATCGCGCTCAGCTCTTTCTCACTGCGCGCCGCATTCAGTCGTTCGCTGTAGCTCTTGCCGTTGGGCGAGCGCACTTGCAGAGCGCCGCTGACCAGCAGGCTGGGGATGTGCACCTTGGCGGCGCGGCGATCGATTTCGTCGCGGGCGATCTTGCCCAGGCCGGGCACCGTCGGGTCGGCCTGGAAAGTCGATTCCTGCTCGGCCACAGCCAGTACCGAACACAGATTCTGCGTGGTGGTGTTGATGCCCTGTGCGGCGAACGCGGCGTAGATGTCCGTGGCCCAACCCTGACGGTCGGCAGTTTTTGCCGGCAGCAGGCGGACGATTTCCGCCTTCACTTCAGCCGGCGGGCGCGGCGCCGGTTCGTTGCTGCGCTGGCTGGCGCAACCGGCGAGCAGTAGCACCGCGCCGAGAGTAATGAGTAATCGCATGTTGCTCCATCCAATCAAATTAGCCACAACACCATACACAACCCCCGTAGGAGCTGCCGCAGGCTGCGATCTTTTGATCTTGATCTGCAAAAAGCAAGATCAAAAGATCGCAGCCTTCGGCAGCTCCTACGGATGACAAACTGATTGCAAAACGTTACTGAGAAACCCTATCATTCGCGCCTGGAGTCGCATTAGCGCAAGGAGTTCCGCGCCGCCCTTTTTTTTCATTGGCCGTTCGCCTCCAGGTATCCGACATGCCCGCTTCAGCTCGACTCGGCGCTCCATTTCGCCCGACTTTGCTTGCCCTGCTGTGCTCCCTGACCGTCACCGCTCACGCTGCTGAACAAAACAGCAAAGCGCTGGTGCTCGACGACGTCAACGTCAATGCCCAGGCCCCTGCGCCCAACGCCCTGCCCCCGGTCTACGCTGGCGGTCAGGTTGCGCGCGGCGGCCAGTTGGGCGTGCTCGGCAATCAGGACATGATGGACGTGCCCTTCAGCGCAGCGTCCTACACCGAGCAGCTGATCCAGGATCAGCAGGCGGAAAACGTCGCCGATGTGCTGCTCAACGATTCTTCCGTGCGCCAAGCCTCGGGCTTCTCCAACCAGGCGCAGGTCTTCATGATTCGCGGCCTGCCACTCAATGGCGATGATATTTCCTATAACGGCCTGTACGGCGTATTGCCCCGGCAGATCATTTCCACCGATGCGCTGGAGCGCGTGGAAGTGTTCAAGGGCCCCAACGCTTTCATCAACGGCGTGACCCCGACCGGTTCCGGCATCGGCGGCGGCGTCAACCTGCAACCCAAGCGCGCGGGCGACGTGCCGCTGCGCCGTTACACCACCGACATCAACAGCGAAGGCCGCATCGGTCATCACTTCGATATTGGCCAGCGTTTCGGTGAAGACAACCGCTTCGGCGCGCGGGTCAACCTGTCGCAGCGCGAAGGCGACACCGGTATCGATCACGAGAACCAGCGCTCGAAACTGTTCGCCATCGGCCTGGATTATCGCGGCGATGCGCTGCGGGTGTCCGGCGACTTTGCCTATCAGAAGGAACGCGTCAACGGTGGCCGCAGCTCGGTCAACCTCGGCACCGCCACGCACATCCCGGACGCGCCATCGGCGGACACCAACTACGCGCCGAAGTGGGGTTACACCGACATCGAAGACACCTTCGGCATGCTCCGCGCCGAGTACGACCTCAACGACAACTGGACCGCTTATGCCGCCGGTGGCGCCAAGCACACCCGTGAAGTCGGCCGGTACAACTCGACCACGCTGGTCGGCAACAGCGGCGCGTCGTTCACCACCGGCTCGTTCGTCCCGCATGACGAGGACAACACCAGCGTCATGGCCGGTCTCAACGGCAAGTTCAACACCGGCCCGGTCAGCCACAAGCTGAATTTCGGCCTGACCGGGATCTGGGCCGAGCAGCGCAGTGCTTATGACTTTGATAGAAGACAAACCGCAAACAATATTTATCACCCAATTCAAGCCCCGGCACCAATAACCGGGACTGTCGGCGGGGACCTTGATGATCCGGGCATTGTCGGCAAGACATTCAACCGCAGCGTCGCAATATCTGACACCTTCGGTTTCTTCGATGATCGCCTATTAGTCACCGCTGGTCTGCGTCGCCAACAATTGATTGTGCAAGGCTATAACTACGCCAGTTATGGCAGCGGCAGCCGCAAGTCGAGCTACGACGAGTCGATCACCACGCCGGTATACGGCATCGTATTCAAGCCGTGGGAGCACGTGTCGTTCTACGCTAACCATATTGAGGGCTTGGCCCAAGGGCCGACATCTCCTACTAACTCAGGCTCTCGTGAAGTGATAAACGGCAACGAAGTCTACGCACCCGCGCGCTCCAAGCAGACCGAGCTCGGAGTAAAGGTCGACATGGGCACTTACGGAGCGAGCCTGGGGTTTTATCGCATCGAGCAGCCGAGCGACGGCTATTCAGAAATCATCGATGCTGATACTGCTCGTTACGTCCGCGAAGGCGAGCAGATCAACAAAGGCGTGGAGATGAACGTCTTCGGCGAGCCGATCGACGGCCTGCGCCTGATCAGCGGCCTGACGCTGATGGACACTGAACTGAAAAACACCCTCAACGGCGCCAACGACGGTAACCACGCCATCGGCGTGCCGACCTTCCAGTTCAACGCTGGCGTGGATTGGGACGTGCCGGGCCTGCAAGGCGTTGCGCTGAATGCGCGGATGCTGCGTACCGGCGGGCAATACGCCGACGCGGCGAACAACCTCAGCCTGCCGACGTGGAACCGCTTCGACGCGGGCGCGCGCTATGCGTTCAAGGTGTCGGAGAAGGACGTGACCGTGCGGTTCGGCGTCGAGAACGTGGCGAACAAGAAGTACTGGGAATCGGCTCAGGGCGGCTACCTGACCCAGGGCGAACCGCGAGTGGCGAAGTTGTCGGGGACGATCGACTTCTAAGCGTCATCGCGTCGTAAAAAAGGCCCCGCAGCTTCACGGTTGCGGGGCCTTTCTGGTTTTTGTGGTGCTTGATCCGGCCTCTTCGCGAGCAGGCTCGCTCCCACAGGGGTACGAAGTGCGGCTTAGATCCCGGCGAGTGCCAGATCCATCGCAAAGTAGGTGAAGATCAGATCCGCCCCGGCACGCTTGATTGCGCCAAGACTTTCGCGCACCACGCGCTCTTCGTCGATCGCACCGGCCTGGGCGCCGAACTTGATCATCGCGTACTCGCCGCTGACCTGATACGCCGCCAGTGGCAGGTTCGAGGCCTGGCGAATGTCGCGGATGATGTCGAGGTAGGCGCCGGCCGGTTTGACCATCAGCGCATCGGCACCTTCCTGCTCGTCGAGCAGCGATTCGCGTAGGGCCTCACGGCGATTCATCGGGTTCATCTGATAGCTTTTGCGATCGCCCTTGAGCGCGCTGCCGCCAGCCTCGCGGAACGGGCCGTAGAGTGCCGAAGCGAATTTGGTCGAGTAGGCCATGATCGGAATCTGCGTGAAGCCGGCAGCGTCGAGCGCCTGGCGAATCGCGCGCACTTGGCCGTCCATCGCCGCCGAGGGCGCAATCACGTCAGCACCGGCGCGGGCGGCCGCTACGGCTTGTTTGCCGAGGTTGATCAGGGTCTGGTCGTTGTCGACTTCGTGGTTGTGCATCACGCCGCAATGGCCGTGATCGGTGTACTCGCAGAAGCAGGTGTCGGACATCACGATCATTTCCGGCACGGCGTCCTTGGCAATGCGCGACATGCGCGAGACCAGACCGTCTTCGCGCCAGGTGTCGCTGCCGTTGGCATCGAGATGATGGGACACGCCAAAGGTCATCACCGACTTGATGCCGGCACGGGCATAGCGCTCGATTTCGCCGGCCAGTTTGCGCTCGGGAATGCGCTGCACGCCGGGCATACTGGTGATTGGCACGAAGTCGTCGATGTCTTCCTCGACGAAGATCGGCAGGACCAGATCGTTCAGGCTGAACTCGGTTTCCTGGAACAGACTGCGCAGGCTCGCATTGCGGCGCAGACGGCGGGGACGTGCTTCGGGGAACTGACTGGACATGGGGCCTTTCCTGAAAACAGCGGATGAGACGAAAGTCGTAGGGGGCGAAGCTTATGCCTTGCGGCGGGTGCGGGACAAACCTGGATCAATCAAGAGAGCGTTACCGGGCTTGTAATAATCCTGCTGCTGATCGCGCATTTCCCCCTGTGGGAGCGAGCCTGCTCGCGAATGCGCTGGATCAGACACGAAAATGGTGTCTGATACGACGCTTTCGCGAGCAGGCTCGCTCCCACAGTGGCGACTGTGTTGGGTCAGGACGGGATGGTCAGGCCACGAATGACCGCCGGACGCGCGAGGAACCGCTCCAGCACTCGGGTGACATTGGGGAAACTCTGAATCCCGACCAGATCCCCGGCCTCATAGAAGCCAAGCAGATTGCGCACCCACGGGAACGTGGCGATGTCGGCGATGGTGTAGCGCTCGCCCATGATCCAGTCGCGGCCTTCGAGGCGGGTGTTGAGTACGTTCAGCAGGCGTTTGCTCTCTTCGACATAACGATCACGCGGGCGCTTGTCCTCGTAATCCTTGCCGGCGAATTTGTTGAAGAAGCCGAGCTGGCCGAACATCGGGCCAACGCCGCCCATCTGCCACATCAGCCATTGAATGGTCTCGTAGCGCAGCGCGCCTTCCTGAGCGAGCAACTGGCCGCTCTTGTCGGCGAGATAAATCAGGATCGCGCCGGATTCGAACAACGGCAGCGGTTTGTCTTCCGGGCCATGCGGGTCGAGGATCGCCGGGATCTTGTTGTTCGGATTGAGCGAAAGAAACTCTGCCGACGTCTGGTCGTTGGTGTCGAAACCGACACGGTGCGGCTCATAGGGCAGGCCGATCTCTTCGAGCATGATCGACACTTTGACGCCGTTGGGGGTTGGCAGGGAGTAGAGCTGAATCCAGTCCGGGTACTGCGCCGGCCATTTCTGAGTAATCGGGAATGCAGACAGATCGGTCATTGGAAGCATCCAGTCACAAATTGAAAACCGATCATAAAGTAGGCCTGCCGCTGCGCCTACACGAACCGTAACATCCTGTCGCTAACCTGCCTGCATGCCCGCAAAGGTTGCCGCTAGAGTGCTGCGCACTGGCCTGGAACGAACCAAACGGCGTTACAGGACTCTGAGTTATGCCTTTCTCGCAGAGGAAGCTGTTCATGACAGGGAAACACCCGGTGCTGGGAGCCCGCGGTGCCAAGGTTTGTCAGCCTTAACCGATTTTGCTGAAGAACCCTCGAATTGATGACGAATCTGATGAGTTTCGCCAAACGCTTCAAACATCGCGCGTACGTGGCCCTGCCCTCCCTGCTGGCAGTCAGCGCGCTGTTTCTGTCCCTCGAATCCAGCGAAAGCCGCGCACAACCAGCGGACGGCACGCAGACGCTGGTGTTCCTGCGCCACGCGGAAAAGCCCGAAGGCGGCCTCGGCCAGCTCAACTGCCAGGGCCTGAACCGCGCCATCGACCTGTCGACGCTGCTGCCGGAAAAATTCGGCAAGGCCGATTACGTGTTCGCCGCCAACCCGACGCGCAACGTCGAGGAAGGCGAGCTGGACAATTCCTACAGCTACATTCGTCCGCTGATGACCATCAGCCCGGCCGCGATCAAGCTCGGCCTGCCGGTGAACATCGAGTTCTCCGCCAACGACACCAGCGATCTGGCCCGCGAGCTGCTGGACGAGAAGTACCACAACTCGACGATCTACACCGCCTGGTCCCACGGTTATCTGCCGGATCTGATCAACAAGGTCGCTGGCAACGCAGTGGGCGAGCGGCAGAAGATCACCGATGACTGGGCCGGCGATGACTTCGACTCGCTGTATGTACTGACCCTGAAGTGGCACAACGGCAAGGCCAGTTTTCAGAGCCATGTCTACAAACAGGGGCTGGATAACGGCAAGGACACCTGCCCGACCTGAGTTTTGCAGCGCCTGACCTTGCGTCTTCGCGAGCAGGCTCGCTCCCACAGGGAACCGCATTTCAACTGTGGGAGCGAGCCTGCTCGCGAAGAGGCCAGCCGCTTGCGCCTCAAGCCTTCTGGCTCACCCTCGCACGCAAATACTCGATCACCGCCCCCCGCTCTCCGGCAAACTCGATCCGCCCGCCCTTCTTCTCGCGCTGGAACACATACATCGGGTCGTAATACTCACGCAGCAAACCCTCGATCCAGCCACGATGCAGCTCCACCGCGCCGCTGCGGCCCTGCTCGGCGAGCGCCTGCTCCATCAACACCAGCATCCGCGAATGGCGCTCACCGCCGAGGCGTTTCTGTACGTTGTTGAGGCTTTCCAGCAGACGTTCGGAGAACAAGGCAAAACCGTTTTCGCCGTGCAGCGAAGCAAACTCCGCCGACAGATCGATGACGTAATCACGCAGGATCCGTTCGACGCGATCCTCGAAGCGATCTTCCAGCCAGACCATCGGGTGCTGCTGCATGCCCTGATACAGCGGCAGCGGCAAGGCGCAACTGCCGACCACACGGCTCTCGTCTTCGAGCACAAACTGCTCGATCCCGGCATCGCGTTTCTTCAGAAAGTCGATGGCCAGGCGATTCTCGAAATCGATGTTCGACGGCTGCCCGGTCGCGCGTTTGCCGAAACTGGAGCCGCGATGGTTGGCGTGGCCTTCCAGATCCACACCGTTGCGCAACTGCACCAGCACTTCGGTCTTGCCGGTGCCGGTCATGCCGCCGAGCAAAACGAAATCACACTGCGCGATGGCCTGCTCAAGGGTGTCGATCAAAAAACTGCGCATCGCCTTGTAGCCGCCGCCGACGCGCGGATAGTCGATGCCCGCCTCGTCGCGCAACCACTGCTGGGTGATCTGCGAGCGCAAGCCACCTCGAAAACAATACAGATAACCATCGGGATGAGCCCGGGCGAAGTCGGCCCAGGCCTGGATGCGCTCGGCCTTGACCGAGCCGGACACCATTTGATGGCCCAGCTCGATTGCCGCCTGCTGGCCATGCTGCTTGTAGCAGGTGCCGATCTTCTGCCGTTCCAGATCATTCATCAGCGGCAGATTGACCACGCCGGGGAACGCGCCTTTGTGAAACTCGACCGGCGCGCGGGCATCCATCATCGGCCGGTCGTTGAGGAAAATGTCGCGGTAGTCGGTGCAGTCGCGGAGCATCAAATCACCTCGACCGCGTTCGTCTGTCGCTCAACCAGTTCGCCGATCGGCGCAAGGTTCAGGCCCAGTTCGGCGGCAACGCCGAGGAACTCGTCATTGCCTTCAGGCGTGACCGCAATCAGCAGACCACCGCTGGTCTGCGGATCGCACAGCACGCGTTTGTGCAACTCCTGCACGCGGCCAACCTTGCTCGAATAGCTGTCGAAGTTGCGCAGCGTACCGCCCGGCACGCAGCCCTGATCGAGGTAGTACTCGACGCTGTCCAGACGCGGCACGCGGTCGTAGGCGATGCGCGCGGTCAACTGGCTGCCGTCGGCCATTTCCACCAGATGCCCGAGCAGGCCGAAACCGGTGACGTCGGTCATCGCGGTGACGCCGGCGAGTTTGCCGAAGCGGCTGCCAGGCTTGTTCAGGGTGCACATCCAGTCGCGGGCGACACCGACGTCGGCGGCGCGCAACTTGCCCTTCTTTTCGGCGGTGGTGAGGATGCCGATGCCCAGCGGTTTGGTCAGGTACAACAGGCAACCAGCGGTAGCGGTGTCGTTGCGTTTCATGTGGCGCTTTTCCACAAGCCCGGTGACGGCGAGGCCGAAGATCGGCTCCGGCGCATCGATCGAATGCCCCCCCGCCAACGGAATGCCCGCCGCGTCGCACACCGAACGACCGCCACGAATCACTTCCCGTGCCACTTCCGGCGCCAGCACATTCACCGGCCAGCCGAGGATCGCGATCGCCATCAACGGATCGCCACCCATCGCGTAGATGTCGCTGATTGCGTTGGTTGCGGCGATGCGGCCGAAGTCGAACGGGTCATCGACAATCGGCATGAAAAAATCGGTGGTCGACACCACACCACGCTCGGCATCGATCTCATACACCGCCGCGTCATCACGCGAGGCGTTGCCGACCCAGAGTTTCGGATCGAGGTTCTGTGCGCCGCTGCCGGCGAGGATCACTTCCAGCACCTGTGGAGAAATCTTGCAGCCACAACCGGCGCCATGGCTGTATTGGGTCAGACGAATCGGCTCGCTCATGGGAGAGTCTCTGGCAATGAATGGGGCGGATTCTAGCAGAGCGCGAGCGCGCAGATTCTTGTGCTGACCGAGCGGCCCTTTCGCGAGCGGGCTCGCTCCCACATTCGTACGGTGGTCTCCCGTGGGAGCTAGCCCGCTCGCGAAAGCAATCGAACCTGCCTGCACCGTCCAGTCAGCCCCGCCTGCAAACCTCAGCGAAAATCTGCGTAATCGGCCGATGCGGCTGGCGCTTGTGCATCTGCCGCACCTGTTCACTCAGTCGCAACAGCTCTTCGCTGGGCTTGGCCCATTGCTCTTTTGGCAACGGCTCGGACCATTCGCGCATGACTTCCGGCAGCGCCTGTTTGCCGATTCTTTCCAGGCGGCGCACTTCCCATTCGACCAAACGGTTGGGAATCGTCCATAGGGTCATAACGTGATACAGGTACCAAAAAAATCCCGACAACCGCGAGCGCCGGCCTTCACGGATCTGCTGATGCATCCGCGTGCGAGCGTTACGGAAAGTGTGCAGGCCTTCGTGGGGTGGGTCGTCCGGGCCTTGAAGATCCTGCAAATCCTGGATCGATTTGAGGTCGTTGACTTCGTACTCCATGTAGCCGCGAATCGCTTCCCAATGGCTGATCGCGAGCTGCAGGCCGGCGCATTGGAATTCGAGGCTGGTGAGGGTTTCGCCGTGGCGAAAACCGATGCCCATGCCGTATTGGCGATGGATGCCGAACTGGGTGGCGCCCTTGGCTTCGATGATCCAGGCGCTGAGCGATTCCCACGGGACAAAGACAGGTTCGGTGGCGCCTTCGGGCATGAAGCACACTTCGCGGCGTTGACGGTTGAAGCGGGTTGGGATGAGGGAGAGGCGTTTTTTGTGGACGTGGTGCCAGACGCCGAGGCCGATCAGTAGAATCAAAGGCTCGGTCAGTAAAGCGCTTTCATATCCTGCTTGGAATATACCCACTATTGATTCCCAAATGAGTGTTGGACCGTAGCCGAATACGACACCCAGCATTCCCGTAATCAAGGGGAATATGAAAATGACCATAACCGCTAAACTGACCGGCCCCCCCAACGTCATTTGCCACATAAAAACTTGCGGCTGGCCTAATCCGAAGTCCATGTAAACATCATTGAGCTCACCGATATGTGGACCATAAGGGGGAATCGGTGTGGGCAGTGGCAACGGTGCGAGATAGGTAATCTTTCCGCTTGGAAACGGCTCTACATCGCCCGCTTTTCTGATCACTTCACATTGCGCATCAACTACAGGCTCATTGTGATTATTCAGCATGGTCAGCCCATTCGAGGTATTGAGTTTCTACCAGCAGAACCATCGGGTTTTCCTTGACCGGCCCGGTAGCAACAACTGAGAAATGGCCGCCACCCCGAGGGTCTACCACCTCGGCCAAGATCAACCGAAACATCTGCGTACAATGCGATCCCCTGTGGGAGCGAGCCTGCTCGCGAAGGCGCTCAAACAGGCAAAAAACCTCCCACCCTCTGGCCACAAAACTGCTCAACATCAGCACTCAGCCCGCCTGCAAACCTCAGCGAAAATTTGCGTAATCGGCCGATGCGGCTGGCGCTTGTGCATCCGCCGCACTTGTTCACTCAGTCGCAACAACTCTTCACTGGGCTTGGCCCATTGCTCTTCGGGCAGCGGCTCGGACCATGCACGCATGACTTCCGGCAGCGCCTGTTTGCCGATCCTTTCCAGACGGCGCACTTCCCATTCGACCAGGCGATTGGGAAGCGTCCATAAGGTCATGACGTGATACAGGTACCAAAAGAACCCCGACAGCCGCGAGCGGCGGCCTTCACGGATCTGCTGATGCATTCGCGCGCGAGCGTTACGGAAAGTATGCAGCCCTTCGTGGGGCGGGTCGTCCGGGCCTTGCAGATCCTGCAAGTCCTGAATCGACTTGAGGTCGTTGACTTCGTACTCCATGTAACCGCGAATCGCCTCCCAATGGCTGATCGCGAGCTCCAGGCCGGCGCATTGGAATTCCTGGCTTATGAGGGTTTCACCTTGGTAGAAACCGATGCCCATGCCGTATTGGCGGTGGATGCCGAACTGGGTGGCGCCTTTGGCTTCGATGATCCAGGCAGACAGCGATTCCCATGGGACGAAGACTGGCTCGATGGCGCCTTCGGGCATGAAGCAGACTTCGCGGCGTTGGCGGTTGAAGCGGGTTGGGATGAGGGAGAGGCGCTTTTTGTGGACGTGGTGCCAGACGCCGAGGCCGATGAACAGGGTCAAGGGGCCGCAAATTAACTCATTTTCCAATGCCACTTCGAATACACCTACCATTGATTCCCAAATTGCCTCGTTCCCATAGCCAAAAAGAATTCCTAGCAAGCCCGTGAACAAAGGAAATAAAACGAGCACCATAAAAGTGCCTGCGGTCGTTCCGCCGAAAATTAGCTGCCATGGGAATACCTCCAGTGAGCCGAGACCAAAATCCATGTATCCGTCATTGAACGCTCCGATATGAGGTCCGTAAGGCGGCATTGATGTAGGTAATGGCAACGGTGCGAGATAGGTAATCTTCCCGCTAGGAAACGGCTCAATATCGCCCGCTTTTTTAACCCCCTCATATTCCGAACTGGAAAGAGGATTACTGCGATTATTCAGCATGGTCAGCCCATTCGAGGTATTGAGTTTCTACCAGCAAAACCGGAGGATTGTCTTTAACCGAGCCAGGAGTTACTACAGCAAAATGACCGCTATCCAGAGGGTCAATATGAATCACGCGCGTTCTTGACTCCGCCCCACCTTTGCCATTGACGGTCTGGATACATATGGCAAGTTCGAGCGTTTCCTTTGCAGGCGTATAGTCAGAATCGTGACGGATGGGGTACTGAAGACAAAGCACCAAACCATCTGTCGATGACTTCACGATTCGCAGACTGCTCAATATCTCCTCACTAATGACTTCCTTGCGTACTTGCGGCACACCGCGACCATGCAGCGGTGCAACAAGTCTATGGCCACCGATTCCCAAGCGTTGACTCGGTTTACCGTTTAACGGTGGCAGAAGATCATTTAGTGCCAGCCTCGGCAGAACCAAATGGATATCACTGGGTTTGGCGCCAAATAATAAAGTCTTCAGCCAGGTGTCACTGGGATCAGGTCCTGATTGGGCGTAAGGAGCGTGTATCAAAAACGCCAGATAATTTTGATAGTCATCCAGAGAGTGGTCTCCGCGCATCTCGTCATCACGGCTCCAAGGCGTAATTTTCAGCCACTTCTCATGGGCAGAAAGGTTGTAACGATTGAACAGCCAAGTTCCGACGAACTCCAGCACGGTGAACAACGCACCGGCCAAATTGAAGCGAAAGAACACTAAAGAAAGACGTGTACCAGCTGCAGCCCAAGCGGCCGTGCGTGCCGAGCTATTAGGTGCAGTGAACACTTTGAAAGAAGCGTAGACAGTGTTACTCGCTCCATATCCGTTAGCTGCAACCATACCTGCAGCGCCCAACGTTGCCAGCGCAGCCGCCCTTTGCTCAGATGGAGTGCCACTGCGGATCGCGTCTTGCCATTTTCGATCCTGGTTTCCGAGGCTGGTAATAGAAGTTCTTAAACCAAAAAAATAAGTAAAAAAGCCCAAACCAACATGCAACTTACCCATTTGCACACGAACATGTTGCAACGCTTCAAGCTGCAAACTCCCGACAAGGCTCGCGCTGCGAGACTTCAACGCTGTATCAGCAAGCCCCTGTGCAGCGGTAAAACCCGCCGCGCCTGTCGCGGCAAGGGCCGCGGAAAACTCCGCCCGTTTCTTCCTGTCCCTCGTCTGCTTCATCACCTCTCGATAAGCCCCCACCAAATTCACCACCTGCACCATCACCACCAACAACCCCATCCCCTCCGTCC
>NZ_JAFGYL010000037.1:0-24194 GCF_017491835.1 Pseudomonas sp. 67(2021)
CCCAATCCCCGTATAATCGCGCTCTTTTTCTCGAAGGCACCCCGCTCGTGGCAGACAAACGGTACAGCTGCATTGGTTTGTATAACCCCAAATCACCGGAGAACGTCGGTTCGGTGATGCGCGCCGCAGGCTGTTACGGCGTGGCGTCGGTGTTCTACACCGGCAAGCGTTATGAACGCGCCGCCGACTTCGTCACCGACACCAAGCGCGTGCACTACGACATCCCGCTGATCGGCATCGATGATCTGAAAAAAATCCTTCCGCTCAACTGCGTGCCGGTCGCCGTGGAACTGGTCGACGGCGCCCGGCCGCTGCCCGAATACACCCACCCCGACCGAGCCCTGTACATCTTCGGCCCCGAGGACGGTTCGCTGGATAAAGAGATTCGCGACTGGTGCGAAGACGTCGTGTACATCCCGACCACCGGCTGCATGAACCTCGCCGCCACCGTCAACGTCGTGCTCTACGACCGCATGGCCAAAGGCCTGAACACCCGCTCCGGGCCGAAATTCCGCTGAAGCGTCGCACATTCGATGGAACAAGCTGACCGCCCTGGCAGTCAGCTTATCTATCAATCGCACCCTGCCTGGAGATAGATCATGAGCGAGCTCAAACGCGTAGAACGCATCGAATCCACCCCGTTCCAGTCGCCTTCGCACAAGAACGTGCATGGTTGGGAGCGCGTCGGCTCGTTGACCGGCGGCGTGCTGATGGTCGGCAAGGGCCTGCGCCGTGGCGGCGTGTTCGGCCTGATTCAAGTGGCGCTCGGCGGCATGGCCGTGGCCCGTGGCATTACCGGGCACTGCTCGGCGAAAAGCCTGCTGGAAAAAGGCCGTCAGGACATGAGCAATGTGCGGGCGAAGATCGAACGCGCCGGGGAAGAGCTGAGCAAGCTGAAGACCAATGCCGAAGTGGCCACCGAAACGGCAACCGTTACCGGCAATGATTCGCTGGTCTCGCCGAAGGCCGGCGTCTGAGGCTTTAAAGCAAAAGATCGCAGCCTCCGGCAGCTCCTACACGGAATCACGTTTTCCATTGCAGGAGCTGCCGAAGGCTGCGGTCTTTTGATCTTTACGGGTTCAACAACCCACCACCTCATCAGCCCGCGCGAAAAATCAGATGATCTTCCCAGTCATCCTCCGGCACGCTGCCTTCGGCAAGCATGCGCCCGGACTGGGAAATCCGCTCATGGTGCACCGCATCGCGGTCGCCACACACCAGGTGATGCCATAACGGCAGATCCTTGCCCTCGCTGACCAGACGATAACCGCAGGTCGGCGGCAGCCATTTGAATTCTTCCGCCTGACCCGGCGTGAGCTGGATGCAGTCCGGGACAAACTTGATCCGGTTCGGATAATCGCTGCACTGACAGGTTTTCAGATCCAGCAGTTTGCAGGCGATGCGCGTGTAATAGACGCTGTTGTCTTCTTCATCCTCGAGCTTTTGCAGGCAGCACAGACCGCAGCCGTCGCACAGCGATTCCCATTCCTCGTGATCGAGTTGATCGAGGGTTTTGCGTTTCCAGAACGGTTCGACTATGGCGGCCATGGCTCAAGCATCAACATCAAGGTGGTGAAAAGGCCGCCAGTCTAGTGCCAGCGGACGCAAGGGCCAAGCGCTGGCGACTGTCGGTAAATCCGCTTTCAGCGCCAGCGCCGCCCGCTGAGCAAACTGGTGGCTGCACTTTGAAACCAATGTGGGAGCGAGCCTGCTCGCGAAAGCGCTGTGTCAGACACGCTGTTGTCGACTGACACGCCCTCTTCGCGAGCAGGCTCGCTCCCACAGCGAAATCGGGTGAGTCAGTAACCGCGGGTGAAATCCACCTCGCCGCGCAACGCTTCACCCGCCTCATACGCTTTCAGATTCTGCACAAACAAATCCACCATCAGCGCCGGCGAGGTCGGTGCCGAGCTGTGGCCGGTCAGGAGCAAGCCCCACGCGGTCCAGAACGGATGGCGTTGCGGCAATGGTTCCTGGCGGCAGACGTCGATCACCGCGCCGGCCAAGTGCCCTTCTTTCAAAGCTTCAACCAGATCGGCATCGACCACTGCCACACCGCGTCCAGCGTTGATGAACAGTCCGGTCGGTTTGAATTGCTTGAACAGCGCCGCGTCGTAGATATCGTGGGTGTGTTCGGTGTTCGGCAGCAGATTGACCACGTAGTCCACCTCGCCCACCAGACGCGGCAGATCCGCCAGCGCGCCGACTTCGACAAACGGCGCCTGTTCGCGGGCGCTGCTGGCGATGCCATAAAGCTCGACGCCGAACGGCAGGAGAAACTGCGCAACGCTCTGGCCGATGTCACCGGTGCCGACGATCAGCACCTTGCGCCCGACCAGACTCTGGCCGCTGCGGTTGTCCCACTTGCGCTCGACCTGGCTGACCAGCCGCGCCAGCACTTCGCGTTCGTGGCCGAGGATGTAGGTCAGCACGTATTCGGCCATGACCTGACCGAAAATCCCCACGGCGCGGGTCAGGCGATAGTCGCGGCGCAGGCCGTCGGCTAGCAGCGGCGTGATGCCGGCCCAGGTCGATTGCAACCATTGCGGTTGATGGCCCTGGCGCAGCAGGGTCGCGAGCAGATCCGGCTGGCCCAGCCACACCGGGCAATCGGCGGCCTGCCGCGCCAGTTCGGCGGAGTCGCCGCTGGTCAGTACTTCAAGCTCGGGCAGTGCCTGACGCAGCAGGCGGGCGTATATCGCGTGGTCGTGTTCAGCAATCAGAACGCGCATCTTCAAACCTTTCGCAAACCGTGCAGACAGCCGCCGGGTTGGGGCCGGCCATCGCGGTAAAAACAGTTCCAGGGTTAACCGAGGCCCAGGACAGGGCCTCGCGGGTCAGACCGGGTCGTTGCGTCGCAGCAACTCTTCGGGCAGGTGCTCGATGTACTCGTCCTCGGCCGGCGGCATTTGCAGGTGGTAGCCCTGCTTGTCGAGGTTTTCCAGGACCACGGTGATGTCTTCGCTGGCCAGTTTGCGCTCGGGCGACAGCACCAGATCGAAGGAGTGCTTCGCTTTGCCGAAAGCCGTCATCAGCGCTTCCGGCACGCGCTCGAGCGCATCGCTCTTGAGCACGTAGAGATACATGCCGCTGCGCTTGGAGCTTTGGTAGATGGAGCAAATACGTTTCAAGGCTGTTCTCCGGCGGTGGCCAGGCTGTCGAGCAGCTTCTGGCCGAGCAATTCGCGGCGCCAGCCACGCAGCGAATCGGGCAATTGGTAAGGACCCTCGGGGAAGCCGCTTTTGACCAAGGCTTCGAGGGTTTTCTTGCGCAGCATCAGTTCCGGGGCAATACCCAGGCGTTCGGCCTCGGCCTGACCCAGCGCGCGCAGTTGTTTGATCAACGCAGCGGCTTCGATCGGCAACGGCTCGGGCACTGCCGGCGGCCATTGATCCGGCCCCACACTGCCAGAGCGCTTGATCAGATCAAGCAGAAACTGACCGTCCTGACGTACGGTACGCGGGTGCATGTCTTCGATCTTGCCCAGCGCCGCGAGGTTATCCGGCTGCGTGCGGGCCAGGGGCCACAGCGAGTGTTCCCGGACGATGCGGTTGCGCGGCAGGTCGCGGGCGCGGGCTTCTTTTTCGCGCCAGGCGCACAGTTCACGCAGCACGGCCAGTTGCGCACGGGACAGCTTCCACGCCAGTTTCGCCTCGCGATAGACCTCGTACGGATCGGTCTCGCGGCGCAGGTTGGCAACCAGTTCGGCGCCATCCTCCAGCACCCAGGCGAACTTGTCGTCGGACAGCCTGGGGCGCAACTCGACGAACACTTCGGCCAGATGCACGGCGTCTTCGGCGGCATAGCTGATCTGGGTTTCGGACAGCGGACGCTGCAACCAGTCGGAACGGGTCTCGCCCTTGGGCAGGTCGATGCCGAGCACTTCCTGCACCAGTCGCGAGTAGCCCATCGAAAAGCCGAGGTTCAGGTAAGCGGCGGCCAGTTGCGTGTCGAACAGCGGCGCCGGCAGGCTGCCGGTCAGGCGCAACAGCACTTCGAGGTCTTCGCTGCAGGCGTGCAGGACTTTCAGCACCGCCGGGTTTTCCAGCAACGCGGCCAGCGGTTGCCAGGCGTTGATGGTCAGCGGATCGATCAGGTAGGCGCGTTTGCCGTCGCCGATCTGCAACAGGCCGGCAATCGGGTAGAAGGTGTCGACCCGCATGAATTCGGTGTCGAGGGCAACGAACGGCAGCTGCTGCCACTCGGCGCAAAACTGCGCGAGGCTTTCGTTGTCGCGAATCCAGTGAATATCGATAGCCACACGGCTCTCCCTTGAAGAATGGCGCGCAGTATATATCGCCACCGACGATTTACGCGCCTTTGAAGGGCAAGAGCTGTAAGGAAATGTCTTGCCTGTCAGCAAGAATAGTCTGACAGCAGAAACAGAAAGGCCCGTCGCATTGGCGCGACGGGCAGGAAACGCTTCACTGCTTGGCCAACACGCCGTCGATCACCGCGCCGCGACAACCGGCAAACATGTCCAGCGCCGGCTGATAGACGCTGCTGCGCACTTCCAGCAGGCCGAGCATCGAGTGAAAAAGATTGTCCTGGCTCAGCGGCTTGTCCCGGCTAAGTTGCAGGCAATGGGTGTCGACCGAGTAGGCCTTCTGATAGCTGTCGGAGAACCACGCCAGCATCGCTACATGCTTTTGTTGCTCGGGCGCCAGCATGTACGGCGTGCCGTGCAGAAACAGGTTGTACTCGCCCAGCGATTCGCCGTGGTCCGACAGATAGAGCATGGCGGTGTCGACTTTGTCCTGATTGCTACGCAGCACATCGATCAGGCTCGCCAGCACATGGTCGGTGTAGACCAAAGTGTTGTCGTAACCGTTGACGATACTTTCGCGGCTGCAATTGTTCAGCGCGTTACTTTCACAGACCGGAGTGAAGTGTTCGTACTCCTTGGGATAACGCTTGAAGTAGTCCGGGCCATGACTGCCCATCTGGTGCAGAACCAGCACGGTGTCCTTGTCCAGATGATCGATAAAACTTTGCAGCCCTTGCAGGAGGATTTCATCGCGGCATTCGCTGTTGGCGCACAACGCAGGGTCTTGCAACTTGCTGACATCCTGCACCGTGACGCGGTCGCAAGTGCCTTTGCAGCCGGACTGGTTATCGCGCCAGATCACATCGATGCCGGCGCGCTTGAGTACGTCGAGCAAGCCCTCTTCATTCCTGGCCTTGCTGGCGTTGTAATCCTTGCGGCCCATATTGGAGAACATGCACGGTACCGAGACTGCGGTTTCCGTGCCGCAGGAATGCACGTCAGTAAAAGCGATCAGGCCAGCCTCTTTGTCCAGTTGCGGCGTGGTGTCGCGGTCATAGCCGAGAATGCCGAAGTTCTGCGCCCGCGCACTCTCCCCCACCACCAGCACCGTGAGGGATTTGCGTGGCTGTAGCTGCAGGTGGGGATTGCGCTGGGCATCTTCGCCGATCTTGATGAACGGCTGCTGCGCCGAGACCACTTGCTCTTGCAGATAACCAATGGATGCGCCGATGTAATTGCTCGGCACCAGCATCAGGCGAATTTCGTGGTGATTGCGAAACAGCGACGACAAGCCTTGATAGTTGGCCAATGCGACAACACCGATCACCGCTGCCGAGGCAACACTGACAATAACTTTGCTGAACAACTCGCGATGCCAGCGCCGATAACTGACCGGAACTTTCCACAACAACAAACACGGCAGGACACCCAGCAAGAGAATATAAGCAAACAACTTCAATGAGAGCAGATCACGCACTTCCGTGACGTTGGTCTCGGCAAAGTTGCGCAACATGCCGGCATCGATCATCACGCCATATTGGCTCATGAAATAAGCCACGCCGGCGCTGACTAAAAACAACAGGGTCAATAGTGGTTTAAGCAGTGGCCGGAAAGCGAATAATGTCAGGACTATGTTGAACGCGGCAAAGATCATCACGCCAAACGCAACGCGCATGGCGATGCCCTTGCCATCGGCGGCGGTGATCTCGAACAAATGTTGCCAAAGCACCAGATTGAAACCGAGCAACAAAAAGGCGCTGGCAAACAACGTCACCCATTCCGGGCGCACGGCTTTTAACTTCAACATGATGAGTGACTGTTCCTGAAAGAAGAGCCTCGTCGATTGTGAAAATTTCATTCACCGAGGCATGCCAAACTTTAGGCAGCCATGGATCAATTTTTCGTGAAAAAGATGCTAATGATTAGTTGCCTCGGAGTACGAACGTGAAAGTTTGCGAGTATTTGAGAATGGTTCAGGGTTTATTCAGTTTCAGGCACTTCGCAATGTCCTGTGGGAGCGAGCCTGCTCGCGAAAGCGCAGTGTCAGCAAATGAATGTCTGTCTGGAGGAACGCATTCGCGAGCAGGCTCGCTCCCACATCGGGACAGGAGTGTTATCGAGTTTTTAGGTCTGGCCCGCGACTTTCTGATTTGCCGACGTCGGCGACGCCACGCCTAATCATCAGCCTCCCCACTCAAAGGCCCGCCGATGAATCACATCCGCCCCGCCGCTTGGCTGATGCTCGCGATCATCCTTGTCGCACTTAATCTGCGCCCCTCAATGGCAGCCATCGGGCCGCTGCTGTCGGCGATCCGCGGCGATATCCCGTTGAGCTTCACGCTTGCCTCTCTGCTGACGATGCTGCCGGTGATGGCCATGGGGCTGGCGATGTTCTTCGGCCTGGGCATCAGCCAGCGCCTGGGCGAACGACGCACGGTGCTGCTGTCGCTGTTGATCATCGGGCTGGCGAGCCTGTCACGGCTGTTTATCGATTCGGCGGCCGAGCTGATCGTCAGCGCGACATTGGCCGGCATTGGCATAGCCCTGATTCAGGCATTGATGCCGGCGCTGATCAAATCGCGCTTTGCTGACAACGTGGCGTTGTGCATGGGCGTCTACGTCACGTCAATCATGGGCGGCGCGGCGATTGCCGCCTCGTTCGCGCCACTGGTGATGGTGCAGGCCGGCAGCTGGCGCGTGGGGCTGGCCATCTGGGCGGCGTTGGCATTGGTCGCGTTGCTGGTCTGGTGTTTGCAGCCCGCGCAAGCCATATCAAGGGGGACCCGGCGGGAGTCCTTCATCACCCGCCCGCGCGCCTGGTTGCTGGCGATGTTCTTTGGCCTCGGTACGGCGTCCTACACCTGTGTCCTCGCCTGGCTTGCCCCGTATTACGTGGAAAAAGGCTGGAGTGAACAGAACGCCGGGCTGATGTTGGGTTTTCTTACAGCGATGGAGGTCATTTCCGGCCTGGCAGTGCCGGCGATCGCCAATCGCAGCCGTGACCGGCGTGGGATATTGGCGGTTCTGCTGTTGCTGATCATCGGCGGTTTCTGCGGGCTGATTCTCGCTCCGATAACTCTGGCCTTGTTATGGCCGTGTCTGTTGGGGCTGGGGATTGGCGGTCTGTTTCCGATGAGCCTGATCGTCGCGCTGGATCATTGCGACGAGCCGCAGCGTGCCGGTGGCCTGACCGCGTTTGTACAGGGGATCGGTTATCTGATCGCCAGCCTCTCGCCGCTGTTGGCAGGGATGATTCGCGATCGGCTGGGCAATTTCGAAGGCGCGTGGTGGGCGTTGACGGCGGTGATGGTGATCATGCTGCTGATGGTGATGCGCTTCGACCCTCGCCACTACGCGCGCCAATTGCCTCGCCCGGGCTAGAGGCCTCTGGCCATCTTTTGCGCACGAGATTGGCAACGTCGTGTTGCTAAAAGTTTCTGTCCCACATGTGTCCGTGAAATGTCCTACAAGGGTTTCTCCTGGCACCATCGTTCCGTTAGGATCGTACGCACACGTTTGCGCGAATTCTGCGCAAGGGGGCACAGCGAGACGGAACTCATGCTGAACAGTAATTTGCTTCGCAAGCTCGACATGCAGGACTTGATGGTATTCGTCGCCGTGTACGAGCAGAGCAGTGTCACCGATGTCTCGGAAACCCTGTTCGTCAGCCAGTCCACCGTCAGTTATTGCCTGAAGAAACTGCGCACCAGTTTCGAAGACGAACTGTTCATCAACACCCGCACCGGCATGCGCCCGACCTACAAAGCCTGCAGCATGTACGGCCATGTGCAGAAAATCCTCGAAAGCATCAACCTCTGCCACGCCGGTGCCCCGGCCTTCGACCCAAGCCGGCAGGCGGTGACTTTCAACATTTGCGCGCCGGAATACTTCGAACAACTGATTCTGCCGCGACTGTTGAAGCGCTTCGACTTCGATGACTTGCCGGTGATGGTCAACATGCACAAGTTTGAAACCGACGTTCCGGCCGAAGAGTTGCGCGACGGCAGCCTCGATCTGGTGATCAGTTTCGGCCCGCACTTTCACCGCCAGCATGCAGATCTGAAATCACGGATGCTGCTGGAAGATGATCTGGTCTGCGTCTTCGACAAACGCGCCACGCCACTGGAGCCGCGCCTGAGCCTGCAAGCATTCACCGAACGTCGGCATGTGTTCCCGACGCCATGGACATCAAGCACCAACATGGTCGACGGCTGGCTGGCGCGGCAGGCGCAGAAACGTCAGATTGTCGCGCGCTCGAACAGCTACAGCGCCGCGTTGAAGATGATCACCGGCACCGATTTCATCCTCACCCTGCCCCGGCGTATCCAGCGTTTGCTGACCAACGACGCGGTGTTCAACCACTGCGAGGCGCCCAATGGCTTGCCGGGTTTCACCCTCGACATGCAGTGGAGCCAGAACGCCGATCAGGACAGCGCCAACGTCTGGCTGCGCGAGCAGGTGATTCAGGTGTGCAGCGAGCTGGAAAACGCCTGAGCGTCAGACGCCGATCGCGGCTTTGCTGTAGGACTCGCGATCGATGTCGAGCAGTTCGACACACAGTTGCACTTCGAGCCCGGCCGGCCATTCGCAGAGCTCCTGCAACACCGCCAGCAGGCTTTGCGAGAGCTGCTTCTTGATCTCCGCCGAGCGCCCGCTGAGCAAGGCCAGTTTCACATGGACGAAGGCGCGCTCGCCCTGCGCCGTGCCGACCTTGAAGTTGTCGATCTTGATCGCGCGGCTCTTGATATCGAACTCCCCGCCGAACTGACCGGAACCGACCAGCGTGTTGTTGAGCCGAATCAGGGCGATGTCAGCGTTCAACTGCGTCAGGTTGGCGGTGTATTCCATGTGCAGGTGTGGCATTGCGGATCTCCAGTCGGCGGATGCGGGGGGCGTACATATAACACAGTCGGCTCAACGCATTCCCTGTAGGAGCTGTCGAGTGAAACGAGGCTGCGAGCTTTTGATTTTGTGTTTTTCACAATCAAGATCAAAAGATCGCAGCCTGCGGCAGCTCCTACAAGGGATCGTAGTGCTCAGCTGGCCGTTCACTCATGAACGCTTCGAGCCGCGAGCGCAGCCAGCGTTCGGCAGGGTCGCTGTCGACGTGGCTGAGCCAGACCATCGACAGGTCCAGTGTCGGCGTCTTGAACGGAAACGGTTCCTGGAACAGCGCCCCGGACGCCGCCATCGCCGCTGCGGTGTAATCCGGCAGGCTCGCGATCAGGTCGGTGCCGGCCAGCAACGCCGGCAGTGCGCTGTATTGCGGCACCGACAACACCACCTGCCGCGTGCGGCCCAGTTCCGCCAGCCACTCATCGGCGTAGCCACTGACATTGGCCGTGTGCGACACCAGCACATGCGGGCGAGCGCAATATTCGTCGAGGGTCAGCGGTGTAGCAGAGGCATCGGCGCGCAGGATGCTCGGCTGGATGTGCCGCAGCAGTTTGCGTTTGGCGTTGGCCGGCAGGCCCCGGGTCTGGCTGATGCCGACGGTGATATCGCCGGCGGCCAACAGGTCGGGAATGCGCCAGTAATCGACATGCTGCACCACGAACACCACGCTCGGTGCTTCCTGGCGCAGCGCGCGCAACAGCGGCGGCAGCAGGCCGAATTCGACGTCGTCGGACAGGCCGATGCGAAAGGTCATGGTGCTGGTGGCGGGATCGAAATCGCGGGTCAGGCTCAGCGCCGCCGACAGTGAATCCAGTGCCGGTTTGAGATGGCGGTAAATGTCTTCGGCGCGGGCCGTCGGTTCCATGCGATGGCCGACGCGGATGAACAGCGGATCATTGAGCATCGTGCGCAAACGGTTGAGTGCCGAACTGATGGTCGGCTGGCCGAGGAACAGCTTCTCCGCCGCACGGGTCACGTTGCGTTCGAGCATCAGGGTCTCGAACACCACCATCAGGTTGATGTCGGCCTTGCGTAGTTCATTGCGGTTCATCCATTGCCCCTGCTCCCGGAATAGCGGCAGTGTAGAAAGGCCCATGAACCGCGTCTATGGGCCGCTGCGCCAAACTGCCACTGCCGGGTCAATGAAGCGTCAACGCTCGAATGCCAATGGCCAGCTTGCGCGGATCGAGTCCCATGCCCAGCGCTCTCGGGCTGACGGCATCGGCGTGCTGGAAACGAATCACCAGCACGCCTTCACGTTCGATGCGCTGCTGCACTTCGGCTGGCAGATCAACGCTGACAACATTTTCTTCGGGCTTGCGCAAACGGGTGGAGAGCACCGCCACATCGTTGACGATGACCTCCAGCCCCTGTTCGGTATGCGACGGCGCAATCAACGCGTTGGCTTCCAGCACAAATGACTTCACCGGGGCCTCGGGCCGCAGAATGATTTGCGAATCACTGCCCTCGGACCACGTGCCCCACGGTTCGCTTTTCGACCATCCGCTGCCGAGGAAGAACGTCGCCAGGCTGGTAACGTTGAAGGTCACGCGCTCGTTCGTCTTGAGTGGCGAAATCAGCGTAAGGGGATCAGCGGCCACGATGGGCGGGCAATCGGCGCAACGCTTCCAGCCGGGTGCCAGCACGTTCAAACCGTCGATTCTGGCGAGTACGTCAGTCTCGCGATTGAGGGTCAGCGCGGCCAGCAGCACAGTGCGGCTATCGAGTACATACAACGTATCGGCGGCGTATTGACCAGAGCTGACCATTTGGTCGGCCACAGCCTGCGCCGCTTCGGTGGCCTTGGTACTGACGCGTCCAAGGTAAACCGCATTGGTCGGCAGATGATGGCGTCCCGCATACTCGGCCAGCGTTCGCCACTGCTCTGGATAATTCTCCGGGCGCAACCAGCGCACCGCCTGATAATGGCGGGTGGCCTGATCCCAGAACGGATCAACCAGCGGCGTCGGCCATTGTGGCGCCGGCGCGGCCATGAACAGATTGCGCGACTCTCCCCAGCCGGAACGCGTATCCGCCACTTGCAGCAACAGGGCAATGCTCAGCAGAACCCGCGCCGTGCGCGAAGTATGGCCGCGAATCACCACGTACAGGATGGCGAAAATCGCCATGTACATGACCGGCCAGATCATCCGCCCCGACCCGCGAAAAATTGTCGCCACTGCCACCACCGCATCCGGCAGCGGAATATGCAATTCGAATGGGCCGACACCGATGTTGTTGGAAAACGCAAACAGCGCCAGGCCTGCCAGCGCGAGCAACAGCAGAGGGTAGCGACGTGGCTTGAGGTGAACATCCGTGCCGCGTTGCAGCCATGCCGCGAAGGCGCAGATGAACAGGAACACCACACCCAAACCAAGGAAAGCAAAACCGTCACCGTCGCCCAACACACCGGGCATGTCGCGCAGGGCAAACGACCAGGTTCCCGGGTCGAAAAAGCTCAGCACATTGGCGCGGAACAGACCGTATCCCATCAGTGCCAGGCCGTCGTCGCCGACGCTGAAGTAGCCCGCCTGCCAGCAGCACAGACTCACCAGCAAAAACAGTCCGATCAGTTCGGCCCCAGCTTTGCGCGGCGCCAAATGTCGCCGCAGGGTGTGCGCTGCGAGATCGGCGAGCCAGATCAGCGCAATCATCGCCAGCAAATAGGCGTGGATCAGCGCGGCCGCCGCCAGCAACGTTCCCCAGGCCAGAGAGCGCTTGGGCGTGAAGGGCCGCAGCGCAAGATAAAGCGCAGCCAGCAACATGAAATGCCCGCCCAGGGACAGGTGCACGCTCATGCGGATCAGCATGGCCGGAACGAATAAAAACAGCCCGGTGCCGAGCAATCGCACAACCGCGTCGCGGGTCACCAGGCCGAGCAGTTTCCAGGCAAACCAGCTCTGCAGAATGAAGCAGGTCAGTAACCACAGTCCGAAATACTGAAACGGCTCCGGCAACAGCGCCGAGAACGGCTTGAACAAAAAGGCGAACAGAGGATTGGAATCGGAAAAGATCAAGCCGTTGGACAACTCCAGTCCGTAAGACGGATTGAGCCCCAGCGGAAAGCTCCATGGCGAGTGCCGGAAAAATACCCAACCCTGGTAGTGGGTGGCCGGGTCGCCGTCGCCCAGCCAGGCAATGTTCATCGGGTTCAACGCCCGAGGGCCGACCACGATAAAAAACGCCAGAATGCCTAGCAGCA
This sequence comes from Pseudomonas sp. 67(2021), assembly GCF_017491835.1. Classification (NCBI taxonomy): domain Bacteria; kingdom Pseudomonadati; phylum Pseudomonadota; class Gammaproteobacteria; order Pseudomonadales; family Pseudomonadaceae; genus Pseudomonas; species Pseudomonas sp. 67(2021). The sequence goes on from NZ_JAFGYL010000037.1 coordinate 12,366, forward strand.
CAGGCAACAGCGCAGCGGCCCGAGAGGTTGAGCAAAGCTTCATCGATACGTCCAGAAATTATGCAAAACGAAAGTAAATGCCGGCACCGTCAGGGCCACGGCGCCGATTCCGAGCAAATAATGCAACCCAGCCATTTGCGCCGCCCAGGCAACCAGCATCGCCAATAGAAAACCGCCCGCCGAGACCGACATAAAACGCAGCAACGTGCGCCCGTGCAGGCGAGCGGAAAAGCTCCAGGTGGTATTGATCACATAAGACACAACAGTCGCCACGGCAAAGGCGAAACCATTGGCCAGCGGCGGTTCGGGCGCGATGAAGCGGATGAACAGCACAGCCACCAGCGCATGCAGCGCAGTGACGAACAGCCCGGTCAGGGCAAAGCGCAGACCACGGCGGACCAACGCTGAACGATCACTGCCGATCACGGTTTCTGCGCCAGCACGAAGACGCTCAAACCGGCCAGCCGGTTTCTGCCCATCAACGGCAATTCCAGTCGGCACAGCGTCTTGAGCACGCTGTTGACCCACGGGTGATGAAGCTTGAGTTGCGACTGTGGCTGTGCGGTCGGCGAACCTTGGGGCATCAGGCGCAACGCAGCGGCGATAGGAAACACCGCACCGAAATAATAGGCGCCGCGCTGCACGGTCAAACCGGCATCGCCCGCCAGGGTTTCGAATTGCGCGAGGGTGTAGCGGCGCTTGTGCTCGAGAAAATCATCATGACCGCTCCAGAGAAACTGGAACGCTGGCACCGTCATCAGAAAACGACTGCCCGAAGGCACTTTATCGACATAGCTTTTGAGCAGGCCGAGGTCGTCGTCGACATGCTCGAGCACATCCATCAGTAACACCAGATCGGCATCGATGCTGTCGATGCCGCGTCGGTAATGCACCGGTTTGCCCGCGCTGGTGGCGCTTGAATCGGCGGGGTAACTGATGTCGACGCACCACGCTTCATGCGCGTCGGTGTGAGTCAGCAGATGGTGCGAGAAAAACCCCGAGCCGGCACCGACATCGAGTATTCGCCGAATCGGCATGTCACCCAGCAATCGCCGGGTCGCCGCCGCTTTGCAGCAGTAATACCAATGCTCATCGATACTGTCGCCGAGGATGTCGGTTTCCTTGAGATCCATCTGTCAGTCCTTGGGGTCGTAGACGCGACGCACCAGAAAAACCGGCCGGCGTTTGGATTCGATATAGGTGCGGCCGAGGTATTCGCCGAGTACGCCAATACCGATCAATTGCAGACCGCCAAGGAACGTGACCGCGACCATCAGCGAGGCATAACCTGGCAAGTCGACGCCGTGGATCAGTGTGCGCAGGACAATGAACATGGCGAACGCAAACGACACCAGCGAAACCGTCGCCCCCAGGTAAGTCCAGACCCGCAGCGGCTCGGTACTGAAACTGGTGATGCCTTCGAGCGCGAAGTTCCACAGCCGCCAGCCATTGAACTTGCTTTGCCCGGCCACACGCTCGGGGCGCTCGTAGTCGACATGAGTGGTGCGGAAACCGACCCAGGCGAACAGACCTTTCATGAAGCGCCGCGACTCAGGCAGAGTCAGCAACGCATCGACCACGCAGCGGTCCATCAGGCGGAAGTCGCCAACGTTCTCCGGCAACGGCTGTTCGGCGATGCGGTTGTGCAGGCGATAGAACCAGTGGGCCGAGGTCGATTTGGCCCACGTGTCGCTGCGGCGGCTGACGCGATGGCCGAGCACCACTTCGTAACCTTCGCGCCAGCGCTCGATCATTTGCAAGATGACTTCCGGCGGGTCCTGCAGATCGGCGTCGATCGGCACCACGATATGCCCGGTCGCCATTTGCAGACCGGCCGACAATGCCGCTTCCTTACCGAAGTTGCGACTCAGGTCGACGATGCGCAGACGCGAGTCTTGCCGCTGCCGTTCAAGCAAGCGCTCAAGGGTCGTGTCGGTGCTGCCATCGTTGATGAAGACCAGTTCAAGATCGATCAGCGCCTGCGCCTGAAAGACCTCGTCGATGCGCGAAAGAAAGCTGTCGAGGCTATCGGCCTCGTTGAAAACGGGGATCACCAGCGACAACGTCACCTGCCCGGCCTGTTGCGTTCCGTGCTCAGTCAAAGGAGTGCTCTTTTTATAGTTTGTCGGTCATCGAAAGTTTTTCGAGGCCATGAGCCGTCCCGTATTAAGCAGTAGCAGTCACGCACGTGCAAGCATGACACGGCGTCATATCGGCCAATTCGCCGGGCAGTCGCGGCGCTCTGGGCAGGGTCTTTCAGAAACATCCGCGAACGATTGGAAACAAATCCGCGATAGCCAAAAAAACCCGCTGCGCTAGGCTTGCGTCGATGCGCCACACAGGTTGGCGCGCACATCCATCGCAGGGAGCGAACCCCATGTATTTCGAAATCTACCGACAAACCCGAGGCACCCCGAGCACTGGCAAAGGCCAATGGCGCTGGCGTCTGCGCGCGCGCAACCACGAGACCGTGGCCAGTGGCGAATCGTATGTGAACAAGGCTGATTGCTTGCATGTGATCAATCTGATCAAAGCCGTACAGGGCGAGACGCCGATCAAGGAAATTTGAGCGACGTCCTGTTCATCTGCAAAGCGGCACCGTCTGTCGCCCTTCAGAGGGTTTATTTGAATGCTTGTCAGCGGTGTTCATCAAAGGTGCATGTACTGCAATTTTTGCTGCCATGCACACAAGGATTTCAGCCATGTCCCATGAGCACCGCTACCTCGTCAGTTTCATCGTCGACAACCAGCCGCAAAGCCGCACGCTGATCCACGATGGCGACACCCTTGATCCGGGTCTCGCTGAAACCCTGGTCAAAACCGCTTTCCCCGAATTGAAGACCGCTTCACTGAGCGACGTCCAGGTGCAGAAACGCACCAGTCCCGACGAAGGCGACAACGTCCCCGGCCACTATCAGCAGCCATGAGCTGATCCCGGGCCGCCACCATCCATCGATGCTGCGGAGGTTACGCGCCATGAAATCACTCGCCGCAATCTGCCTTGCGGTCTTGGCTATGAGCGTCCAGCCAAGCCGTGCCGACACCATCGACGCCTTCATCGAAGAGGCGGCACAGCAAAGCCTGTTCCAGCACAACAGTTCGCGCATCGCTTTGGAAAAAGCAACCTTGCCCGAAGTCAAAGCGTTCGCCAGACAAATGATCGCCGACCATGAGCGCTTCGATAAACAAATCAGGCAGCTGGGGCAAAGCCAGCATATGGCGGTTCCTACCGAACCCTCGGTGGCATCCAAAGCCAAGCAGCTACGCCTTGAATCAAGGGATGACGCCTTCGACCGCATTTACATCGACAGCCAGGCCGAAACCCTTGAGCAAAAGCTGATGCTGTTCAAGAAAGAAGCGATGTCATCACAAAATCCGCAGCTCAAGGCTTTCGCCCAATCCGCGTTGCCGGACATCGAGAAACAGGCAAAAACTGCCCGCGACCTGCAGGAAAAACTCAAGCCCTCCGCTGGCGCACTGAAATCCGTCAACCCCTGACTAACGGGGAACAATCAAAGCTGTAATAGAACCACGGCCACCAGTACGGCAATCACTGCCGATACCGCCAGCACTTGAGTCGAAGTCAAGGCCAGCGCCGCGTCCTTTGAGCGGCCGATAAAGCGGCCGCGAATCTGATGCCGATCCGGCTGCGCTTCGAACAGGTTGTCCGGGTGCTCGTTGTCTTCAGGCTCATTGGTCTGCTGACCGGACCATGCACCTCGCGCCATCAAACGGTCGAGCAGGCCGGGCATGACCGACTGGCCGACAATCGCTTTGATCGTCGAACACCCCAGCCACAACTCTCGCGGCGGACGCTTTACCACACTGAAAATTGCCCGTGCTGCCACATCGGGGTCGTGAATCGGTGGCACCGGTTGGGGACGCTTGGGCAATTTGTTGCGTGCCCAATCGAACTGCGGGGTATTGATCGCCGGCAATTGCACCATGCACACGCGAATATGGCTGCGTTCATGCAGCAACTCACAGCGCAATGAATCAGTAAAACCGCGCACAGCGAACTTCGCCCCGCAATAGGCGGCCTGCAACGGAATGGCGCGATAGGCCAACGCCGAGCCGACCTGGATGATCACCCCTTGGTTGCGCGGACGCATCAACGACAGCGCCGCCAAGGTGCCATGAACCGTACCGAGATAGGTCACCTGAGTGACGCGCTCGATCTCGGCGGCGGACAATTGTTCTATCGGCGAGAGCACCGTGACCATCGCCGCGTTGACCCACACCGCCAGCGGCCCAAGCGTGGCTTCCAGTTGCTGCGCGGCCTGCTGCATGGCGAGCGCATCGGCGACATCGACGCTAACCGCTTCGACCTGAACGCCATACGCTTGCAGCTCTTCTTGCGTGGCGGCCAGTCCCGCCGGATCACGCGCCAACAGGCCGATACGGTAGCCGCCAGCGGCAAACCGGTGGGCCACCGCGCGACCCACGCCAGCACTGGCGCCGCTTATCACCACCAAAGGTTGCTCCTGCATGAACCGTTCTCCCTGATGCTCAGTCGATCGGCCCGATATTGATCATCAGGTCATCGCCCAGTCCTTGCACCTTGGCCAGTACGTCCACCGGCGTTTCGCTGGAAAAATGCACGACGTAGCCCATGCCGCTGCCGTCCTCTTCGATTGCACTGACCCACGACTCCACCTCGTCAGCATCCAGCCCCAAAGCCTGACCGAACTGGCGGTTGCGGTGATCGGAATCGGTTTCGTCCATCGGATAATCACTCATAGCAAACATCTCCTCGGGGATCGTCCCCTCACTGGTTGCTCAATGTGGTCTTAAGGATGGACGCCGAACGTTCACTGACAGTTCGTTTTTTCAGCCGAGCATCGAGCGCAGCTTGCGCAGCAGATCCACCGGCGCGTAGGGCTTGGCGATCAATTCGAACTCATTGTCAGCCAGCTCATTGGGCGTCGACTCGTCCGCGCAGTAGCCGGTCGTCAGCAGGATCTGCATGGCCGGATAGCGCTGGCTGATTTCCCGCGCCAGTGCCAGCCCGTTCATCTCACCGGGCATGACCAGATCGGTGAAGACCAGCTCAAAGTCGCTACTCTGCAACATCGCCAGTGCCTCGCTCGCGTCTGCAGCGATGGTGGTGCGGTAACCCTGTTCGGACAGTACGAAGCGCGCCAGTTCAGCAACTTCGGCGCGATCCTCGACGATCAGGATGCGCTCCGTGCCCTTGAGATTTTCTGCGGTTTCAGCGGAGCCAGGTGCCGATAGCTGACTGTCATCCGCCGGGAAGAACAAGCGCACCGTGGTGCCGAGCCCCGGCGTCGATTCGAATTTGACCACACCGCCGGATTGCTTGACGAAGCCATAGACCATCGACAAACCGAGTCCGGCACCGTTGCCCTCCTCCTTGGTGGTGAAAAACGGTTCCATGACCTTGTCGAGATCATCGGCGGCAATGCCCACGCCGTTATCGGCGATCGCGATGCAGACGTAACGCCCCGTCGCCAGTCCGCCCTGGTGCGGATCGGTCGCGTCCGGGACAACGACGTTGCGCGTCTGCACGGTAATCCCTGGCTGCGGTTGCCCTTGCAGCGCATCACGGGCATTGGACAGCAGATGATTCAGTGCCATCTCGGCCTGCGCCGGGTCGAGCCGGCAGTTCCACAAGTCCTCGGCCAGTTCGAATCGCGGTTCCAGGTCGGCGGATTCATGCGTCGGCAGCGCAGAGCGCTCAAGCAAGGCATTGAGATTGATCACCCGCCCCTCAAGCCGTTGCCGGCGCGAGAACGCCAGCAGATGCTGAGTCAGCAAACGTGCTTTTTCCGCCGCCGCGCGAGCGTGACCGGCGCCGACCACGATGCGTTGCGGATCAATGCTCGGCCGCTTGGCGGTGTGCTGGATCAGCTCGATGTAGCCAATCATCACTTGCAACAGATTGTTGAAATCGTGGGCGATGCCACCGGTCAACTGGCCTAGCGCTTCCATGTTCTCGCTGTAACGCAAACCATCCTCGGCGTCACGGCGGCGGCTGACGTCCATTTGCGAGGCGAAGAAATACACCAGTTGCCCGCGCTCGTTGAATAGTGGCGCGATAAACAGCTCGTTCCAGAACGACGAGCCATCCTTGCGATAGTTGAGTACCTCCACGCAGGTTTCGTGTTGATGTTTGAGCGCTTGCTTGACCTGTTGCAAGACGGAACGATCAGTCTGCTCGCCTTGCAGAAACCTGCAGTTGCGCCCGAGCACCTCTTCCAGCTCGTAGCCGCTGAGTTCAAGAAACGCATTGTTGGCAAAAATGATGGGATCGTCGGGCTGCGCTGGATCGGTGACAATCATGGCCATGCGGCTGACCTGCACCGCCGCGAAAAACACATCTTTGCGTTCTTGCGAAAGGGTCGCCGCATCGGCGCGGTCGACGATCGGCCTGGATTTTCTGGGCAAGTTGACCTCCGCTAAGTGACTCCGTTTCGCTGTGACCATCATCAGCGAGCGAAGTGCCAAGGCCGGACACCGCAACGGCGGGTGTCCGATGAATCGCCCCGGTACTTCGATGGATCCGAATCGCCTCGCTGATTGTCGAAAGCTCACCGAGAACTGCACGCAAGATCTGAAATCCGATCCGCCAGGGAGAACCACCGTGGATTTGTTGTTTCTGGGCACGTCTGCCGGCGTGCCGACCCGCCAGCGCAACGTCAGCGCAACAGCATTGATCGCCTCTGCCGGCAAGGGCTGGTACCTGATCGATTGCGGTGAAGGCACCCAGCATCAGGTGCTGCGCACGCCGCTGTCACTGAGTGAATTGCGGGCGATTTTCATCACTCATGTGCACGCCGATCACTGCCTGGGCTTGCCGGGTCTGCTGGCGAGCACCGGCATGTCCGGACGCACGCGGCCGCTGGACATTATTCTGCCGGCGGCGCTGCAGCCGTGGCTGAGAATGAGCCTTGAGGTGACGCAATCGCATCTGCCCTTCGAGATCAACCTGCACGCTGTGGAAACGCTTACCGAATGGCGCAACCTCAACGTTCAGGTGCAGACCGTCGAGCTTTCCCACCGCGTGCCGTGTCACGGTTATGTATTTACCGAGTCCGATCCGGAACCGCGTCTGGACGTGGGGCGCCTGGATGCCGAGGGCATCGAACGCGGCCCGCTCTGGGGTCAGTTGGCCCATGGTCAGGACGTGGAGGTTGACGGGCGGATGCTGCACGCTCGCAACTATCTGCTGAGCGCGCGACCTGATCGGCGCATCATCGTCTGCGGCGACAACGATCGGCCGGCACTGCTGGCAGAAGTCGCGCAATCGGCGGACGTGCTGGTGCATGAAGCGACATTCGTGCAGGCAGCAATCGACCGCGCTCGAGCCAGTTACGGCCACAGTAGCGCCGCCGCTGTCGCCGGTTTCGCCGAATCCGCTGGGGTGCGCAACCTGGTGCTGACGCACTTCAGCGCACGCTATCAGGCCAACCCGGCGCTGAGTCCATCCATCGAAGATGTGCGCAGTGAAGCGGCGGCGCTGTATGACGGCCACCTGATTCTGGCGCGGGATCTGCAACGCTATCACTTGGATCGGCTGGGTCATTTGCAACCGGTGGAGATTGAGCGCAAGCCGCTGCAGGTCGCACCGTAATTTGATAGCGCGTCCGCCCGTCTGGCAGGCGGACGCCGGTGGCAAGGGTTACTTCTTGGCTTCTTTGTCCGGATCCGCCGAGCGTTCCAGAAACGCGTCGGTCAGTTGCGGCAAATGCTTGAGCAGCCATTCAGCCATGGCCACTTCCTGCGGCAGAATCTGTTCGCAGGCCTTCTGCGTCTGCGTGTCCCCCGCCGCTTTCGCCGCTGCGATCAGCACGGTATAGCTGGCGACCTCCATGTTTTCGAAAACGTAGCCGGCCATGGCGCCCTTGATCACTTCATCGCTCATCAAGGAGCCGCCAACAGCCTGACCGAACGCCATCAATTTGCCGCCCAGGTCTTTCATCGTCGAGGATTCACCGCCCAGACGTTGCAGGCATTCGTCGATGAGTTTCTGCTGGCCGAGGGTTTCTTCGATGTGCTGATCGATGCGCGCCTTGAGCTGCGGGTAATGTTCCAGACGCTTGGATTGTGCCTTGAGCATTTGCTCGGCCTGTTGCTCCATGGCATGGGCATCACGCAGCCAGTCGAGCAGGTTTTCCTGTGGAGTAGCCATTGTCGAGTCCTCTTCTTGATGATTTCCCAGTGATCAACCGGGGCGCGCCGCCTGATGTCCGGCGCGCCCCTCGTGCCTTACAAACCAGGCTTGGCCTGCGCGCCGGCGCCCAGATCCGCACCGGTGACCGGCTCGCTGTTGGGGTCGGACATGGTGCGCATTTTCATGTTTTCCAGCAGCGCTTCGTCGGCGCTGTCCAGTTGCACGGTGGCCAGGCCATCGCCGCCGTCGACCGCTGGCGTCGGGGTTTCGACGAACTCCCAATCGTCGCCCTGATTCCACGGGCCGCGCATGCTTTCGGTGCCTTGCGACATGTTGAAGTAGACGTTGGTGAACTCAGGCATGCCGGGCAGCTTGCCTTGCGGGAAGTTTGGCTGAATCGAATGCAGGGCTTTTTCGAACGACAACTGGTGGGCGATCTCACGGGTCATCAGAAAGCCCAGAGCCTCTTTCACGCCGGGGTCATCGGTCACGTTCATCAAGCGCTCATAAACAATCTTCGCCCGTGCCTCAGCAGCAATGTTGGAACGCATGTCGGCGGTCGGCTCACCGATGGTATCGACGTACGCCGCCGTCCATGGCACACCGGCAGAGTTGGTCAGCGGCGAACCGGCACCGTAGAGCAGGCTGGTGATGTGCGAGTCATTGCCGTTACCATTGAGCGAGCGATACAGCTCGCCCTCCTGCTCGACGCCTTCGGCCATCCGGCCTTTCGCGCCCTTGTTGAGCATGACGATGATCGAGCCAATGATTTCCAAATGGCTGAGTTCTTCAGTGGCGATATCCATCAGCAAGTCCTTGCGTCCCGGATCGTCCTCGGCCAGGGCTTGAGTGAAATAGCGCGAAGCCGCCGCCAGTTCACCTTGTGCGCCGCCAAACTGCTCGAGCAACAGATTGGCCAGCCCCGGATTGGGCTCGGCGACACGAACGGTGTATTGAAGTCGCTTGTTATGTAGAAACATGACAAATCTCCTCAGTCGGGTAAGCGTGGCAAGTTCTGGGTAAAAGTTTGCCTACCCTTTTGTGAAGCATTGTCGTTGCGGAAATTTCAAAAAATTTGCGCCGACAGGACAAATGGTTTGAACCGCGCGAACAAGCGAAACGGGGCTGTACCGCTGGGGATATTCGCACTGGAATGACCGGAACTTATTGCCGGAATCGAGTCTCCAGCGCGCGATTCGATTTCCAGCGCCGCGATCACTAACGCAGCAAATGCACCACCAACCCAACCAACGCACAGCCCAGCAACACCTGAATCACTCCGCGCTTGAAGCGAAACAGCGCAATGGCCGCGGCAAGTGCAATCAACGCCGACGGCCAGTCCAGGCTGCCGCTGAAGCCTTGCGGCCAGAGCACGTGGTAGCCGAAGAAACACGCCAGATTGAGAATCACCCCAACCACCGCAGCGGTGATCGCGGTCAGTGGGGCGGTGAATTTGAGTTCGTCGTGCGTCGACTCCACCAGCGGGCCGCCGGCGAGGATAAACAGGAAGGAAGGCAGAAAGGTAAACCACGTCACCAGCGCGGCGGCGACCGCTCCGGCGAGGAACACCTGATCGGCGCCGAACACCTGCGACACATAAGCGCCGACAAAACCGACAAACGCCACCACCATGATCAGCGGCCCCGGTGTGGTTTCGCCCAGCGCCAGGCCGTCGATCATCTGCGTCGGGGTCAGCCAGCCGTAGTGACCGACCGCACCTTGATAGACATAGGGCAGCACCGCATAAGCTCCACCGAAGGTGAGCAGCGCTGCCTTGGTGAAGAACCAGCTCATCTGCGTCAGTGTGCCCTGCCAGCCGAATAGCGCGGTCAATACTCCCATCGGCAACGCCCAAAGCGCGGCACCGATCACGGCGATCAAGGCCAGTTTCGTCCAGCTGAAACGGGCATGGGCCGGGGTTGGCGTGTCGTCGTCAATCAACGCCGCGCCGAAAGACTTCTTCGCTGCGCTATGCCCGCCGGCCCTGAATTTCTCCGGTGCCAGTCGACCGCCGAAGTAGCCAATCACCGCCGCACCCAGCACGATCAACGGGAACGGCACGTTGAACGCAAAAATCGCCGTAAACGACGCCGCCGCAATCGCCCACAGCCAATTGTTATTCAGCGCCCGCGAACCGATGCGATGCGCCGCCTGCACGACAATGGCCGTCACCGCAGGCTTGATCCCGTAAAACAGCCCGGCGACCACCGGCACTTCACCGAAGGCGATATAGAGCCACGACAGGAAAATCAGGATGAACAGCGAAGGCAACACGAACAACGCCCCGGCCACAATCCCGCCCCAGCTCCGATGCATCAGCCAGCCAATATAAGTCGCCAACTGCTGCGCCTCAGGCCCGGGCAGCAACATGCAATAGTTCAAGGCATGCAGAAAACGCCGCTCGGAAATCCAGCGCCGCCGCTCGACCAACTCCTGGTGCATGATCGAAATCTGCCCGGCCGGCCCGCCGAAACTGATAAAGCCCAGCTTCAACCAGAACCAGAACGCCTCGCGCAGACTCACGGCCTGCGGCCTAACGTCGTCATCACCCGCCAACGGCTGAACTTCACTCATCGAGCTGTTCCTTTTATGCAGTCGGCAGGTTGTACCCGAAAAGCATTGCGAACAAAACGCCAGAAACGAAAAAGCCCCCGTAATCAGTAACGATTACGGGGGCTTTGGTTGTTCAATAATGGCGGAAGTACTTTTTGTTCGGGCTGACCTTCAGTCCGAGACAGTTGCCAACGAAGGCGCTCCCGCGAACCATGGATAGGGCATGAATGAGTGCCAAATAACAGTCATGACGGCTCGTCAAAGGCTTAAGATTTTCTATCGTTTATTGTTGACATGACAGTTATTCTCTCTTTTTACCGGTGCCGCAGAACCGGATCACCGATGCGTACGTCCAGCACGCGAGCCACCATGCGACAAGCGCCCGAATCATATCCGTGCGCCATCATTACCGGTAGAAATGGACCATTTTAGCTGAGAGGTTACGCTGCCCTGCACCGCCCCTTTAAGAACGGCGACGCAACGCTGGCCTTTCTGTTAACGCTGATGGGTCTAGCGAATTTGAATCGACCATTACCGCTGATGTAATACCGTTAGCTTCCACAAAGACATTGCTCATGCCGAAAGGCGGAGGATGTTTGTGCCGGCGAACATGGTCGTGCGAAGTTTCAAGCCAGTGGTGTTCTCAAATCCAATTGCGCACCGATCCCGCGTTGAAGTGAACGGCATGGCCATTGATGGCCACGCTTGCCGTGCCGACTGTAGCGATAACGACGCTTACACCCCAGTCGACGAACTTCCGATGCAGTACGCGCCGCCCGTGGCGTAATAATCGGAAGCCTCGAAGACGTTCTGGTTGTTCAAGACCTTGAGCGGTCAATGGCCATCCTCAAGTGGAAATTAACCGCCATGCGTCCCTGAGCGCTCGCCAGAGTATAAGAAGCCGCTGGCTGATTGGTTCCATGAGTGAAGGTTGTCGGTGCGGAAATTGCGACTCGCCACCAATCCAAAATAGTATTGTCCGCAGACACGCCACAGTCCAGCAGTGTGATTTTGGTAATCGAAGAATCAGTCGGATCATAGCATGCCAGCCATGCCGGCCGAGCCGTCGAAGGCATGGTGCTGCAGACAGAAGAATCAGGCGGCGGGCTGGATGTCGTTGAAGGTTCGGGGCGGGTATCTTC
>NZ_JAFGYL010000038.1:0-22643 GCF_017491835.1 Pseudomonas sp. 67(2021)
CCAGCAACCCACGCAATTCCCCGTGCTGCGCCGGCGGAAACACCACCGTCAATCCCGCTTTCGCCGGGGTGGCGCCGTACAGCCGCGCCGAGCGATCCGGCAGTTCATCAATCGGGCTCAACGCCGCCGCCAGCCTTCCTTCGAACAAGGCCAGTTGCGTGCGCACGCGGACGATTTCCTGCTGCAATTCCATCGCCCGGGCGGTTTTGTGGCCCTGGCGGTTTTTGTTGTGGGTGAGCTGGTTGCGTTCGCGGTTGAGGGTTTTCAGGTAGTCGCGTTCGCGCAGCACTTCCTTGATCGTGGCTTGCAGCGCCGCTTGTTCCGCCGGGGTGGACACGGTGAAGGTCACGCCGCTGGTTCGCGCGGCGTCGAAGACGCGCAGGCGCAGGGCTTTGGGCAAGCGCTGGAACAGTTCGTCGAGGTCGGGGATTTTCTCACCGGCAAGATCAAAACCTTCCAGCGCCCGGCTCAGGCCGAGGTTCAGCGCCGGGCTGTAGGTGTCCTGCACGGCATCGGCGAGGACGCGGCTGTGTGCGGGCAGATCGTCGAGGGCCGGCAGCTGCGGCTGCTCGATGCTCTGCAATTTGGTCAGCCAGTCCGGCAGGTTGTTGAACATCGCCATGCCGGCGTTGAACAGCGTTGAATATTGCCCGGCCTGTTCGGTCTGCAAGCGCAGCGGCAAGGTGTAAAACAGCGGGCGGGTCAGTTGCGGGTGTTGCTCGAGGTATCCGAGCATTTGTTCGTTGGCCGCGTCGCTGCGGCCGATGTCCTTGAGGCAGGCGTATTCGCTGGCGAGCGCCTGATCGATCTGCACTTGGCCGTCGAAATACCACGCCGAGCGATGGAAACGCCCGGCGCACAGCAGTTGCGCGCGGTCGGCGGTTATGCGTTCGAGCAGGCGATTCCAGCGTCCCAGGTTGTCGCGATGACTGTTCAGCACCTCGTCCATCGCCGGACGGTCGATCAGGTCGTTGATGCCGCGTTTGCCGCTGAGCAGCGGGCCGTCGAGCACGTCTTTCATGCGCCGGCTCTGGTCCTTGCCGAGCTCGACCAGTGTGCTCAGATGACGCTCGACGAATTCGGCGGGGGCTACTTCGAGAAAATATTCGCGGGTATAAAAGCGTCGATCCGCCTCGGCGGTGACGCGAGCGTGCGCGGTGAAATCCGGGGTGACGCCGTCGAAACGGTTCAGCGCCAATGACTCATCCAGTGCCTTTTCGCGCTGTTGTTGCAGTTCAGGTCGAGCCTGAGTATCGGTCGGGACAACCTCACCACCTTTGTTCAAATACTCAAGCAATGCGTGCCGGGTATTTTCCCGATCCGGTTCGGGCAATTGCTCCAGTTCAGCGAACAATGCCTGGGCGCGCGGATCGTCACTGGCCTTGGCCAAAGTGTCGAAATCCTGAGCGCCCAACTGGCTCAGCGACTCGATGTAACTGGCCAGCAGATAGTCGCGCTCGTTGTTGTCGGTGTTGCTCCACTGCTCGATCCAGCCGACCACCAGGTCCTGATAATCAGCCAGATCGCGCATCACCCCGAGGTCGTCGTTGACCAGCAGAAACAGCGTGTCGTCCTGATATGGTCCGCGCACCCGCCCGAGAAATTCGCCGATATGCGCCTCGCGAAAACGTCGCGGGTTTTCCCACAGATAGGGCTCACGCTCGTGCTCCGGCGCGTCGCTGACCTGCACCGCCGGCATCCGCGTGGCGTCCGCCTCGGCCAGCGGTTTCGCTGTGCAGGCCACTTCCGCCAGCCACTGTTTGGCCTGGGCCACGGTGAGCAGATGCTCGCCGCCGATCAGACAATGCACCGGGCCGAGATCGACCGCCTGCATGAAGTGCTCGCGCTCCTCCGCGCTGTCCAGCACCTGTCGGCACTTCGCCGCGCTCAACTGCACGTCGGCGAAGGTCACGTAGAGGGTGCTTTTACGCGAGAAGATCAAAGCCGGACGTTCTTCGATGGCGCTGCGCTGCTCCTCGCTGACGCTTTTGCCGCGATGCAGCAATGCGCTGATCACGCCGTCGAGCACGCGATATTCGTACAGCTCAGCGCTGAGACTGTCGACGATGTACAGCCAGCCATCGCGCAAACGGCGGATGCCCATGGGACGCGTGGTCAGGATGTAAGGCAGCGTGATTTCGGTGCTGGGGTCGAAGGGTTTTTCCACCAGGCCGTACGCAAGGGGCAGCAGTTGCACGTGGGTGTTGCGCAAGGGGCAGGCGGCGGGACCGATGATCGGGGCTTTGGACGCGGCGGCTGCCGCAAGGTCGGCGGGATGGTTCATGGTCGGACTCTTTCAGACGCCCATTGGCGGGCCATTGAAACGGCCAGCGTCAAGCGCTCACCGATCGGTTGCAGGGAGGGCTCGTGTAGCAAGTGCTGGATCTGCGGATGCTCATCCGGATCAGCGCCGTTGAGAGAGGCGACAAGGTTGGCGAAGTAAAGCCATTCCGATTGGCTGCTCAGGTCGAGCGCGCTGGCTTTTGCCTCGATTTGTTCCAGAAGCATCCAACGTTCAGCGATGGTTTCCCCGGTATGAAACCGGGGAAAATATTCAAGCAAATACGCATCGACTTGTAGCAACACCCGCCGCCGATCCACCCGATCCAGCGCGGCATCCTGCTCGAGACTCAACTGATACGGCACCACCAGCGCCCCACCCTGCCCGTGCCGAGGTCGCTGACAGTGCCAGACTCCCCGCGCGCCATCCGCCGTGACCACACACCCCAGCGGCCCGAACAGACTCGCATCGCCGCTGGCAAACAGCGCCTGCGCCACGGCGGCATCCGCCAGCCGCAACAACACCGGCGAGCCGACCGGCAACTCGACGATCAGCAACTGACGCAAGTGCGCGACGATTTCATGCGCCGGCGCGGTGCTGAACAACAGCACGCCCCATTCCTGTTGGGCGTGCTGGCGATAAAACCGCGCCACCGGATCGTCAGCGTCAGCGAGCGCCACCAGCAGCGGCGATACCTCACGCAGGGCCGAAAATGGTGGCTGGTCGTACAGCGCGAAAGCGTTGGCGGCGGGATCGAGCCTTCGCAGTTGCGCCGGTAAATCCGTGATCGTCGCGCCGTCGAGCAGCACAAACGCCTGCTGCTCAGCCCACGGCAAACCTTCAGGCCAATCCGTCAAAAGGCTCATGCCTGGGCTGCCTCGCAGATCAGGCAACGCGAGGTCCGCGTGGTCAGCAGCGCATGCCGTTGCTGCACGGCATCGAACGTCGCCTTGAGCAACGGCGCGGCCCCCGGCAGCAAGGGTTCCGCTGGCAGACACACCGTCGGCGCCCCGCCCTGCACCACCGGCACACTGCTGAAAATGCCGGCGGCGCCGACCGTCAGCCAATGCCCGCCAGCAGCCAGGGTGATCTGCAGGCCGCTGTTGAAAACCACCTGCTCGCCCGCGCCGAAATGCAGCTGCTGCGCCGCACTGACACGCTGGCTGGCGACCCGCACATGCTGCTCGCCCTGCACCCACAGATGATCGTCCTGCTTGAGTTCAGTCAGGCGATTGCCATGGGTCAGATGATGTTCCTCGTCGCGCAACTCAAGGCTGGAAACGCCGCCAATCACTTGGCTGTGCAGGTTGTCGATCTGCACACGCAAGTCGTTGAGCACGTGCTGCACCAAGTCGCGCTGCGCCCTGATGGAGATTTCTTCCGCGCCTTGCCGGTCCTCGATGCGCAGTTCGTTGTAACCACCGCCACCGGGACTGCTCTGGCTGCGCCAGATACTGCGCGTCTGTTGCGCCGGCAGGTCCAGTGGCACCGGGGTTTCGGCGTTGGGCAGGCAGGCGAGCACATGCGGTTTGTCCGGATCGCCATCGGTGAAGCCCACCAGCACTTCCATACCGACGCGAGGAATCTGCACGCTGCCGTAGCGGTCATGTGCCCAGGCAGTGGCCACGCGCAGCCAGCAACTTGACTGTTCATCACGCTGGCCGTCGCGATCCCAGAGCATTTGCACTTTCACCCGGCCGTAGGCATCGCTGTAGATTTCTTCGCCGGGCGGGCCGGTCACCACCGCCAGCTGACTGCCGCTGACGCGCGGTTTGACATGCCTGAGCTGCGGGCGAAACACCACGTCCCACGGTGTCGCGACGAAATGGTTGCGATAGCCCTGACTGAAACCATCTGCGTCAGCCTGCTCGGTGAACGCTTCCTCGAGCACTTGCGGCTGTTTGCCGATGTGCTCGACCTCGGTCAGCAACCATAAATCGTTGCAGTCGGCGCGCGAGTAATCCGCCATGGTCATGAAACTGCCGCCGCGCATCAGCGCCTGATTGCTGCGCCCGTTAGCCAGACGATAGTCGGCACCATGGCGCTCCAGCGCACGCTGGCTGAGGTGCTTGCCGCGCTCGCGATGGGTGAACTGCCCGGGAAACTCATAATCTTCCAGCAGCGGAACTTGCGCTGCACTGACCTTGGCGTCCAACTGCACTGCGGGCTTTTCGAAGTGATAGTCGCGGCGCTCGACGAGGTTGGAGCGTGGCTCCAGGCGCACAGTGAACTGGTCGATAACCGGCGCATTGGCAACCAGGCCGTTGCCCTGCACATAGCGCGTCGTCACGTCGTGTTTGAGGAACGCCGTTTGATCGTCGCCGAACACCAACAGGTGCGCCTCACGGCGGTGGCGGAAGTGAAAGTGCAGGCCCTCCTCTTCGCACAGCCTCTGGATGAAGTGCAGATCGGATTCCTGGTATTGCACGCAATACACCCGCGCCGGGTACTCGGCGCTGAGCTGAAAATGCCAGGCATCGGCCTGCATACCGTGATCGCTCAACACATTGGCGATGATCTGCGGCACGCTCAGGTTCTGGAAAATCCGCTGATTGCGCCGATGCGCGAGGTAGGCAAGATGTGGCGCCAGGGTGATCTGGTAACGGCTCAGCCGAACACCGCAATCACCTTGGCCGACCCGATAGACCAGCCCGTGCATGCCGCTACCGTCGGCACCGAAACAGAGAAAGGCCGGCCGATGCAGCAAGCCTTCCAGATCCAGATCGGGGCGCTCGCTGACCAGCTCGAGATCCAGTTCGTAGGTCTGGTTGAGCACTTCCCGGGTGCGAAAACCGAACACTTGAAGATCGTGGGAAACGCCTTCTATCTCGAGAGTGAAAACAACGGGCCTGCCAGCGATGCGCATCCACCTGTCCCTGTGTCTGAGTGAAAGACGGGACTGTGCTACGGTGCACTGCAATGGGTGAAGTCAGACCTTTCCCTGTTTTGCCGGTCTGCGAGCGAAAAGGACGTGGCCCACAGAGAAACGGCCGGGATCCTACGGAAATGATCCCGGATCCTATGCCTTTCCCCTGTGGTCAGGGCAGCAAGATGATCTTGTCGCCCCCCCCCTGATTGACCTCTGCATAGCGCGCCGGCCCTTCAGCCAGTGGCACCTCCACCAGGCCCTGCGGCAGTGGCAAGCGATCCTCATCGAAGAAGCGCCCGAACTGCTCGAGCATCGCCGCGCACGCCTCAACGCCGTACAACAACGAGTTGATCCCGACCACCGAGCCGCCCTTGCGATACAGCGCCAGCGCCGGCAATTGCACGTGGCCGTCGACCGGCGCGGCGATGATGGCGATGCGGCCGAAGGTGGCCAGTGCCGCCACCGAGGCCGGTAGCCAGAAACCGGTGGTGTCGAAGATCACATCGGCGCCGCCGCGATACACCGCGTTGACCTGGGCACCGAGGTCTTCTGGCTTATCCAGTTGAATCGTCTGATAGCCCTGCTGCTGCAGATCGGCGACCTGCTCGGGCCGGCGCGCCGCCGCCAGCAATTGCGCGCCGCGCACTTTTGCCAGGGCCAAAGCCGCCGTGGCCACCGCCCCGCCGCCAATCACCAGCAAACGCGTATCGGCGCTGACCAGGCTGCGTTCCAGCGCATCCCACGCCGTGGTGTACGGCACGCCAAGGCTGGCCGCCTGAGCGAAACTCAAATGCACCGGTTTGTGCGCCACGCCGCTGGCCGGCAGTTTGACGAATTGCGCATGGGCGCCGTCGGCGAAGAAGCCCAGCTCGCGCCCGGTACCCCAGACTTCCTGACCGATCAGTGCTTGCGGCCCCTCGACCACCACCCCGGCAAAATCCCGCCCCGGAACCCGTGGCAGCGTGGTGTAAGGAAAACGCCCGAGGACGTTTTTCACATCGCTGGGATTGAGGCCGGCAGCCTTGATCTGCACCAGCACTTCATCGGCGCCGGGCACCGGGGTCGGAACGTCGACGAAACGCAGGGAAGACAGGTCGCCGGTCTGATCGAATTGCAACGCTTTCATGGGCACATCCACCGAAAGGAAAAAGGGAAATTCAGGACAACCAGCCAGCGACCAGTTGCCGGCCCAGCGGCCACAACTGCTCACCGGCCAACATGCCGAGCAGACCGATTAGCGCGATCGCCGGTGGTGCGGGAGAACGGAAATCGAGCGCGCCATAGAGCAGGCCGACGCCCAGGCCGATGGCCAGAGAAATGAGGTAGTTCATGGGGGAACTCCGCCGCGATAAGTGATGGGCAGAGTCTAGGGAAACGGGCGGAGCGGCATCGGCCAAGGACTTCTGAATTTCGGACAAACCTTCTGCAGCCGCCATCGAACCGTGTGGGAGCGAGCCTGCTCGCGAATGCGGTCTTCCAGTCAGCACTTCATTGCCTGGTGCAAAGCTTTCGCGAGCAGGCTCGCTCCCACATAGATCTGTTCAAGTTGCCGAGAATTGCGAAGGCGCCACCCCCAGCTCTCGGCGAAACATGTCGCTGAAGCTGCTCGGTGAATAACCCAGTTCGCGAGCAATGACGCTCACCGCCACGCCCTGAATCAACGCTGCCACCGCCGTCGCCAACTGCACCTGGCGCCGCCATTCGGCGAAGCCCATGCCGAGGCTGTCCTTGAACAACCGCGCCAGGGTACGCACGCTGGCCCCGGCGTTCTGCGCATGCTGCTCGAACGGGATCTCCAGCGACGGCGCGGCCATCACGGCCTGACACAGATTCATCAGACGCCGGTCGGACTCATCCGGCAGCGGAATCTTCAGTTGCGAACGCCTGGCCCGGCGCAGTTCCAGCAACGCCAGCCCGACCAGTGCCTCGTAATACTCGGCCTCGCCGGCATCGCCCTGCGCCACCAGCCCGACGATCAACTCGCGCAGCAACCCGCCGACTTCGATCACCTGAACCGTCGCATCCAGGGTCGCCGCCAGCGCCGGGCGCAGGTAGATATTGCGCATCTGCAAATCCGACACCACACGAATCCCGTGCGGCACTCCCGGCGGCAACCACACCGCCCGCTGCGGCGGCACCACCAGCGCTTCGTGCGGGGTTTCGACCCACATCACCCCGCTCATCGCATACAGCAACTGCCCCCAGACATGCTCGTGCGGCTCGATGAACAAACCACGCGGATAGGTTCGCGCCAGCGGTTGCACGGGCACATCGGTGTCGGTCAGATCAGGGGGCGCGGCGAGGGCCATGGCGAGCGTTCACAGGGGGGTTGGCGAAGCCGCCATGGTAACCAGCCTGCCCCGCCCTCGCCAACGATAGCTACCGTCGGACAATCCGAATGAATTTTCCCGGCACAGCGCGATCCGTTTAATACCACAGGGAGGAATTCGGGCTTTATGAACAACGCAAAACTTTACGTCATCGACTACACACTGCATGGCACCCCCAAGTCGTTCATTATCCGCTCGGACAAAATGGACAATGCCGAAGCCTGGCATTGGGCAAGCTGCGACGCGGGCGTGGGTCGCATCCCGCGCTTCGGTCGCGAGAAAGTGCAAAAGACCAGCAAACCGATGGCAGAAAAATTCGGCCTGGAAAACGTCACCTGGCGCCAGACCAACTGACCCCACCGCCCTCACCGCAGGCTTGGCAATCGACAGGGGGAATCGACCGATGACCGACACTTATCACCCGGCCCGACTGGACTACGGCCTGACCACCTTCTTCGGCCAGATCACCAAAACGGTGAATTGCCAAGTCGCACTGGAAACGGTCGCGGATGACCCTTATCGCTTCACCTTGTGCGTCCAGGCACCGGTACCCGAAGACCTCGACCAAGCGAAGATTGTGGTGGTCAAAGTCGAAGGGCGAACCTTGCAAGGCACGGTGAGGCACTTTGAGCGACAGGAAGACGACAGTCTGAAAATGGAAGTGGAGCCTGATTAGGCTCCACTTTTTTTTGCCGTGCTTATTTCGGATGAGCGCAACCGCAACCCTTCATCGCACACTCTTCACCGTGTTTGTGGTGATGAGCGCAAGCCTCGCAGCAATAGTGTTTGCCGTGCACAGCGTAGGAATGTTCGCCTTCTTTGATCGTGCAGTTGCAGCCCGGGCAGTCGCATTTTTTGTCGGACATGGGACAGACTCCTTGCGTGGTGGTTGTCTGAGGCTTGCGAGCAAGCCATAAGGGACAGTGTAGAAGGTGGTGTTACAGGCTGGCCAACTGTTGAGAGATTGGGCGACCCAGAGATGTCTCTCGCGAGCAGGCTCGCTGCCACAGGGGTTAACCGCACAAAGCAATGAGCGTTAGCTCAAGTAGCTTTTGATCTTGATCTCAGAGCCCGTCGGCAGGCTGAGCGGAGGGCAACACCCGCAGCACCGGATATGTGCACAGTCAAACAAATAAAATCACTGCGCCTGCCGCGAACTCCGATACATAAACACCAAAGCCACCGCCAAACACACCATCGCCAGCATCCGACTCGGAGACAAGCCGATCGCCGGATTTCCCAACCAGCCAAAATTGTCGATCAACATCCCCATCCCCAACTGCCCGACAATCACCGCCACCGTCGCCACAGCCGTCCCGACCACCGGCACCGCGCCAACCATCACCATCATGTACACCACGCCGAACAGCGCCCCGGTCAACTGCCACTTCGGCACCTCAAGCAGACTCACCGCCTGCGCCGGCTCGAAAAACAGAATCAACAACCCGGTCACCACCGCGCCCACCGCAAAGGTCAGCAGACTGCTACGCAGTACCCCCACCGTCTCACCCAGACGCCCATTGATCGCGGCCTGCACACTCAACACCGCACCGGCCAACACCACCACCGCCAACAAAATCACCAGACCCATCACTCACCCCCGCGCAATCAGAACCAAAGCCACCACAATCAAGCCCAACGCCAGCCAGCGCTCGCCGTTGACCTTCTTGCGCGTCGCGCCGAACCAGCCGAAATGGTCGATCAGCACACTCTTGCCGACCTGACCGGACAAAATCGCAATCATCGTCATGGCGATGCCGATATGCGGCGTCGCCAGCGTCAGCACCACCACGTAGATCGGCCCGAGAAACCCGCCGATCAACTGCCAGCGCGGCAGTTCGGTCAACGCCGGACCTTTCTGTGGGCCGGCGAACAGCAGGAGCAAAAACAGAATCGCCGAACCCACACCGAAGATGCTCAACGTCGCCCACAAATGCCCGACCTGCTCACCCAGCGGCCCGAGCAAACCGGCCTCCACCGACAAGCCCATGCCAGCGAGAATCACCAGCGGCAGCAACAGCAGACGCAACACCGATCTTTTCACCGGTGCAGCAACCACCTCTTCATCCAACGTCTGCATACATAACCTTCCACGCTCGAAAACAATGGCGCGGATTATCGGCTGGCGCCGCTGTGCGATAAATGGGAGCATCCGGACAACACTTTTGCGCAATACGCACAGCGAGACATGGCATGCACGGGCTCAACGAACTCGGATTCAAAGCGTTAAGGCTGTTTTTGGCGGTCCTCGACCACGGCAGTTTTTCCGAAGTCGCCCGCCGCGAAGGCGTCGCGCCCTCCTCCATTTCGCGGCAGATCCAGTTGATGGAACAGGCGCTGAACCAGCAATTGCTCTACCGCCACACCCGCGCCGTCACCCCGACCGAAGCCGGGCGCACGCTCGGCCACCATGCGCGGTTGCTGTTGGTGCAACTGGAAGAAGCCGAACAGGCGTTGCAGGAACAGCAAAGCGAACCCACCGGACTGGTGCGCATCAACGCGCCAGTGGTGTTCGGCCAGCGCCATCTGACGCCCTGGCTGGGCGAGCTCTGCGCGCGTTATCCGAAGCTGCAACTGGATATCCAGCAAACCGACCATTACGTCGATCCGTTGCAGGAAGGCGCCGACCTGCTGTTTCGCATCGGCGCGCTGCACGATTCGAGCATGCAGGCACGCATTCTGGCGCCGCACCGTTTTCAGGTCGCCGCCAGCCCGGCCTACCTCAAACGCCACGGCACGCCGCAGCACCCGGACGAACTCGCGCAGCATCAGTGCCTGGCCTATAAAGGCGCGGCCGGTCAGCAGCGTTGGTTTTTCCGCCGTGATGGCGAGGACTGGACGCCGTACACGGTCAGAGGCCCAATCACCGGCAACCACGCCGACACCCTGACCCAGGCCGCCCAGCAAGGCCTCGGGCTGGTGATGTTTCCGTCGTGGCTGATTGGCGAAGCGGTACGCGAGGGCACACTGGTGCCGGTGCTGGGGGAATATCAGGTGTCGAACAGCCTGGAACCGCAGCAGATCGCCGTGCTGTGGCCGGGGAGCCGACGGTTGTCGGTGAAGGTGAGGACGGTGATTGATTTTTTTGTCGAGTGCTTTGGCGAAATTCCCTATTGGGACAGAGCCTGAAGATCAAGAGCCCCTCACCCTAGCCCTCTCCCTGAGGGAGAGGGAACCGACCGAGGTGTCCCACCTACTGCATCGACCTGAAAAACCGCGTCGATTATGGATTCAAAGCAGGACTTTCAGGTCGGCGTAATCCCGCAATATTCTCCAATCGGTTCCCTCTCCCTCTGGGAGAGGGCTAGGGTGAGGGGCTTTTCAGGCCATCAGATACGGAACTGCCCGACCAGCTTGCCCAACCGCTGGCCCAGCTCCGCCAGACTGCGCGACGTTTGCGCGCCCAGTTGCGTTTCATCGGCGACGCTGTCCACCGCCACGGCAATCTGATGCACGCTGCGGTTGATCTCTTCGGCCACCGCCGTCTGCTCTTCCGCTGCGCTGGCGATCTGCGCGTTCATCGAGTTGATCGTCGCGATCAACTGCGCCATGGCGTCCAGCGATGCGCCAGCCTGATTGGCTTGCTGGGACGTGCCATCGCCGGCCTCGCTGGAACGCCGCATCGCTTCGACCGCCTGCTGCGTGCCGGCCTGCAAGCGGTCGATCATGCCCTGGATTTCCTGAGTGCTGATCTGCGTGCGGCTGGCCAGTGCGCGTACCTCGTCCGCAACCACCGCAAAGCCACGACCGGCCTCACCGGCGCGCGCCGCTTCGATCGCGGCGTTGAGCGCCAGAAGGTTGGTCTGCTCGGCAATCGAACGAATCACGCCAAGCACGCCGACGATCGAACTGACGTCCTGCTGCAAGCTGTCCAGCGACACGCCGCTGTTGCGGATATCGTCGACCAGCGCATGAATCTGCTTGATGCTGCCCGCGACCACGCGCTTGGCGCTCTGGCCTTCTTCGTCGGTCTGCTGCGCGGCGACGGCGGCGTTTTGCGCGCTCTTCGCCACTTCCTGGGCGGCGGCGGACATTTGGTTGATCGCCGTGGCGACCTGATCGGTTTCGTGGCGTTGACGCTCCATGGCCTGATCGGAACGCTGCGCCTGTTCCGAGACCTGGGTGACCAGCCCGGTCAGTTGCGTGGTCATCTCGGTGATCTGCCGCACCAGACCGTGGATCTTGTCGACGAAACGGTTGAACGAGCCGGCCAACTCGCCGAGTTCGTCCTGGCTGGTGATGTTCAGGCGCCGGGTCAGGTCGCCCTCGCCTGCCGCGATGTCGTCAAGGTTGGCTTTCATCAGGGTCAGCGGGCGCAGAATGGTGTTGGCCAGCAGCATGCCCGCCGCCGCGATCACCAGCAGCACCAGCACCGCAACGCCGACAATGCTCAGCACCACGCCTTGCACGCGCTCCTGCACTTGCGCCTCGACCTGCGCCACTTGTGCTTCGATGCCGTCGAGGTTGACCGAGGTACCGACCGCCATGTCCCACTTCGGCAGGTATTCGGTGTAGCCGAGTTTCGGCACCAGCACCTTGGCGTTGCCCGGCAGCGGCGAGCTGTATTGCAGATAGTGAGTGCCGTCCTTGGCCACCTTGACCAGGCCGAGGTTGACGTAGACGCCGTTCGGATCGCGGTTGTCCTTGAAGCTTTTGCCCACGCCGTCGGGGTCGTTGGCCTTGAACAGACGCACGGTCTCGGAGTCGTAGCCGAAGAAGTAGCCATCCTTGCCGTAGCGGATGCCCGAGAGCAATTTGATCGCCTGCGCCCGCGCCGCGTCGTCGCCCGGTGCGGCGGCGTCGTAAAGCGGTTTGATCGTGGTCATGGCCACGGCGACGTAACTTTGCAGGGTGGCCTTGGCGTCGCTGAGCAGCCGCTCGCGGGTCTGTTCGACCTCCTTGCGCGCCTGTTCCTGGAGGATGAACAGCGTGGTCACGCTGATGACCAGCGCAAAGAGCAGCACCGGCAGAACGGCAAGGGACAGGACTTTAGCCTTGAGACTCAGGCGCATCGGGGGACTCACTCTTTTGATTTTGTTGGCGTGGTTAAAGGCTTTAACGGCACGCCGGAGCAAAAGTTGAGTCCGGGAAATACCCAGGCCCCTGTGGGAGCGAGCTTGCTCGCGAAGGCGTCGTCTCAGTCGCTGCAACTGCGACTGATCCACCGCTTTCGCGAGCAAGCTCGCTCCCACAGGGGTTGGTGGGGCGTTTAGAGAACCATCGCCGCCACCCAGCCAAACACCAGCAGCGGCAGGTTGTAGTGCAGGAAGGTCGGTACGACGGTGTCCCAGATGTGGTGATGCTGGCCGTCGATGTTCAGACCCGAGGTCGGGCCGAGGGTCGAGTCCGAGGCCGGCGAACCGGCATCGCCCAGCGCGCCGGCAGTGCCGACGATGCAGACGATGGCGATCGGGCTGAAGCCCAGTTGCACGCACAACGGCACGAAGATCGCTGCGAGAATCGGCACGGTGGAAAACGACGAACCGATGCCCATGGTCACCAGCAAGCCCACCAGCAGCATCAACAAAGCCCCGACGCCTTTGCTGTGATTGATCCAGGCCGCCGACGATTCGACCAGCGTCTGCACCTGCCCGGTGGCCTTCATCACTTCGGCAAAACCTGAGGCGGCGATCATGATGAAGCCGATCATCGCCATCATCTTCATGCCTTCGGTGAACAGATCATCGGTCTCGCGCCACTTGACGATGCCCGACACCGAGAAAATCAGAAACCCGACCAGAGCGCCGATAATCATCGAGTCCAAGAGCAACTGCACCACGAATGCCGAAGCGATGGCCACACCGGCGATCATCAGGCTCAGCGGGTTGTAGTGCACCGCCGTCTGCTCGACCTGTTCGATCTTCGCCAGGTCATACACGCGCTTCTTGCGATAGCTGATGAACGCCATCGCCAGGCCGAAAACCATGCCCAGTGCCGGGATACCCATGGCGTGGGTGACATTGATGCCGCTGATGTCGACGCCGCTGCGCGCGACGTTGGCCAGCAGGATTTCGTTGAGGAAAATGTTGCCGAAGCCCACCGGCAGGAACATGTAAGGGGTGATCAGGCCGAAGGTCATGACACAGGCGATCAAACGGCGATCGAGTTGCAGCTTGGTCAGTACATATAGAAGTGGCGGCACCAGCAGCGGAATGAAGGCGATGTGGATCGGCAGAATGTTCTGCGAGGCAATCGCCACCACCCACAGCAGGCCGATCAGCAGCCATTTGACGTTACCGCCGCCGGTTGCATGCTGCCGATCCACCATGGCCAGGGCCTTGTCGGCCAGCGCATGGGCCAGGCCGGATTTGGCAATCGCCACGGCGAACGCGCCGAGCAAGGCGTAGGACAACGCCACGGTCGCGCCGCCGCCCAGGCCGCTGTTGAACGCCTTGAGTGTTGCGTCGATGCCCAGACCGCCGGTCAGGCCACCGACCAGCGCCCCGACGATCAGCGCGATCACCACATGCACGCGCGACAGGCTGAGGATCAGCATGACGCCGACGGCTGCTATGACTGCATTCATTTCACTACCTCAAAAAACACTGCGGGTGAAAACACACCGCCAGACAGGATGAGTCCGCCCGGGGTTGGCCGGCGGAGGTGTACAGAGGGTCTTGTTAGAGGGCGCGCACTGTGCCGCAGAGTGGCGGCGGTGTCAAAGCCCCGTGGCGAGGGGATTTATCCCCGTCGGGTGGCGAAGCCGCCCCCGGCAAACTTCAAAACAACGCTATACGCAGGTGTCACGACTGCTTCGCAGCCGAACGGGGATAAATCCCCTCGCCACAAGACCACCGGACCACAGGACCACAGGACCACAGCACTACAGCACTACAGCACTACAGCACTACAGGACTACAGGACCACAGGCCCCCCATGCGGCAATCGGTCATATTGCGCTCACGGCATAAAGAAAGCCGAAACGCGGCCGCTACAGTGCAAAGTCTCAGATATTTATCGGATAAGGATGTTTTCCATGTCGCTCAGACAACTTTCCATCCAATGGAAAATCACCCTGCTCGCCGGCCTCTGCCTGGCCGGTATCGTGACCCTGTTGGTCGGTCTTTCGCTGTATCGCATGGAACACAGCTCGGCGCTGGTCAAGGCCTCGAGCATGGAGATGCTCACCGAGTCGGCGCAGGCGCGGATCGAGTCGCAAGGTGAAGTGCAGGCCGCCGGCATTCGTCAGCAATTCATGGACGCCTATCAGTACGGCCACGGCTTCTCGCGGCAGGTACTGTTTTTGCGTGAGCAGGCCGAGAAGCGTTTTCTCGATGCCTTCGATCTGCGCGAGGACATGACCCGTCAGGTCAAATCCGCGCTGCAAGCCAACCCGGACCTGCTCGGCCTGTCGCTGGTGTTCGAAGCCAATGCACTGGACGGCAAGGACGAACTGTTCGCCGATCAGGCTGAACTGGGCAGCAACGACAAGGGCCGTTTTGCCCTGTACTGGTCGCAGCCGACCCCGGGCAAAGTCACCTCGATGGCGCTGCCGGAAAGCGACATGAGCGACACCAGCACCGGCCCCAGCGGTCAGGCCGCCAACGCCTGGTTCACCTGCCCGCGCACCACGCTCAAACCGTGCGTGATCGAGCCGTACTTCTATGTCATCGACGGCCACAAAGTGCTGATGACCAGCATCGTCTTCCCGCTGCAGGTCAACGGCAAAGTCATCGCCTCGCTGTCGGTCGACATCAATCTCAACAGCCTGCAAGCGATCAGCCAGAACGCCAGCCGCAAACTGTATGACGGTCAGACCGCCGTCAGTATTGTCAGCCCCGCCGGCCTGCTCGCCGGTTACAGCCCGGATGCCGGCAAACTCAGCCAGCGCCTGGATGCGGTGGATCAGGCCAGCGGCAGCGAGTTGCTGCGCCTGCTCGCCGCGAGCACTGGCGTGAGCAGCCTGCACAGCAACGGCCAGTTGAAAGTGCTGTCGCCGTTCCAGCCGATTCCCGACGGACCGGCGTGGGGCGTGTTGCTCGATGTGCCGGAGAAAGTCCTGGTCAGTCGCGCCGAAGCGCTCAAACAGCAACTGGATGCGAGCAATACCTCGGGCACACTGATCGAACTGAGCCTGGGCCTGCTCGCCGCGCTGATCGGCCTGCTGCTGGTGTGGCTGATGGCGCGCAGCGTGACCAAGCCGATTCTCGGTGTGGCGCACATGCTTGAAGACATCGCCAGCGGCGAAGGCGACCTGACCCGGCGTCTGGCCTATGACAAGCAGGACGAGCTTGGCCAGTTGGCCGGTTGGTTCAACAAGTTCCTCGACAAGTTGCAGCCGATCATTGCCGAGGTAAAACGCTCGGTGCAGGACGCGCGCAACACTGCCGACCAGTCCTCGGCCATCGCCACTCAGACCAGCGCCGGCATGGAGCAGCAATATCGCCAGGTCGATCAGGTCGCCACCGCGTCCCACGAAATGAGCGCCACTGCCCAGGACGTTGCACGCAGCGCCGCGCAGGCCGCCGAAGCTGCCAAGGACGCCGACCGCGCCACCCGTCAGGGCCTGACCGTGATCGACCGCACCACCGCAAGCATCGACACCCTCGCCGCCGACATGAGCGCAGCGATGGTTCAGGTCGAAGGCCTGGCTGCCAACAGTGAGAAGATCGGCACGGTGCTGGAAACCATCCGCGCCATCGCCGAGCAGACCAACCTCCTGGCACTCAACGCCGCCATCGAAGCCGCCCGCGCCGGTGAAGCCGGACGCGGTTTTGCCGTGGTTGCGGATGAGGTGCGCAACCTTGCGCGCCGCACTCAGGAGTCGGTGGAGGAAACCCGCCAGGTCATCGAGCAATTGCAGAACGGCACGCAGGAAGTGGTCGGCTCGATGGGCAACAGCCATCGTCAGGCCCAGGGCAGTGTCGAGCAGGTGGGCCAGGCCGTGACCGCGTTGCGGCAGATCGGCGATGCGGTGACGGTGATCAGCGACATGAACCTGCAAATCGCCAGCGCTGCCGAAGAGCAGAGCGCAGTGGCTGAGGAGATCAATAACAACGTGGCGACGATTCGCGATGTGACCGAATCGCTGTCCGGACAGGCGAACGAGTCGGCGCGGGTCAGTCAGTCACTCAACAGCCTGGCGAATCAGCAGCAGCGGTTGATGGATCAGTTTCGGGTCTAGAATCCACCGCAAACCCAATGTGGGAGCGAGCCTGCTCGCGAAAGCGTCGTATCAGTCAGCGAACATTTATCTGACAGATTGCATTCGCGAGCAGGCTCGCTCCCACAGGGGATGTAGGGTGTTTTGGCAATTAGCGCTTAGGCAGTTCAATCACCACTTTCAACCCGCCCCACTCGCTTTCGCCCAACACCAGCAAGCCACCCCACGTATCGACGATATCCCGCACGATCCCAAGGCCGAGCCCATGCCCGTGGGTCTGCTCATCCAGTCGCGTGCCACGGCTGAACACCTGAGTGCGCTGCTCTTCGGGAATCCCCGGGCCGTCATCTTCCACGCTCAGGGCAAAGCCGTCTGACCTTTCGATCACACTCAAGCGCACCTCGGCATCGGCCCATTTGCAGGCGTTGTCGAGCAGGTTGCCGAGCAGTTCGAGCAAGTCCTCGCGGTCCCACGGCAGTTGCAAACCCGGCGGTGCGACGTAGCTCAAGGCCAGATGCTCGCCGTGAATCATGTTCAGCGTCGCCAGCAACCCCGGCAGCTCGGCATCGCAATCGAACAACGCGCCGGGTAGCGCATCCCCCGACAACCGCGCGCGATTGAGTTCGCGATTGAGGCGCTGCTGCACCTGTTCCAGTTGTTCCTTGAGAATCCTGCGCAGCTCGGGATGCTCATCGAGCTTGTCGCTGGAGGCGAGGCTGAGCAGCACCGCCAACGGGGTTTTCAGCGCGTGACCAAGGTTGCCCAAGGCATTGCGCGAGCGCTTGAGGCTGTCTTCGGTGTGGGCAAGCAAATGGTTGATCTGCGCCACCAGCGGCTCCAGTTCCACCGGCACCTGATCGTCGAGTTGCGAGCGCTGGCCCTGCTGCAACTGAGCGATCTGCTCGCGCGCGCGTTCCAGCGGTTTCAGCGCGCGGCGCACGGTCAGGCGTTGCAGGAACAGAATCAGCAGCAACGCCGCCAGCCCCAGACCGAGGCCGATCTGGCGCATGCGCTGGAAGCTGTCGCTGACCGGCGTGTAATCCTGGGCGACGCTGATCGAGATCGACTGACCCAGGCGCCGATAGTCCGAGCGCAGTATCAGCAAGCGTTGCCCGCCCGGGCCAAGTTGCAGGTTGCTGTGCAGCCCCGGGTGTTGCAGCAGCGGCAGTTCCTGATCCCACAGCGAGCGCGAACGCCAGTGGCTGTCGGAGAAATCGATGCGAAAGTAATGCCCGGAAAACGGCCGCTGATAGGCCGGCGAGAGATGCCGCTCATCCAATTGCAAACCTTGCGGGCCGCGCACCAGCGCCACCAGCAGGCTTTCGCTGTCGTTGCGCAGGCCGGCTTCGAGGTAGCGCTGCAAACCGACTTCAAACAACCACAGGCTGGTTTGCGCCAGTACCAGACCGACGATCACCATCACACTGATCAAACCCAGGCTCAAACGGCGCTGGATTGATCTCATGAAGCTTGCCCGCCGAACAGGTAACCCTGACCGCGACGGGTTTCGATCACGCTTTTGCCGAGCTTGCGCCGCAGGTGATTGACGTGGACTTCGAGGACGTTGGAGTCACGCTCGGTCTCACCGTCGTAGAGGTGTTCGGCGAGGTGGCTTTTCGAGAGGATCTGTTCCGGGTGCAGCATGAAATAGCGCAGCAGACGGAATTCAGCGGCGGTCAGCTGAATGTCGGCGCCGTCGCGAACCACGCACTGGCGGCCTTCGTCCAGATGCAGGCCGGCGGCTTGCAGGGTCGGCTGGTTGGCCTGGCCCTTGGAGCGGCGCAACAGTGACTGAATGCGCAGGTACAGCTCTTCCGGATGGAACGGTTTGGTCAGGTAATCGTCAGCGCCGGCCTTCAGCCCTTCGATGCGCTCGGCCCAGGAATCGCGCGCGGTAAGGATCAGCACCGGAATCACCAGACCGGCGGCGCGCCACTGCGCCAACACCTCCAGCCCCGGCACGCCGGGCAGGCCGAGGTCGAGGATGATCAGGTCATAGGGCTCGCTGCTGCCCTGATACACCGCGTCACGACCATCGGCCAGCCAATCCACCGCGTAGCCTTGGCGTTGCAGGCCGGCGAGCAATTCGTCGGCCAGCGGTACGTGGTCTTCCACCAGAAGCAAACGCATCGATCAATCTTCCTTGTCTTTGACTAACTCGCCGGTATCGGCCTTCAGGTGCAGCTCGCGCGCCACGCCTTCGACCGTCAGCAATTCGACTTCGTAAATGTACACGTCGTGTTTTTCTTCCAGCTCGACTTCCAGCAGTTTGGCGCCGGGGTAGCGATCCATGGCCTGCTGCAGCACTTGCTCCAGCGGCAGGATCACGCCATCGCGACGCAGGGCCAGCGCCTCGTCCTGATCGAGGTCGCGAGCCATGGCCGTGCTGCACAACAACACCAGCGCCAGCGCCGTCAGGCGGGTGGCGCGACTATTCAGCTTCATTACGTATCCTGATGATCCCTGAGCACTTCACCATCGACCGCGTTCAACTCCAGATCCCACTTCAGCCCTTTCGGGTCGCGCAGTTCGATCTGGTAAATGAACTTGCCGTACTCTTCCTCCAGCTCGGTTTCGGTGATTTCCGAACCGGGATGTTTTTCCAGGGCGATGGCGTTGAGCTTCTCGAAGGAAACGATAGTACCAGCGTCGCGCAAACGAAGCGCTTCGTCGGGTCCGAGATCGCGCGCGTATGCGGTGCTGGCGGTGAGGCAGATGATCGAGGCAGTGGTCAGGGCAGTCAGGGTTTTCATGGGTGTCTCCGAATTCTTATATGTTGCTTACGGTGGGCACCATAGCGGGGTCAACTTAACTGAAACTGAATGGCCATCATTGTGCCCCCTCAGTCCGATCGTTCCCACGCTCCGCGTGGGAATGCCTCAAGGGACGCTCCGCGTTCCAATGGGACGCAGAGCGTCCCCGGCTGCATTCCCACGCAGAGCGTGGGAGCGATCTGTACGCCGTCGTCGCGGGCCCTCCCACAGGATTCGGCGGTGTGCTTATAATTCCCAGCTTGCTAACGATCGAGACCGGTATGACCGCCATCCACATCAAGTTTCCCGCCCTCACCCTCAAGGCCGGCCCACGGGCCATGGCGCGGATTCGTGCGCAGGGATTGCACGCCGCGGACGTCGGCACCCTGCCCGGTGCGGCCGGTGGGCCGAAGGCGTTGGGGATTCAGGGGCTCGATCTGGCGTTGTTCGGCGAGTGGCTGCCGAGTGCGCCGCGCGAGCGTTCGCTGATCGGCGCCTCGGTGGGTTCCTGGCGCTTCGCCAGCGCCTGCCTGCCGGACGCCGCCGAAGGCATTCGCCGCCTCGGCCAGCTCTACGCCGAGCAGCATTTCAACAAAGGCGTGAGCATGGCCGAGATCAGCCAGAGCTCGCAGCGCATGCTCAATGATCTGCTCGACGGCCGCGATGCGAGCATCCTCGAAAACGCCGGTTACCGACTGAACATCATGGTGGTGAAAAGCCAGGGCCGCCTCGCCGAAGACCATCGCGGACGCCTCGGTCTGGCGCTGGGCTCAGTGATCGCCGACAACCTGCGCGGTCGTGCACGTCTGTCGCGGCACTTCGAACGGCTGATCATCCACGACCCGCGCCTGGCGCCGCCGCTTGATGCCTTGACCGATTTCCCCTCGCGTTTCGTTGCCCTCAACACCGGCAACCTGCGCCAGGCCCTGCTCGCTTCCGGATCGATCCCGATGGTCATGGAAGGCGTACGCGACTTGCCCGGCGCCGGCGCGGGTACGTTCCGCGACGGCGGTTTGCTCGACTACCATCTCGACCTGCCCTACAGCGGCGACGGTATCGTGCTCTATCCGCACTTCACCGATCGGGTGATTCCCGGCTGGTTCGACAAGACCCTGCCCTGGCGCCGCGCTTCGGTGCAGCGTCTGCAAGATGTGCTGCTGGTCGCGCCGTCGAAGGAATATCTGGCGCGCCTGCCCTACGGCAAACTGCCCGACCGTAACGACTTCAAACGCTTTATGGGCGATGCGCCGAGCCGGCAGAAATACTGGCACACGGCGATGGACGAGAGCCGCCGACTGGGCGACGAATTTCTCGAGCTGACGGCCAATGGTCGCCTCGTCGACCGGTTGCTGACCCTTTAGTCAGCACGGCCAAAGACAAGCTGATAAACTCGCCGCCTGCCCGAATCGCTGCGGCGAACGCCATCTGAACAGAGCCGAAAATACCGTGGAAATCTTCAAAGAGTTTACTTTCGAATCCGCCCACCGCCTGCCGCACGTCCCGGACGGCCACAAGTGCGGACGCCTGCACGGCCACTCGTTCAAGGTCGCGCTGCACCTGAGCGGCGACCTCGATCCGCACACTGGCTGGATTCGCGATTTCTCCGAGATCAAAGCGATTTTCAAGCCACTGTATGAGCGTCTCGACCACAACTACCTGAACGATATTCCCGGCCTGGAAAACCCGACCAGCGAAGTGCTGGCCAAATTCATCTGGAACGAGATGAAGCCATTGCTGCCGGAACTCAGCGCGATCCGCATTCATGAGACGTGCACCAGCGGCTGCATCTATCGCGGCGAATAGCAACAAACATCTCCTGCCAAAGCCATCGCCGCTGCCCTCATGCGCTTCTTCTGACCCAACATTATTCCCCCTGACACCGATCGTTCCCACGCTCTGCGTGGGAATGCCTCAACGGACGCTCCGCGTTCGGCTTTGGAATGGGACGCGGAGCGTCCTGGGCTGCATTCCCACGCAGAGCGTGGGAACGATCAGATCGTCCGATCGCGGCCCGAGCCTTCGGCAGCTCCTACATTGGGCTTCGGTGTGTTCGGGTGCACCGTTTTCGCGCCTGACTTCGCCGTGTCGTCTATACATACCCGGCCCGACCGCGCTTGGCACGACCGCTGCAACCCTTCTGCGTCTTCCCCTTCCAGCAAGGACTGCCCCATGACGCAGAACGCCTCCGGCAACGATTACCCGCTCAGTGAAGTCCCCATGCACGCGCGCAAAGGCCTGGCCTCGACGGCGATGGTGTTACTGGGCTTCACGTTTTTCACCGCGACCATGTTTGCCGGCGGCAAGCTCGGGGTCGCGTTCGGTTTTGCCGAGATGATGACGGTGATCATCGTCGGCAACCTGCTGCTCGGTCTGTATGCAGCAGGGCTGGGTTACATCGCCTTCAAGAGCGGCCTCAATTCGGTGCTGATGGGCCGCTTCTGTTTTGGCGAAGTTGGCAGCAAGCTCAGCGACCTGATCCTCGGCTTCACCCAGATCGGCTGGTACGCCTGGGGCACGGCGACGGCAGCGGTGGTGATCGGCAAGTATTTCAATCTCGATGAAACCACCGTGCTGGTCCTGATGGTGCTGTTCGGTCTGGGTTTCTGCGCTACGGCGTACATCGGTTATCGCGGCCTGGAAATTCTCTCGTACATCGCGGTGCCGGCGATGATGTTGCTGCTGATGCTGTCGATGTGGGCAGCGACCGTGAAAGTCGGCGGTTTCGAAGGCTTGCTCAGCGTGGTGCCGACCGGTTCGCTGGACTGGTCGACGGCGATCACCCTGGTCTTCGGCACCTTCGTCAGCGGCGCGACCCAAGCCACCAACTGGACGCGATTTTCGCGCTCGGCAAAAGTCGCGGTGCTGGCCAGCCTGATCGGTTTTTTCATCGGCAACGGCCTGATGGTGCTGATCGGGGCATATGGCGCGATCGTCTATCAACAGCCGGATGTGGTTGAAGTGCTGCTGTTGCAGGGTTTCGCCATGGCCGCAATGGCCATGCTGTTGCTGAACATCTGGAGTACGCAGGACAACACCATCTACAACTTCGCCGTGGCCGGCTGCAACCTGCTGCGGACCGGGCGGCGCAAGACCGTGACCCTCGGTGGCGCGGTGATCGGCACCCTGCTCGCCCTGCTCGGTATGTACGACATGCTGGTGCCGTATCTGATCCTGCTCGGCACGGTGATTCCGCCGATTGGCGGGGTGATCATGGCTGATTTCTTCTACCGCTGGCGCGGGCACTATCCGCGCCTGGCCGACGCACGGTTGCCGGCGTTCAACTGGCCGGGGCTCGGGGCCTACGGGG
>NZ_JAFGYL010000039.1:0-16801 GCF_017491835.1 Pseudomonas sp. 67(2021)
GGCTGGGGGCGTTACTTTAATCCATCGTGGGGGGCGGCGACTAACGGCATTTTGTGCAAAAGAGCAAAAGATCGCGGGTTTTGGCAGCTTCCCGGTTGGAATGCGATCCCCTGTAGGAGCTGCCGAAGGCTGCGATCTTTTGATCTCCTGTCAGCAGGAAATTTATCGGATGGCAGTTCCGGCCTCTTCGCGAGCAGGCTCGCTCCCACAGGGTCTGATGTACGGATTCCAATGTGGGAGCGAGCCTGCTCGCGAAAGGGCCAGCCCGGTCAACATCAAACCTCGCTGATAAAGGTCCCGGTCCCATCGAGAATATTCTTCAAAGTCTCAACAACCTCATCCATATCCACCATTTCCGGATTAAAACTGATCTCCAGCACATCATCGCCATTCAACGCATCGGCATCCGCCGCAGCAATCTCGATCTTCAGCAGTTTCGAAGTCAGCGTGACCTTCACCCCCTCCAGCGTCGAAGGCTCGCCATCCAGGGTGATCTCCAGCTCATCCTCATCCGGGTAACGGCTCATCAGGAACATCTCGCCCTTGTCGCTGTGGCAGCAGAGCATGGCCATGTTGTCTTCTTCGTCGTCGCACGGGTTGACGATCAGTAGGGCGGTGGTCATTTGCATTGGGGGACATCCTGGGCAGTGGCGGCGGTGAATCTGTTTGAAGGCGCGATTTTGCCAGTCTCAACCGGTTTGCGCTGCCTGCATCGGTAAAAAGTGGCAAAGCAGGATATTTCCGTCGCCCATTTCCGAGTAGCGAGAAGGGAAAATCCGACGCCAGCGTAAGGCAATTACCGGGTGCGCAAAATCCACCCGAAATTGCGATTTTTCGCTTGTGATGGCCACCTTTTTGCCGTTAGTTTCGCCGCTCTTGCGCAATGGAGTGCGTTACGACAACCCCAAAAAGGGAACTTTGCCATGACCCAATATTTCGACCGCGCCGAAGAAATCCGCCACCTGTCCGATGAACAGATCGAGGAAATCTACAAGCGCTATCTCGAAGGCGAGAAAACTGCCGCGCTGATGGCGGAATTTCAGATCCCTGCAACGGTGCGCAGTCTGCTCAAGGTTTTGCCCCCGGTCATCAGTGCCGACCTCAGCTGTCCTTACTGCAAACTGCCGATGTGGGTGCGCCGACACGCCAGAGGCACTCCGCTTTCGCTGCGCAGCACCTTCAAATGCGTACGCTGTGAGCACCAGCAAAGCCTACCCGGCACCAATACCCGCCACACGACTTGCAGCTGCACAGAATGTTTCAAAGTGCGCCAGCAGCAGCTTGCCGCCCGGGCCACGCGTGATCGCCTGGAATTGGAAGCTCGATATGGCGCGCGATGCCCCGCAGTGCCTTACGCCAATCTGGGGTTTGTGCAGAAGCTGACGTTGCTCGCTTTGCTGGATGATGGTTACGGCGCAACCGTTGAATGGATTGCGCCGTTGAATGCACCATCCAGAGAAGAGCTGCTCGCGCTGACGTTCGAGGCCCGTGAAGAGTTGCTCAAAAGCCTGCACGAAGCCGGGGTGCTGGCAGTTTCCACCGATTCCGACATCAACGCCTTCGATCGCAGCGAGGGCTGCAATATCCGCGAGTACAGCGCGGTGCGCTGGCTGCCCAGCGTCACGCTCGATGGCGTAACGCGCTGTGCCCGCGAGAATTTGTATCAGGTGCTGTATCAGGAGTTGTCGGGCAGCGTCAAAGCCGCCTGGAAGAGCGAAATCTATTCGCTGGTCTTCAGTCTCGCCCGCGAAGCGTCCATTCAATACATCCGTGTGCTGGCCGCTGAAGTGGATTTTGCCTTCACGGCCGAGGCCCGTGCCGAGGAGGTGGTCGGGCAGTTGCTGCAGGACTTCTCGGTGAGTCAGTTGTATTACTTCGCCCGCTTGGCGGTACGAAACGCCACGCACTTTTATGCCACCGGCAATTCCAAAGGGCGCAGCCACGCCTCCAACACCATTCCGCGCAACATGCTGAGCACGGCGCAGGACGCGCTCGCGCGCAACTGGCGCAAGAACGCCCATCGCGATGCGCGAGTGCCGCAAACGGCCTTGCAGCGCTTGCTCTACGACGTGGTGCTCAAGGACAGCGGCGCCGGATTTTCCAAATCGCCGGGCATGTACTGGCGTGACGAACTGGTCCCGCAGTTCTTTTCCGCCGTGGCGTTCGACAGCGACTTGCTCAGCCATCTGCGGCTGTTCTGCCGCGAATGCGATTCGAGCAACATTGACGCCAGCATGGACAAGCAGATCCTGCAGACGATGTGCTACGACTGCGCCACGGTGAGCAAATTCAGAGCCTTTGAGGAACTGCCGGACTGATTCGCGTCAACCGCTTGCGCTGAACCGGATGCCACGCTCAGGGTCGATAACAGGGCCTTGGGCGTTTTCGTTTCCGGATATGTAACGTCCTCGGCGACCGACCTGGCACGAAAGTCCCGTGAAACCGGGGTTTCGAACCTGCATTTCGGCGCATGCCTGCTAGTGTTGATGCAGGCCAAACCCTGCATTTACGTGCCAATGACCGAATATGTCGCAGCACCGCAAGCAGACACATTGTCGCACCCATTAAGCTGCGCAACGGATGAGCACCCGTAAAGGCATTGTCGGCTGTGCTGGCAGTCGCTTTTGCAGATGCTCATTCATGGAAGGTGAATGTGACCTGAGTGTCCCGTCCAGCTTCACCCACCTGTCTCCCTGTTTCCTCTGCCCGAGAATCAGGAACAGGGCGACACCAGCCCCGAAAGGGGTGTTGCACGCGACGCTTTCCATCAATAACAAGCTTAAGCGGAGTACCACAGATGGCGTTCTTCACCGCAGCCAGCAAAGCCGACTTCCAGCACCAACTGCAAGCGGCACTGGCGCAGCACATCAGTGAACAGGCACTGCCACAAGTGGCGCTGTTCGCTGAACAATTCTTCGGCATCATTTCCCTGGACGAGCTGACTCAACGTCGTCTCTCCGACCTCGCTGGCTGTACTCTCTCTGCGTGGCGCCTGCTTGAGCGCTTCGATCACGCGCAACCGCAAGTGCGTGTCTACAACCCCGATTACGAACGCCACGGCTGGCAGTCGACCCACACCGCGGTCGAAGTGCTGCACCACGACCTGCCATTTCTGGTCGACTCGGTGCGCACCGAGCTGAACCGTCGCGGCTACAGCATTCACACCCTGCAGACCACCGTGCTCAGCGTACGTCGTGGCAGCAAGGGCGAATTGCTGGAAGTCCTGCCAAAAGGCAGCACCGGCGAAGGCGTGCTGCACGAATCGCTGATGTACCTGGAAATCGACCGTTGCGCCAACGCGGCCGAGCTGAATGTGCTGAGCAAAGAGCTTGAGCAGGTGCTCGGTGAAGTGCGCGTCGCCGTCGCTGACTTCGAGCCGATGAAAGCCAAGGTGCAGGACATCCTCACCCAGCTCGACAACAGCGCCTATCCGGTCGATGCCGACGAAAAGAACGAAATCAAGAGCTTCCTGGAATGGCTGGTGGGCAACCACTTCACCTTCCTCGGCTACGAAGAGTTCGTGGTCACCGATCAGGCCGATGGCGGCCACATCGAGTACGACCAGAGCTCCTTCCTCGGCCTCACCAAACTGCTGCGCACCGGCCTGACCTACGAAGACCTGCGCATCGAAGACTACGCCGTGTCCTACCTGCGCGAACCGACCCTGCTGTCGTTCGCCAAGGCTGCGCATCCAAGCCGCGTACACCGTCCGGCTTACCCGGACTATGTGTCGATCCGTGAAATCGACGCCGACGGCAAAGTCATCAAGGAACACCGTTTCATGGGCCTGTACACCTCCTCGGTGTATGGCGAGAGCGTGCGGGTCATCCCGTTCATCCGCCGCAAGGTCGAAGAAATCGAGCGCCGCTCCGGCTTCCAGTCCAAGGCTCACCTGGGCAAGGAACTGGCGCAGGTCCTCGAAGTGCTGCCGCGTGACGACCTGTTCCAGACCCCGGTCGACGAACTGTTCACCACCGTGATGTCGATCGTGCAGATCCAGGAACGCAACAAGATCCGCGTGTTCCTGCGCAAAGACCCGTACGGTCGCTTCTGCTACTGCCTGGCCTACGTGCCGCGCGACATCTATTCCACCGAAGTCCGCCAGAAGATCCAGCAAGTACTGATGGAGCGCCTGAAGGCTTCCGACTGCGAGTTCTGGACCTTCTTCTCGGAATCCGTGCTGGCCCGCGTGCAGCTGATTCTGCGCGTCGATCCGAAGAACCGCCTCGACATCGACCCGGTACTGCTGGAAAAAGAAGTGGTCCAGGCCTGCCGCAGCTGGCAGGACGACTACGCCGCACTGACCGTCGAAAGCTTCGGCGAAGCCCACGGCACCAACGTGCTGGCCGACTTCCCGAAAGGCTTCCCGGCCGGCTACCGCGAGCGTTTTGCCGCGCATTCGGCCGTGGTCGACATGCAGCACCTGCTGAGCCTCAACGAAAAAAATCCGCTGGTGATGAGCTTCTATCAGCCGCTCGGTCAGGTCTCCGGCCAGCGCGAGCTGCATTGCAAGCTGTATCACGCCGACACGCCGCTGGCGCTGTCCGACGTCCTGCCGATTCTGGAAAACCTCGGCCTGCGCGTGCTGGGTGAATTCCCGTACCGTCTGCGCCACACCAACGGCCGCGAGTTCTGGATTCACGATTTCGCTTTCACCGCCGCTGAAGGTCTGGACCTCGACATCCAGCAACTCAACGACACCCTGCAGGACGCGTTCGTGCACATCGTGCGCGGCGATGCCGAAAACGATGCGTTCAACCGTCTGGTGCTGACCGCCGGTCTGCCATGGCGCGACGTGGCACTGCTGCGTGCCTACGCCCGTTACCTGAAGCAGATTCGTCTGGGCTTCGACCTGGGTTACATCGCCAGCACCCTGAACAACCACACCGACATCGCTCGCGAACTGACCCGGTTGTTCAAGACCCGCTTCTACCTGGCGCGCAAGCTCGGCAGCGACGATCTGGAAGACAAGCAACTGCGTCTGGAACAAGCGATTCTGACCGCGCTGGACGATGTTCAGGTGCTCAACGAAGATCGCATCCTGCGTCGTTACCTCGACCTGATCAAAGCCACCCTGCGCACCAACTTCTATCAGACTGACGCCAACGGCCAGAACAAGTCGTACTTCAGCTTCAAGTTCAACCCGCATGCGATCCCTGAGCTGCCGAAGCCAGTGCCGAAGTTTGAAATCTTCGTCTACTCGCCACGCGTCGAAGGCGTGCACCTGCGCTTCGGCAACGTTGCCCGTGGTGGTCTGCGCTGGTCCGACCGTGAAGAGGACTTCCGTACCGAAGTGCTCGGCCTGGTAAAAGCCCAGCAAGTGAAGAACTCGGTCATCGTGCCGGTGGGTGCGAAGGGCGGCTTCCTTCCGCGTCGCCTGCCACTGGGCGGCAGCCGTGACGAGATCGCGGCCGAGGGCATCGCCTGCTACCGCATCTTCATTTCCGGTCTGTTGGACATCACCGACAACCTGAAGGACGGCGCACTGGTACCGCCGGTCAACGTCGTGCGTCATGACGACGATGACCCGTACCTGGTGGTCGCAGCGGACAAGGGCACTGCAACCTTCTCCGACATCGCCAACGGCATCGCCATCGACTACGGCTTCTGGCTGGGTGACGCGTTTGCCTCCGGTGGTTCGGCCGGTTACGACCACAAGAAAATGGGCATCACCGCCAAGGGCGCGTGGGTCGGCGTGCAACGCCACTTCCGCGAGCGCGGCATCAATGTTCAGGAAGACAGCATCACCGTGGTTGGCGTCGGCGACATGGCCGGCGACGTGTTCGGTAACGGCCTGTTGATGTCCGACAAGCTGCAACTGGTCGCTGCGTTCAACCATATGCACATCTTCATCGACCCGAACCCGAACCCGGCGACCAGTTTCGTCGAGCGTCAGCGTCTGTTCGACCTGCCGCGTTCGGCCTGGACCGACTACGACACCAGCATCATGTCCGAAGGTGGCGGTATCTTCTCGCGCAGCGCGAAGAGCATCGCGATCTCGCCGCAGATGAAAGAACGCTTCGACATCCAGGCTGACAAGCTGACCCCGACCGAACTGCTCAACGCCTTGCTCAAGGCGCCGGTGGATCTGTTGTGGAACGGCGGTATCGGCACCTACGTCAAGGCCAGCACCGAAAGCCACGCCGATGTCGGCGACAAGGCCAACGATGCACTGCGCGTCAACGGTAACGAGCTGCGCTGCAAAGTCGTGGGCGAGGGCGGTAACCTCGGCATGACCCAACTGGGTCGTGTGGAATTCGGTCTCAATGGTGGCGGTTCCAACACCGACTTCATCGACAACGCCGGTGGCGTGGACTGCTCCGACCACGAAGTGAACATCAAGATCCTGCTGAACGAAGTGGTTCAGGCCGGTGACATGACCGACAAGCAACGCAACCAGTTGCTGGCGAGCATGACCGACGAAGTCGGCAATCTGGTGCTGGGCAACAACTACAAGCAGACTCAGGCCCTGTCCCTGGCGGCGCGCCGTGCCTACGCGCGCATCGCTGAGTACAAGCGTCTGATGAGCGATCTGGAAGGTCGTGGCAAGCTGGACCGTGCCATCGAATTCCTGCCGACTGAAGAGCAACTGACCGAGCGCGTCGCTGAGGGCCACGGCCTGACCCGTCCTGAGCTGTCGGTGCTGATTTCCTACAGCAAGATCGACCTCAAGGAACAGCTGCTGGGTTCGCTGGTGCCGGACGACGACTACCTGACCCGCGACATGGAAACGGCGTTCCCGCCGACCCTGGTCAGCAAGTTCTCCGAAGCCATGCGTCGTCACCGTCTGAAGCGCGAGATCGTCAGCACCCAGATCGCCAACGATCTGGTCAACCACATGGGCATCACTTTCGTGCAGCGACTCAAAGAGTCGACCGGCATGAGCCCGGCGAACGTGGCTGGCGCTTACGTGATCGTGCGCGACATCTTCCACCTCCCGCACTGGTTCCGTCAGATCGAAGCGCTGGACTATCAGGTTTCCGCTGACGTACAGCTGGAGCTGATGGACGAGCTGATGCGTCTGGGCCGTCGCGCCACGCGCTGGTTCCTGCGTGCCCGCCGCAATGAGCAGAATGCTGCCCGTGACGTCGCGCACTTCGGTCCGCACCTGAAAGAGCTGGGCCTGAAACTCGACGAGCTGCTCAGCGGCGAAATCCGCGAGAACTGGCAGTCGCGCTATCAGGCGTACGTCGAAGCCGGTGTGCCGGAATTGCTGGCGCGTATGGTTGCGGGCACTTCGCATCTGTACACGCTGCTGCCGATCATCGAAGCCGCAGACGTCACCGGGCAGGACCCGGCCGAAGTGGCCAAGGCTTACTTCGCCGTCGGCTCTGCGCTGGACATCACCTGGTACCTGCAACAGATCAGCGCTCTGCCGGTGGAAAACAACTGGCAGGCTCTGGCCCGTGAAGCGTTCCGTGATGACGTCGACTGGCAGCAACGGGCGATCACCATCTCCGTCCTGCAACAGGGCGACGGTTCCCAGGACGTGGAAGCACGCCTGGCGCTGTGGATGGCCCAGCACGAAAGCATGATCGAACGCTGGCGCGCCATGCTGGTGGAAATCCGTGCTGCGAGCGGTACGGACTACGCTATGTACGCGGTGGCCAACCGTGAACTGCTGGATCTGGCGTTGAGCGGGCAAGCGATCGTGCCTGCGATCACTGCGAATGCCGAGCTTGAACTGGCGTAAGTAGTGGCTGAATGAAGAAGCCCCGCTCTCGAAAGAGGCGGGGCTTTTTTATGCCTGAGGATTTTTGTGGTGTCTGGTCTGGCGCCTTCGCGAGCAGGCTCGCTCCCACAGGGATTCGCATTCCAAATGTGGGAGCGAGCCTGCTCGCGAAGAGACACTTACATTCAATACAACTTTTGAGCTGGTTTACCCTCAAGCATCGACACTTTCTCCCCCGGCCGCACAACCAGATTACTCAGCGAGCGATCAAACTCGCGCAACGCCGCCAACTGCAATTCCTCCTGCTGATTGATATCCGCGACGATCTCTTCCGAGCGCTTGAAGTCCGCCCACACCGGCGTCAGTTCCCGCGCCTGCGAGCCCTTCGCCGTGCCGATGTAGTTCAATTGCGCATCGTAAAAATCGGCACTGACATCCGCGCGGATATCCGAGCTGCGCGAGGTGATCAGTTGGCTATGGGTATCGACGATCGCCACCACATCCGGCTTGGCCGCGCGCAGGCTTTGCATGTCCGGGTACACCGTCACCGAGCCGAACTGGCGTTGCAGCGAAGCGTTGACCCACTGCACCGCGCGATCCGGGCTGGAGCTGGCGACGTAGGCGTCGTGGATCGGCTGCACCAGCAGGCTCTGACCAAAACCGGTGCCGGCCTTGGCCTGATACTCGCGCAAGTATTGGCGATTGGCCTGGGTGCCGGGGCTGTAAATCACCCCCAGCGAGACGCCGGGACCGCTGTTGACCTGAGTAGCACTGCTGCGACCGGTCGGGTGCGGCAGCAGCGTGTCGAGGGATGACACCGCTTGCGGGGCAGTGGGAACAGAGCAGGAAGAGAGCATCAAAACGGAGATCGCCAGTAGGGCGGGAAGCGCAGGTTTCATGGTGTTTCTCCCGTGAAACAAGGTCTGTCGATGAGTGTGCACGGGCCGATGGTTCGGCGGATATTCAGGTTAAACCTGCCGGCCTGACCGTTGCCTGAATAACCTGTGCGGGGTTAGGTTTATTGGCTTTAAGCGTTTGCAGGTAATGCCCCAAGGCAATAAAAAAGGCGCAAATGCTCGATTCGCGCCTTTCGTTTATGGCTGGTCACGCAGCCATCAGTTTTCCAGCGGGATCAGCACCTGCTCATCCGGGGCCAGCACCATGAACACCAGCAACTTGGCCGGCTTGGTCGAACTGGCGTTTTTCGACACCAGATGCTCGGAACCGGCCGGCTCGTACCAGAACTGGCCCTTCTTGTAAGTGATGGCCTGTTCGCCTTTGACTTGGGAAATCACTTCACCGTCGAGCACGTAAGCCATCGCCGTACCCTCGTGTTTGTGCGCGATCGAAGACTGCCCGGGCTGGTAGTCGACTTCGATCATCATGGCTTTCTTGCCGGGGACGTTTTTCAGCAGTTGGTCCTGCAGGACGGTGATTTTCTCGGACGGATCGTGAGCCATTGCCGAGGCGGAGAGGGTGAAGGCGAGGGCTGCGGCGACGAGGTGCAGGGCTTTCATGGCGGGTTACCTGTGATGGTTGGGGTGCGCTCACAGTAGGCCGCAATGGGGCCGGTTCAAACGGCCAATATTCGCAAAGATCAGGTGACCAATTCTGGTTCAAAAGCAAAGATCGCAGCCTTCGGCAGCTCCTACAGGGGAACGCATTCCAGAGTAGGAGCTGCCGAAGGCTCGGGCCGCGATCGGACGATCTTTTGATCTTGCTTTTAGACGATAGGAAAGCTGTTGAAAT
The DNA here is from genome assembly GCF_017491835.1 of Pseudomonas sp. 67(2021). Classification (NCBI taxonomy): domain Bacteria; kingdom Pseudomonadati; phylum Pseudomonadota; class Gammaproteobacteria; order Pseudomonadales; family Pseudomonadaceae; genus Pseudomonas; species Pseudomonas sp. 67(2021). The sequence continues at coordinate 9,422 of NZ_JAFGYL010000039.1, forward strand.
CCACGCTATTGGCCAGGCGGCTGTCGATCAGGTCGATAAACCCCTGTGCCTCGGGCCGGTTGAAATGCGCCTGCATCGCCGCTTCCGACTGCCAGCGCGCGCTGACCGTCCAGCGGTGGCTGTCCTCGGGGCAGCGGTCGACCAGGTAGGAATCGCAGCCCGGGGTTTCGCGCAGGGTATCGACGATCTTCTGCAATTGCTTGCCAAGCTCTTCCGAGCGGCCCGCAACCGCCTTGACCTCAACCGTGTTGATCACTTCGTTGGACATTGCTCACACTCCTGAATCAGGCCGGACGAATCCTGCTCATTGAGGGATAACGCCTGTGCAGAATAGGCCTGCCGCCATGAATCACCAATAACCAATCGGCGGTAAAAGCCTTATACCAACGGCTCATGACAGCTGTTCGAGGATGTCGCGCAGGCGATCGAGGGCGATGTCGATGTCGAGGGTTTCGATGGCGCCGAAGCCGAAATACAGGCCTTCTTTCGCCGGCTGCTGGTAGTAGAAACCACTGATCGCATACAGGCCGACCTCGACCTTTTTTGCCAGCTCGATGACCAGCGGCAAATCGATCGGCACCTTGCAGAACACCGCCATGTGAAACCCGGCACTGGCCGGCACGGCTTGCAGCCATGGCGCAAGGTCGGTGGCCATCCGCTCGAGGATGCGTTCGCGGCGTTGCGCATAGATCGTGTGGCAGCGGCGGATGTGCTTGAGCAGGCAACCCTCGGCGATGAACTTGGCCAGCGCCCATTGCGGCAGGGTCGAGGCGTGCAGATCGGTCAGCTGTTTGGCGCGAATCACCGCTTCGATGATCGACGGCGGCAGGATCGCGTAGCCCAGGCGCAACTCCGGCAGCAAGGTTTTCGAGAAGGTGCCGACATAGGCGACGATACCGCGCTGATCGAGGTTGTACAGCGAGTCGGTGGGCCGGCCCTCGTAGCGGAATTCGCTGTCGTAATCGTCTTCGATGATGATCGCGCCCAGTTCATGGGCACGGGCGAGCAGGGCTTCGCGGCGCGCCTGACTCATCGCCATACCCAGCGGGAACTGGTGCGACGGGGTGACGTAAATGAGCCGCGTGCCATCGGGAATGTGCTCGACCTGAATACCCTCGGCATCCACCGGCACCCCGACCACTTCGGCGCCGTGGGTGCCGAACAGCAAACGCGCGGGTGGATACCCTGGATCTTCCATCGCCACCAGATCGCCCGGGCGGGTCAGTACCCGGGCAATCAGATCCAGCGCCTGCTGCGCGCCGTTGCACACCACGATGTCCTCGTCCTGACAGTTGATGCCGCGAGAAAAGGCGATGTGCCGGGCGATCGCATTGCGCAGCGCCGGCAAACCCTCGGCAACGCTGTAGAAGCCTTTCGACTGCGCCATCTGCCGCATCGCATGGGCGACGCAGCGGCGCCAGTCGTCGTGCGGGAACTGGCCTTTGCTGGTGGCGCCGCCGATGAAGTCGTAGCGCAGTGAACCTTCCAGCGTCGGGTGGCGCAGGAATACCGGCAGATTGCGCCAGCTCTCGATCACCTCGGCACTGGCCAGCTCGGTGTGGCTCTGCTTGCGCTGCACCTGCGCCGGGCGGGCGTTGACATAGGTGCCTTTGCCAATCACCCCGGTGAGGAAATTTTCGTAGGTCAGCTGCGCATAGGTGTCGGAAATGGTCTTGCGCGAGATGCCCAATTGCTCGGCCAGCAAGCGGCTCGGCGGCAACTGCGTACCCGCCGCCAGTCGCCCGGATTCAATCGCCGCGCGCAACTGCTGATACAACTGACCGGCGAGATCCTTGCGGCCGTTGATCACGACATGAAGTTCCATACCGACGAGGCTCCCGGGTGTTGAGTGAGGTATCGGTCAGATTAGCGTTGTTGGGCTTTTGGCAGTAGTTGCGTGGAGTAAAAACCGCAAATTGGCGCAAGTCCCTGTGGGAGCGAGCTTGCTCGCGAAAGCGGCGGGTCAGTTACCTGATCGTTCCCACGCTCCGCGTGGTAACGCCTCCCGTGACGCTCTGCGTCACAGTGGACGCGGAGCGTCCATGGCTGCATTCCCACGCGGAGCGTGGGAACGATCAGCGCGTAAAGTAGGGGGGCAGTGGTGTAGCCGAAATTCGTGGAATTGGGGCTGTAACACAGCCTGCACAGCCCGTACCGTGAGCTCATCATTCCGCCTGCCGAGAGCCGCGCCATGTCCCTGCGTCTGGATTACTACAACGCGTCGCCCAAGGCGATGAAAGCGATGCTTGCCATGGAGGCGCTGACCGCCAACCTGAGCATCGAAGCGCCGCTGCTGCAATTGATCCGGATCCGCGCTTCGCAACTCAACGGCTGCGCATTCTGCACCGACATGCACTCGGTGGACGCGCGGCGGGCCGGGGAGAGCGATCGGCGTCTTTACGCGATCGCGGTGTGGCGCGACAGCAACTTCTTCAACCCCCGCGAACGCGCGGCGCTGGCCTGGGCCGAAGCGGTGACGCTGTTGGCCGAAAGCCACGTGCCGGATGACGTTTACCAGCAAGCGCGCGAGCAATTTGATGAAGGTGAACTGGTGGACTTGACGGTTGCGGTCAGCACCATCAACAGCTGGAATCGCTTGGCCGTCAGCTTCCGCCAGACCCCGAGTGATTGAGTTGCGTCGTAAAAACAAAACGAGAGAAAGAAGAGGTACACGCCGATCGTTCCCACGCTCCGCGTGGGAATGCCTCAAGGGACGCTCCGCGTTCCAATGAGACGCAGAGCGTCCCGGGCTGCATTCCCACGCAGGAGCGTGGGAACGATCAGTCCTCACTGCGGCGGTCGCTGCGGTTTCACCGAGGTGCCAAACGTGTTGCCCATCCGCGTACTGGTCGCCGCCGGTGTCGCCAGCCCTACCTGATTCGGCGGTCGCTTGTGCACCGGCACATTCAACCCTTCCATGTTCTTCTGCGCCGCCGCCGCGCCGTCGGGATTGTTGCCCATCTGCTGGCTCAGGCAATCGTAATTCGGCGCCTTGTAACCGCCGACCGTGACCTCGACACAGCCCAGCGGCTCCTCCGCCTGCGCCGCACCCACCGTCATCAGCAAGACCCACATCCACCGCGTTTTCATGTCCGCCTCCTGGCCCGCCCGATTGGGCCGCTCTGGGTTTGAGTCTAGTGCAAGCGCGGCGCAAAACCCGTGATGGTTTTTTTGCACCGCCCGTCATACCAGAGTCATAAATGCCCCGCAGGATAGCGATTTTCAGGGGTGCGCCAGTCGTGCAGCGAGGCAGTTCGCGGATCAGTCTTCAGCGCTCGGCGACGCTTGTGCGCCGCGCGGGTCTGGGGTGGCTGCTCGGTCTGCTGACCTGCGCGGCCAATGCTGATCCGGCAGCGGCGGACATGCGCATGACCTTGCACATCCCGGCGCAGGAACTCGCTCGGGCGTTGGATCAATACAGCCGCGCCACGGGCGTCGCCGTGCTGGTCGACAGCCAGTTGAGCCGGGGCCGCCGCTCCCTCGCCGTGGATGGCGAATACACCGCCGCCGACGCCTTGCGTCATTTGCTCGGCGGCACCGGGTTGATGGCGCGCTATGCCCGCGCTGACGCGTTCACCCTGCAAGCGGCGCAGGTGGAAGACCTGCCAGTGCCGACGGACAAAACCACGCCGGCCGCTGTCGCGGTCAACCGCAGTTACGCGACGGCGGTACAAGCGGCGATCGAGCGCAAGTTGTGCGGTTCGCCGCTGACCCGGCCGGGCAGTTATCGCGCGGTGTTGCAGGTGTGGGTCGGGCGCGACGGCGTGGTGCAGCACAACCGGTTGGTCACTTCGACCGGCGATGTACGGCGCGATAACGCGCTGGTGGAAAGTTTTCGCAACCTCACAATCGATCGGCCGACGCCCAGCGCTTTGCGCCAGCCGGTCACGTTGCTGTTGTTACCGGAGTCGTCAGGGAAACGCATGGAATGCACGAGATGGGAAGGAGTTTCCGGGGGATGAAAGACGCCGGACAAAGCGTGATGGGCCAGCTGTTCCTCAGCTCCTACGAGGATTTTCGCGTGCGCCTGCGCCGCCGCCTCGGCTCCGAGGACCTGGCCAACGACGTGCTGCACGAAACCTGGCTGCGGGTCGATCGCATGGAGACCCCGCCAAACCTGCTCAAGCCCAACGCCTACCTGTATCGCATGGCCCTGAACATCGCCGCCGACCGCCGTCAGGCCGATGCGCGCCTGCTCACCGGCACCGAAGTCGAGGAACTGCTGCAACTGGGCGACGAAGCCCTCGACCCGGCGCGGGTGGTCGGCGGGCAAAAGGAGATGCAAGCGCTGCTCAGCGCCTTGTACGAACTGCCCGCACGGCGTCGACGGATCTTTATTGCCGCGCGGCTGGAAGAGGCGCCGCACCTGGAAATCTCCCAGCGTTTCGGCATTTCCACGCGCATGGTTGAGAAAGAAATCAAAGCCGCGCTGGGCTTCTGCGCAGCGAAACTGGAAAGAAAAGTGTTTCAGCGGTTCGGTCGCGGGGCCGGAAAACCGTCTAGCGAATAGTGACCCGATTAATCCGTTGAGAATTTGCGCGTTTGAACATCTTTCGACTGAAACCCGCCGAGCCTTCGGCCACCGAGTCCCTGCACAGCGAAGCCCAAGACTGGCTGATCCTGCTGACCTCGGGCCGCGCCACCGTCGCCGACGCCCGCGCCCTGCGCGAATGGTGCGCGCAGAGCGGCGAACATGCCCGGGCCTTCGAAGAAGCCAAGCGGCTATGGCATCACCTGCAACCGGCCGCCGAAGCGTTGCAGGGCCGACGCGGCTTCGGTCGACGGGCATTTCTCGGCGGCGCGATTGCCGCATCCGCCGCGTTCCTGCTGGTGCGCGGCACGATTCCCGGCGGCTTCGAAGGGTTGGGCGCCGACTACATCACCGAAGTCGGCCAGCAACGCCGGGTCGAACCGGCGCAAGGCGTCAGCCTCGAACTCAACACCCAAACCCGCATCAACCAGCGCAGCGTCGAAAACGGCGTGCAGGGCTTTGAACTGGTCAGCGGCGAAGTCGAAGTGCAAACCGCACGCCTGCCACTGGCGATGCAGGCCGGAGCAGGGTGGTTGCGCGCCAGCCAGGCGCGCTTCAACCTGCGCAACACCGACCAGCAAGTCTGCGTGACCTGCCTCGACGGCGCGGTCGACATCGCCATCGAAGGCCGCAACCTGCGCCTCGAAGCGGGCCAGCAAATCACCTACGACGCACGGCAAATCGGCAACGTGCAAACCGTCGACACCGCCGCCGTAATGAACTGGCGCCAACAAGTGCTGGTGTTCAACGGCGAGACCCTCAGCCAGATGATCGACGAAATCAACCGCTACCGCCCCGGCATGCTCCTGCTGCTCAATCGCGAACTCGGCCAACGCCGCGTCCAGGCCCGCTTCAACCTCGACCAACTCGCCGGCGTCGCCCTGCTGATCCGCGACGCCTACGGCGTCAAATGCACCGAACTGCCCGGTGGCGTCGTAGTGCTCAGCTAACTGCCTGCCACACACAGCTCCCCTGTGGGAGCGAGCCTGCTCGCGAAAGCGGTTGCCCAACTGACCAATATCTTCCGGTCGCACTCGATCCCTGTGGGAGCTGGCTTGCCAGCGATAACGGCCTAACAGCCAACCAACCTGCAACTGACCGCCCCCAACCCAATTGTGGGAGCGAGCCTGCTCGCGAAAGCGGTCTACCAGCTGACCAATATCTTCCGGTCGCACTCGATCCCTGTGGGAGCTGGCTTGCCAGCGATAACGGCCTAACAGCCACCCAACCTGCAACTGACCGCCCCCAACCCAATTGTGGGAGCGAGCCTGCTCGCGAAAGCGGTCTACCAGTGGCAACAACATTGACTGACCCACCGCGTTCGCGAGCAGGCTCGCTCCCACATTTGATTGGTGACCGCCAAATTACTGCAACAACCCAATCACCTGCCGATACCGCTCAACCCCCTGCGCCGTCTGCCGACTCAAACTAATCTCCAACCCCAACGGATCCTCCCGCCGATTCCCGCTCAACTGCCGCCACCCCTTATCCACCTCCCAAACCCGCACCTGCACATCACTCACCTCATTCAACACCGCCACCCCATTCCCAGGCGCCGGCAACGGATAGCGACTGCGCGCCTCAGCCACCGCCCGATACAACGTATCCCCCTTGACCCACCACCGAACCCGCTGCAACGCCCCCGGCTGATCCGCCGCGCTACGAATAATGTCCAGCCGAAACCCCTTGCTATCACTACTGCGCACCGTCACCGCCGGCGGCGCGGTCGGCGCCTCATCCTCAGCCCCGACCTTGCGCGGCTCGCTCAACTCCACCCCCGCGCGCATGTCCACATCCCGCTGCAACTGATTCAACACCCGCAACAACCCATCGCTCTGCTCACTGCTCGCCTGCAAATGACTCTCCGCCCGCGTCACACTGTCCAGCCCGCGCCAGGCAATCAGACTCACCACCGCCATCAGCAGAATCGCGACCATCACCTCAATCAGAGTGAACCCTTGCTGAGTCTTCATTGAATACTGATCCGCCCACTGCCATCGCGCAGCACACTCAGCCGATTGGCCCCATCCGACAAAATCAGCCGCAACGGCGGATTGATCCACTCGGCATTCAGCACCACCGTCTGCCGGGGCTCCACACGCACCTCGACCTTCGGGCTCTGCCACGCACGCGGGCGCAACTGCGCATCCTCCTTGAACGACTCAAACCCCACGCCATCATCCCCACGCCGACCAAAGCGAAACCCCTTGGCATCCGCCACCCACACAATCGGCCGCCCATCCGCGCGAGCCTCCGCCTGCGCGACCTGCAACAACTGCGCAATCCGCTCGGCATCCTTGCGCAACAACTGCAGCGGATCGGGCCTGATACTCAAACTGATCGCCGCACTGGCAATCCCGATGATCACCAGCACCACCATCAACTCGATCAACGTAAAACCCTGCTGCCTGCTCATCGCCCACGCGCTCCTTGGCGTCCCACCCCATCGTGCCCGGCGAACATGTAAGGCATGTGAAATAAAACGGAGAGAATTGCCGCGTAGGCTGGCAACAGGGACAACAAGGAGCGACAACCCATGAAATTCACCGCACGGATTACCCCAGCGCAAACCGTCCAGGCCCTGGCACTGCTCGCCGCCCTGGTGGGCGTCGCGACGTGGTCGTCGCTGCTGCTGACATCGGCGGAATCCCACACCCCCGCAGCCGCCCCGCAAGTGCTCGCGACCAGGAGCGATAGCCCGGCGTTGCAGTGGTTCTCCAATGAGACCGCACCGGTGGATATCAAGGTGAGCGGGGTGATCGCGGGCGGGAGCGGGACGGTGGCGATATTGAGTTTGAATGATGGCGCGCCGAGGAGTTTTTTGGTGGGGGAGAAGGTTGGGGTTGGGG